>NZ_CP009506.1:940792-1254389 GCF_000970085.1 Methanosarcina siciliae T4/M | reverse complement strand
GGAATTTGTGGAAAAGGAGGCTTTGAAACTTCAGGAGAGCCTGTTCGGAAGGGAGCAGCTGCAGATCTTCCTTAAAGCCTTCAACGGCAGGGCTTTGAGGCATGGAGCTTTTGCTTTCAGGGACGGGTATGTTCTCTGCATTCTCCCCACCCTGCTTTCAAAATCCCCACTGACCACGGTCGGACTTGGAGATACTTTAACCGCCGCAACTTTTCTAAGGGAGCTGGAGCTGGATGTACAGGCTTAAGCCCGAGATCTTCAACCTGGACTACACCCTTGACTGCGGACAGGTCTTCCGCTGGGAAAAGTCAGGAGACTGGTGGACAGGCGTTGTAGGAGACCATGTTATCCGGCTTTCGCAGGAGGAGGACAGCGGAGATCTGCTGATCGATTCCCAACTTCCCCCCGAATTTTTCTCTTACTATTTCCGCCTGGACGACAACCTGCCTTCGATCTACGAAAGCATAAACAAAGACCTCCTGATAAACAGGGCGATCAACAAATACAGCGGGCTTCGCCTGATTCGGCAGAACCCCTGGGAATGCCTGATCTCTTATATGCTCGCAACAGCTTCAAGCATCCCCACAATTCAGAAACGAATCTATCTTCTGAGCCGCTTTTTCGGCCAGGAACTCGAAGAAGGCTATTTCAGTTTCCCTGATCCCGGTACCCTTGCAGAAGCCGACCTTTCCCTGCTTGACAAATGCAAACTCGGCTTTCGGACCGAACGCATAAAAGAAGCGGCAAGAGAAGTGGCTTCAGACGAACTTGACCTTAACGTCCTCTACCGCCTGGAATACAGGTACGCCAGGGAACGCCTCATGAGGCTTCGCGGCATCGGGGAAAAAGTTGCCGACTGCGTCCTCCTGTTCGCCTTTGAGAAAATGGAAGCCTTCCCGGTTGATACCCATGTCAGGCAGATCATCCAGCATTACCATATCGATGACAGCTACTTTGAAACCTGCACGAACATGAGCTGTATGGGAGAATGGGGACGGAAATACTTCGGCTATTACTGTGGGTATGCTCAGCAGTATTTGTTTTATCAGAAAAGGCTGGAGGGTTTTGTTTCGCTGTATTAAATTTTCTTCACTAACTTCTTTTAGAATTAACTGCTGGATCTGATAATAGGGAATAGGGAAAAAGCTATGAACCGTAAAGACAGGAAGGAGGTCAGAAAGGCTTTTAATAATTCCCTGCTGGTGAACGATATCCGCCAGATGATCGAAGAAACCCGTTCGACTGTAGCGACTGCTGTTAATGCCGGATTGACGATGCTTTACTGGCATATCGGGAATCGCATCCGGGAAGAAATCCTCGGAGGTGAAAGGGCTGGATATGGACAGGAGATTGTCGTTTCGCTTGGACGAGAATTGACTGCTGAGTTTGGCCGGGATTTGAAGAGAAAAACCTGCGCCGTATGATTCAGTTCTCAGAAGCTTTTCCTGATGAGGGAATTGTCGCCGCACTGAGGCGACAATTAAGCTGGACGCATTTCAAGATACTCATGCCTATAGAAGATCCTCTCAAACGTGAATTCTATGCTGAGATGTGCAGAATCGAACGATGGAGCACCCGTACACTTCAAGAACGTATCGATTCTATGCTTTATGAGCGCACCGCCATTTCACATAAGCCGGAAGAAGTGATTCGTCATGAACTCTCTGCTCTGAGAGTGCAGGATCAGCTGACACCTGAACTTGTTTTCCGCGACCCATATGTCCTCGATTTTCTGGGGTTGAAAGACCGTTATCTTGAAAAAGACCTTGAGGATGCAATCCTTCGAGAGCTGGAAGCTTTTTTGCTTGAGCTGGGTGCTGGATTCGCTTTCGTTGCCAGGCAGAGGCATATCCAGATAGATAATGACGATTTCTATATTGACCTTCTTTTCTATCACCGATCCCTGCACAGGTTAATAGCTATTGACCTGAAGCTTGGAAATTTCAAAGCCGAATATAAAGGTCAGATGGGGCTCTACCTGCGCTGGCTGGATAAATATGAGCGTCAACAGGGAGAAGATTCTCCTCTTGGGATTATCCTCTGCGCCGGAAAAAAACAGGAACAAATCGAGCTGCTGGAGCTGAACCTTTCCGGTATCCATGTGGCTGAGTATCTGACCGAATTACCTTCCCGTGAGATGCTTGTTGAAAAGCTTCACCGAGCCATCAAGGTCGCAAGGGCCAGGCTGGAAGCATACAATAATTAAACGAAGAAAACTAAAATGAAGCGAAGCAAAATCTCAATTTCAACTGCCTGGAAATATAATCCAAAAAAGAGGGGTTCAGATTAATTTTTCAAGGACATCTTCTTTGTCATACTTCACTATTGGCAAGTTCAATTAAATCATTCCATGCCTGTTGTTTCTTTGAAATATGAGAAAAGTTTTGATTTAATTGATTTAATGCCTTGATACGCTCTTCGGGATCTTCACTAAAACATTGACAGTGAATTTCCTCTTGATCTATCAACTGCCCAACACTATAAGTTCCGATAAAGCTTAAAGCTTAAAACGGTTTCTTTTTTTCAGGATTAGGGTTTATAGTCCATTAATAGGGATTATGAGGAAAAACCACATTTTATCTTCTTATTTCAGGGTCTTTGGAGGCTCGCATTTATTTAGTCTAATTAACTTTACAAAGGTGAAAACAATTTAATAAATTATATATGTAATGACATTGAAACTTTACTAAGTATAATACACAGTTGATAAATTGTTGAATTGAATATCTGTGGGTATCTAGGAGATTTAAATACTGAAATGCAATTCTTCGACCTAACATTAGAATTTTAATTCAAAACAACATTGTTCCATCGCCATTTCTCTTTCTACAAAATTATAAACACCGGACTCATGAAGTGCCAATAATGAAAAGTAATTATGATCGACAGATTCTTGCCTTGAATGACGCAGAGTTAGAGAAATTCGTCAATGATTGGATTAGTTGCAAGGCTAAGGGTTACTTTGAAGTTGCTAGATTCTCTGGTGCTGGTGATTTGGGGCGAGATGTAGTCGGATTTCTTTCAAAAAAAAAGCACGAAGGGCCTTGGCATAACTATCAATGCAAACAGTATGGAAGGAAACTTCCTACGGAAACAGCTATTCTGGAAATTGGCAAAATACTTTATTACGCGAACAAAGAAGAATTTTCAGTTCCTGAAAGATATTTCTTTGTTGCTCCACGCGGTGTGAACCGGAATCTTGAAAAACTCATTTACAATCCCAGTCGGTTTAAGACAAAACTAATTGATGGGTGGGATCAGTACTGTTCTACAAAAATAATTGATGGTTCGGAGATCCCTCTTGATGGTGACCTAAAGGCATTCATATGTGCCTTCGATTTTTCGACTGTTGAACGTTTAACTCTTGATAATATCCTGAAAGACGCTTGCATTAATCCTGTGCTTCATAAATGGTTTGGTGAGGAACTAGGACCAGCACCCAAGGGTCAGACACCGGCAGAAGTTCAGGATTCAGAACTTCCTTACATAAAGCAGCTTGTCGGCGTATATAGCCAGCGGTGTGGACGAACTTTTGTTGACTATAAAGAGGTTGAAAAACATCATGAATATAATGTCCACCTGTTACTGCAACGTGAACGCTTTTATGACGCTGATGCATTTAAGCGATTTTATCGCGATAACACGGAGCCAGATGTTCTCGACTCGTTTGAAAAAGATATTTACCACGGGGTCATCGACACGTTTAATGCTGAACATAAAGATTTTCTAGCCCGCGTAAACGCTGTCATGACGCAGGCTTCAAACGTGCAGGTAGCTGGGCCACTTGCTAAGTATGCACGTGTTCCGGTCAAGCAAGGTGTTTGTCATCATTTAGCAAACGAGGGTGATTTAATAAAATGGCATCAATAAAAGATTTGGATGAACCAAGGAATGCAGTTTTATTCAATAGCCCTCTCGAGACTGGTGTGCGTGCGGTAGTTGTTCTTAATGCGGCCTATCCTAAAGCTTTTGACCTATCTCAAATTACATGGTTTGATCATCTGGTCGTCCATACAAGCGATATCGGAGGTCCAATGAGTCTTCATCCAGATCTGCCATCTCGTAGCGGTGAACTATTGGTTCGTCGGAGCTTAATTGAAGAAAGCTTAACGTTAATGCGCCGTCTACATTTAATTGATATTCTTGCTGATGAGCGTGGAATTGTTTATCAAGCCAGTGATGAAGCGTACTCTTTTGTTGAGTTGATGCGCTCTAAATACGCCTGTGATTTAAAAGCAAGGTCAGAGTGGCTCGCAGAAAATTTCTGTAATATGGATAAAGAACAAATGAAGAAGTTAATTACAGACAAATTAGGCAGATGGAGTATAGAATTTCAGCATGAAGCAATATCTTCGGGGTCTCGAATGTGACACACAAAGGATTGATTATTAGACATCTTGTGTTTACCGGACCTAATATGAAGCCAGCTGGCTTAGATTTCGAGCCGGGTTCAAACCTTATTTATGGAGCTTCAAATACTGGTAAGTCATTTACACTGAAATCGCTTGATTTTATGTTTGGAGGCAAAAAGCAGCTACCCGATTTTAATGAACGCAAGGGGTACGAAGGAATTTGGCTTGGTTTCTCTCTAGAAGGCGTAGGTGATTTCACCCTGTTCAGAGCAATTTCAGGAGGCTCATACAAACTCTATGATGGCCTCGTAAAATCGGCTCAAATTAGACAAAAAGTAAAAACTTTGTCTTCAATACATAATTCTAAAAAAGACAATAATTTATCTCAATTCTTATTAAAATATTTAGAACTTGCTGGGAAGCTTGTGGCCAAAAATATAGCAGGAGAACAAGATAGTCTGAGTTTTCGGAATCTTGTAGAAATCCTGTTAGTTAATGAAACGGATATTCAGATCGAAAGGTCACCTATTGAAAGCGGAAACAGTATGACTCGCACGAAAGAACGTAGCGTGTTTAGATTACTTCTCACTGGCACAGACGACAGTTCAATTGTGACTAATGATAACGAAAATACCTTCATAACATCAAAGACCGCTCGGCTTGAAATGATTGGAGAGATGATTATCAATGTCGAGTCAAAATTAGCGGAAAACTATCCGAATATCGATGATCTTCAAACCCAGCTTAAATTATTAGATGAGCAGTTCAAGCAAATTCAGATAGACCTCGAAAACGCTCAGAAGCCAATTATTAAACTAGTCGAAAAAAAAAGGTCTTTGTCGGTGGATATTTCGAAAATTAGTACAAGGCTGGAAGAAGTTCAACTTCATATAGAACGCTTTAAACAACTCGAAGAGGTTTATCTCTCTGATATTGAAAGACTAAAAGCATTAGAGGAAGCAAGTTTCATCTTGTCTCTTAGTAGTGATTTGGATTGTCCATTGTGCGGTGCACCTGCTGAAATGCAGAAACATACTGAATCATTAAGAAGTATCGGAGAGATGCAGAATGCATCACTTGTTGAAATTAAAAAAATCGAATTACAACGCTCCGACCTCAAAGATACTGTGCATAGCCTTGAATCTGAAAAAGAGAAGCTTAAAGCCGTACTTAATGATCTTAAAATTAATCTTGAGAAAGTCGAAAAGGAGATTTCTCTGCTTGTTCCAGATGTCAATAAGAGCCGTCTCGAACTTGGGAAGATCATTGAAGCTAGGGATCATGCAAGAAAAGGATTATCTTTTCTCGAACAGAGGGATGAATTATTCGTGAAGAGGAAGGAATTGAATAACCTTAAGAAACCCTCGAAAGCAGACAATCCTAAATTAAACCTTCCAGCAAATGAAGTGAATGAATTCTGCAAAGTCGTCAGCAAAGTACTCAAGCAATGGGAATTTCCTGGTGACTGCAATGTGTCATTTGATTACAAAACATATGATCTGAGAATTGATGGAAAACTACGCGTTGACAATGGTAAAGGTGTTAGGGCTATAATACATGCAGCCTTCAAGGTTGCACTTTTGTTGTATTGCCGTGATCGAGAACTTCCGCATCCAGGATTCGTGGTGCTCGATACTCCGCTATTAACTTATCGAGACCCGATGAAAAATCCAAGGTTAGGAGATTTAACAGATGATGAAAAAGCGCTCGCAAAAACTTCTGTAAAGGAGCGGTTCTTCGAACATTTAGCTTCGATATCTCCCCTAGGTCAGATCATAGTATTAGAGAACATTGATCCTCCCGAAAACATAGAGGATCTAGCTCACGTGCATTTGTTCTATGGAAACACTGGAGAGGGTCGATATGGCTTATTCCCAGTATCTACTAATGTATAAAAACAGATGCAGATGAGCAAAGGTCCATTCTCATATGAAATCTAAACCAGCTAATTGGACACGAATGTATTCATATATCAAACTCTTTTCACACCCATTTCCTCAAAAAAACCCTGAAATCCAGGTCTCTCAACATGCAAACGTCTGCATCTTCTACTATCTCAAAGCCTTTGCTGACGCTCTGATGCACATGTTTTCCGAGGGAGCAGTTTACAAGCTGTTCTTCAAGGAGCCCTTTTGCAGTGGGATATTTTCTCTGGACTTCAAAGACATACTTTCCGCCTTCTATATAGCCTCCGAAAACATTTTCAGCTCCTTCGTACTTGGCTTTGAACTTCTCGGCATGTTCCCTGACCCAGACCGGAGGACCGATTCTTTTCTTGACGTTGGGGAGGGTGCCAGAGATCAGTTCAATCATGATTACGGTTTCGGGCTTTCCTGACCAGACACCGGTTTTGATCACCGAAAAATCGTATTCGTGCAGGAGGGCAGCTGCAGCCTGTTCCATTTTGTAGAGCTGAGGGTAGAGGACATCGTCCACGACATCGGGGGTTTGGAAGACGATTGCGAGCTGGGAACTTTTCCGGCTTTCCAGCTTCTCAAGGAATTCTCTGTCTTCAAGTGGCGCGAGGGGGGGCGGGAAAAAGAATTTGAGTCCGGGGTTTTTCAGAAACTCCCGGCAGTGATCCATGAACATGCAGAACTTGTCAAGGGAGAGAGCTGCTGCAACGTTCCTTTTCGGGTCGGTCGGGTCTACCATTATCAGAGGTTCGTCGTGCTCCGTTTCCGAGTGCTGCATAATGTCTATTTTCTTGCCGGGTTTCCAGAAGCAGGCGGCTTTTACGGTGTTTTCGAAAGAGCCGTAGTGAATGATCAGGAGTTCGGTCAGATAGCCTGAAAAGCCCTGTGTTTTCAGCTCCGAGCCGTAGACTCCGCCTCCGCGCATGAACTGCTTCATGAGCAGGACATCGTCTTCCCGGCCTTTGATGTGGGTTTTTACGAATTCGTTGTGGAAGGGTGTCCTATCCACTGCGGATTTGAGCTGGCAGGCGGATGCGACCCGGAAGCAGGGGACGAGGTCAACGTCAAAGCCTTTGAAAACAATGTTCAAATAAGGGTGTTCAGCATGGCGGTCTTCGGCATGTTCTGCTTTTTTTGCCACTTCCCGCGCAATCTCCATGCCCCTGCTCTCCAGTTCTCCCCTGGAAGTCTCTTCGGGGAAGCTGATAAAAACATCAATGTCATGGGTACCCGAAAGCCAGGTGCCTCTTGCGGCAGAGCCGACCATTTTTACAAAAATATCCGCTACACAAAGTTTCTCTGCTGCCGCTTTTACCTCTGTTGCAAGTTCCTCCTGAACTGCCGTGAGTTTTTTTCTTTCGGTTTCCGTGGGTTTGATCTTTTCAAGTACGGCAAGTTTCAGGTCTTCTGGAATGCTTGTATCTTTTTCCATGCCCGGGACGGCTCCATATATTTTTTCTATTCTGAAGGTTAATTCTCGATTTTGAAGGTTGATTATTGAGTTTCTGAAGGTGAATTATTGGTTCGCTTCAGATGAATTTTTGATTTTCCGAAGGTCAGTTGGTGAATCCGAGATTGATTCTTTGTATTGCAGTTAATTTATATTGTAGTTATTCGTAGTTCTGCAGTTAATTAATTATTCTGAAATTTATTCTTGATTCTACAGGTCAGAAATCTTCTCTTTTAACTTATATTTTATGGATATCCGGGCAGAATTTCAAAAAGGATTGCTGTTCTTCGGGTTGGGGGATTGAAAATGCACTTCTTCGTGGGGGATGGGTCTCAGGTAAGGGGTATTCTCCGGAGCTTCCTGTAATAGAAAATATACACACTTTAAATAAAATAAGCAGCATTTTTTATCTCCCGAATCTTGTATTTTTGGAGGTTTGCCTTCTCTTTAACTTTAAGTTCCGTAGTCCCTGTCGGTTTATTTCGAATTTGATCAACCCATTCTGCCCTCGATCCGTTCTGCCTTCGATCCACTTCAGGTATCGATCCACCCCAAGTTTCATGAAAACCCGGTTGTGATAAAAAATGTTAGTCTGGCTGTACTGGATTATCACTCTTACAATTGCTACTTATGCATCCGTCTATGTTATTAAAAAAATGCCTGAAAATGGTTTTACCGTGCTCACCGCTTTTTATGTGGTTTACCTTGCGGCTTCCCAGGTCCTTGCCACGCGCATTATTGTCTTTGACCTCGGCTTTTCTTCTTTCTTCGCTCCTGCGGCAGTTTTCATCTATCCTTTTATTGCTCAGGTCGTGGATATGATCAATGAAGTCTATGGGGAGAGGAAGACACATATCTCCATCTTCATTGCTTTTGCGACCCAGGTCCTGTTCGTGCTCTTCATAGGTATGGTCACAAATCTCAGTCCCGCTCCTTTCTTTGAACTGGAAGACGCCTGGATGAGCCTCTTTGGGCTGAGCATCAGGATCACAATTGCAAGCTGGGTTTCTTTTCTGGTCTGTTCGAACCTTGATGCCTGGGTTTTTGCATCCCTCAAAAAACACTTTTTACAAAAAGAAAAAAACTTCAAGCACGATACCCTGATTAACCCTTACATCTGGCTTCGCTCGAGTGCAAGCGACTTTGTTAACCTTACACTGGACTCCCTGATCTTTGTCGTTATAGCTTATTACGGGGTTATGCCTGTCCTTCCTCTGGTTATAGGGCAGCTTATCAGTAAGAATGTAATCGGTTTTCTGGATAATCCCTGGTTCGTGCTTTACAAAAAACTGCTCAACAAGTAAAAAATTGATCTATAAGTAAAAAACTATTCTAAGTAACGATGATTGCTCCACAAGTAAAAAACTCTCTATAGTAAAAACATTTTTTCTTTCATTTTCAGGATTCCATATTTCATTTTCCCCTGCTTGTAATAACAACTACCCAAAAACCTTTATTCAATCCATGCAATACCTTGAACTGTATATTATTGAATATTTTAATATCTTTATCGTAAACGGGGATATTCGGGCTCAGGAAAAATTCCAGGGAGTGTTCTGGAAACTTTTTTGTTTCTATTTTTCTCTCTGGCCTTCCAAAAGCTTGCCCCCCTGCTCCATTATCTCAAAAGGAGGTCTAACTTGGGGACTAAAAAATATATAATTACGTTATGTCTGCTTCTGGCACTCGGATTGCTTTGCGAAACTGCAGCTGCAGTGATTTCAAATTCAACAGGCGACCGTATCTGGGATGAAAACGCAAATCAGAGTCTCACTTATACCTGGACTCCCCAGACGTATTCAGGCTTTTACTATGATCTGGATACCGGGGAAGGTTCCGAATATATGACGATCCACCTTACCGCCGGCAGCCGGAGCATCGCAAAAAACGGGTTGGAGTATGAGACAAAACCCATAGAAACGGAATTTGAATATGGAGACTGGGGTTCCTACCAGGTCATAGGGTTTATGGCTGAGAGGTATTTTGCCGGATACACCGAAAATTCCAGCTTTGTAAATGAAGAAATAAGTGTTATTTCGGACGGGCAGCTCTCGAAGATCCTGATCGATAGTGATGACCGGGAATCCATGTATACAGGATCTTCTCTTATACTTGAAGAAGGTTATTCCCTGAACATTGTCGAGGTAGATGTCAGCGGAGATAAAGTATGGGTCCAGCTCGAAAAGGACGGGGATGTAGTGGATAACGGCTTCCTTTCTTCCGACAGTGACTATGTTTATGAAACCGATCTTGGGGATACGGAAGATGTACCCCTTATTGCAGTCCACCTTGATCAGATCTTCAGTGGTGCGGAAACCAATGCTGTTTTTGTTGATGGGATTTTCCAGGTCTCGGACGAGTATGTCAAGATCGAGAATGGGGACAGATTCGAGAAAATGGAAATTAGTTCCACATCGAGTTCCGGAATCACAATGAAAAACCGGGATTCTTTTACTCTTAGCAAGGGAGACACCGTCGAAATAATGGGGATACTCAGCTTCCTGGTTGCTGATGACGATGACATCCGCTTTGCCCCCATTGTTGAGACTTCCGAGCCCGGAACCTACGAATTGAGGGGAACGGTCCACGATGAAGTGTTTGATACGACTGTCTGGACCCCGTTCAATTTTGAAGGCTTCTATTACAATATCGATGAAAATGTCTCCACCGAGAGCCTGACTCTCACCGAAGACATCAGTGGGAGGTCAATTGATGACGAGACACTTGTTTATTCCACCAGCCCTGCCCTTGTGAAATTCGAGCACGAAGACTGGGGGAGCTATGAGGTTATTGGCTTTATGGCAGAGAAGTATTTTGCAGGCTACCCTGATGATACTTTTGGAAATTCAAAGAGCGTGAGCGTGCTTTCGGACAATATCCTCGCAAAGGTCCTGATTGATGACGATAACAAAAAATCGATGTTTACGGGCTCTTCGCTTACACTTGATGAAGATTATTCCCTGGAAATTGCGGAAGTGGACGTCAATGGAGATACCGTATGGGTGCAGCTCAAAAAGGACGGAAATGTGGTGGATGAAGGTTTCCTTTCTTCTGACAGTGACTATGTCTATGAAACCGACCTCGGGGGTGCAGAAGATCTTCCTCTCATTGCAGTTCATCTTGATCAGATCTTCAGCGGTACTGAAACCAATGCTGTGTTCATAGAAGGGGTCTTCCAGATCTCCGAAGATTATGTTGAGCTTTCCCAGGGCGATTCATTCGGTGAGATGGAACTAAGCACGATTTCCAGCTCCGGAATCAGGATGAAGAACGAAGACTCGATCTCCCTCTCAAAGGGCAATACCATTGACTTGATGGGCAACGTTAAGTTCAGGGTTGCTGACGCCTCAGTCCTGCGCTTCTACCCCTATGTCGAAGTCGAGACTGCTGCCCAGGACCAGCTGGAAATAGAAACTCCTGATGTCCTTGTGGTCGGGCAGGCGGCAGAAATCCTGGTCACGGCAAGAAACGCTTCAGTCAGTGAGGTAGAACTCTTCCTTGATGACGAGAGCATAGGGACTACAGGAGACGACGGAACTCTTACGTATACTCCAACTGAGGAAGGAAGCTTCACCCTGTCTGCAAGCAAAGCAGGGTATATTTCCGGAACTGAAGATGTGGACGTTGTAGGAGCAGGGGTCCTGAAACTGCTGCTCTCAGTCTCTCCGGAAACCATCAATATAGGAGACCAGATTAGTATAAAAGCTACCGACTCTGTCGAAAATAAGCCTGTCTCCGGAGTGGATATCTACTTTGGAGGCCAGAAGGTTGAGGGACAGACGGGCACAGACGGCACTGTATCTTACGGGGTAACCGCTCCGGGTACATACACGGTAAATGCCACAAAGACAGGTTATGAAGAAGGCGAAACTATTGTCGAGGTTTCCGAAGACAAAGCCGTTTTTGAATATTCGGACTTCTCAATCGAGCCTGCTTCTGTTGAGGGCGGAGATGCCGTTACGATTCGGGTGAATGTTGAAAACACCGGTAATATTGCAGGAGAAACTGAAGTGGACATGCTGGTTAGCGGCGAATCCGTTGATTCAGAAACTGTGAGCCTGGATGCTGGTGCAAGTACAATTGTCGAATTCTCTCATACCGAGACGGAGGCAGGAAATTATACCGTTGAGGTAGGGGACATGAGCGGGACTTACGAAGTTACGAAGTCAACTCCTTTTGTCAGCGGAATTGCAACTCTCGGAATACTCGCCATCGCATTTGTACTGCTAAGGAAGAAAAGGAACTAATCTGAAAAAGAAGGAGTTTAACTAGAAACGAAGAAATTGACCGAAACTTCGGGTTTTAGAGATAATACCCGAATATAATTCGGTATTTCTTTTTTGGCAGGACCGGATATTTTGATTCTGATTTCCGGTTCTCAATCTCTTATTTGTTCTCAATCTCTTTTTTGATATTTGCTGCTCAGTATATTCAGATTTGATCTTTTCAGGTTTACCCGACAAAAGGGTAGGTAGTTTGGAAGTCAATATACTGGGTAAAATCAGTACAAATTATATAACCTACAAATAATATTTATAAACAGGGCTTTATAACATAATTTCAAGATAAAACACGAAAACAGGACGAAAAATAATGTATAAAAATTGAGAAATAGAATCAAATTCATATCGATTTTATCAATCTTAGCTTCAAGATTCAAACTTGTTATCATTTTTGTTAGATTTATATTTTCTTACTCCGATTACCATTGGCTGTTTGGAAGTAAAGGTGTCAGATAGTTTAACTCGTTGTGGCCACCGGTGAACTGTGGAAACAAAGATTAAACAGCATATCGTTAGCAGTATTTCTTCCGGATCACCTCCTACGAAATTTAATTTAAAATTCAGTTGATTGAACACTAACTGAAAACATAGGGGATAAACAACACATCCATAGCTTATTTCGAAGATCCTGATAAATCAGCATCAACTTATAAGCCAAAAACTCACCGAAAAAATAGTTCCATGAATTTTCCCTCCAGTATCGAAAAAATGTAAAAACGGCATGTAAGCAAAGTAAGAGATCCTTTAACGGGGCCCAAAATCCGCCTTATCTTCAACTCTTTCCAGAATTACGGTTAGCCTGCCGCTTCAAGGAGGTCCGAATTCCTTTCTCGGACACACCCTTTATCAGGACGTGACCGAGATTCCGCACAGGCTAACCAAACCCCTATGAAAACACAGGAGGATTGATATAACGAAATGGGGAAATATAAGATTTTCGTTTGACTTATTGCTCTTGCTTTTGATAAAGTTGATACCTTATTTAAAAACTTTTGATTTTCGGATATCCGTGAAAAACCAGTAGAACGGAAAAGAATCCGGAAACTTCTTCATTTTTAAGTGATAAGGCGAAGGACAATTTCCAGGCAGAAAAAGCAGAGCGGACTTCACACAAGGGTAAGGTTCAGCCAAAGAAAGGCCTCGTAAAGAAAGCAGGGAAAATTGAAGTGACTCTTCTGTCTCCTCTGCCGGATCAGGAATATGCCCCTAAGGACCTTGACGGAGACGGACTCTATGAAGACCTCACCGGAAACGGGGAGTTCAGTTTCGTAGACATAGTGGCTTACTTCCACAATATGGACTGGATAGAGGCAAACATGCCGGTGGAGTACTTCGACTTCAACGGGAACGGAAGAATAGACTTTGATGATGTAGTGGATATGTTTGCAATGATATAAGAAAAAGAAAAAAAAGAAAAAGAAAAAAGATGAAGGGAAATGGAGAAAATTTTCTCAGGTTCCCTTCTATTTTCCCTTTTTTCCTTCTTGAGTCTCATGGAGCCAGAAAAACTCTTCAGCAGTTTCCCTGAATATCATCATCGTTCCGGTGATTTCCTTTTAGGTCTCCCTTTTCAGTCCTCGAATTCGGAGAACTATCCCCTGGAAAAATCAGTGAGCTCCAGTATCTAACTCTCAAAAACAGAGGAAGCTGTGACATAAATGTTACAGCCATAGTCAGCGACTCCTCTGCTGGAGATGAGCTTTTCAGTCAGGGACTGATGCTGGACTCTCAGCTATGGAATAATTACTGGAAAGTAGTAGGAAAGAACAGTCAGGAAAACACTTCAGTAGCTCTAAAGGTTCCGGCTGATTATGCTGGTTCAGGGAACAAAAAAGGAACAATAACCTTCTGGGCGGAGGCAGCCGAATAAAGCTGTTATCCTCCTTTCTTTTTTTGAATAAAAGTTCAAGATTTATACTAAAAGAGGCAAGAGGGAAATTGTTAGTCAACCAGCTAAGAATAATTAGCCAAAGATTTTAATCTGTAGAACTCAAAGATAATCAATTAGTTCACTCAGATACAATTAGTTCAATCAATTATTTCAGGAAAGATCAAAATATCCGCAGAATATGTTCCGGATAAACCTTCAAAAACTCCGGTTGATCTGACACTTCAAAAGGTCCGAAACCTTATCTGACTGCAATATGGAATTCGAAATGCAGACAGACTCTTCCGCTCAGACCAAACGACAACCCCATAAAAACATAGGAGGTCTTCAAAAAAAATAAGAAATTGAGCACTTATTTTTCTTTACACAGTTCTAGTCTGAATTTTTCCCTGCTCCGGAAAGGCAGGTATGTCCTTCAGCAAAAATTTTGTGAACAATATAAATTTTTGCCTAAAGGGCGAATTTTAATTTGAGCTGTGTTTTTCATATTCGGCATTTTTCCGGATTTTGAAATGCTATCATTATCTGTTAGGTCACCGGAATTTTCTACAGCTAAGTAGTTCAAAACCGGTTGATCCCAGAATCCTCAGAATCCGTGAGAATAAAAAAACAGAATAAAAAAATTCAGTCGCTTCTTGCTTTCTTCAAAGGTCCGAAAATCCTTGAACCAAAAACAATTTTCTGTCCGGGCAAACCGATTATCAAATCGTAAAGTGTCCGGACATTTCCGTGCAGGTAGGCTGAACCCCTATGAAAAAAGAGGAATAGAAATGCAAAAAAAAAGGTTTTTTGTTCTGACAACAATAATGCTTTTACTTTCCATAGCCATGCTGGCCATGCCAGCTGTTGCTACCGGTGAAGCAACAATAACAAGAACGATTACTCCCTCAGAAGTATCTGACGGAGATACCTACAATGTAACCCTTACAGCTTCCTTCAATACTGACGAGGATTCCATCGTAATACACGAAGATCTTCCTGCAGACTGGAGTCTTACTGAAGTTGACAGTGGACGCTACATCTGGAACACTTCCGAGGAAGATTATACATTCCTGGATTTTTACGGCACAGTCAACCTCACCGGAGTCACTGACACCATAACCTACAGTGTCACAGTGCCCGACGGAACAGTATCCGGTACCTATGATTACGGACCAAGCTATGTTGCAGGTGAATCTGAAAGTGAGGAGGAATATGCATGGACGGTAAATACCACAGGCGATGACACTGTGACCATCAACGCGGTCAGCCTCAACATCTATTCTACTGCAATGGAGAACACCAATCCCGGAGCACCTGATCCTGGGATACCAGGTTTCGTAGGTCCGAACGGTGACGGCAAGACCGACTGCGGCACTGTGAACCCTATATTTATAACCTGGGCCAGCACGGTCGTGGACTACTCTCCAGCTAACCAGGTCATCGGGCCACCGTTTTCCGATCCGAGCAAGACCCTCGGTCCGGTGACCGGCGATAACTTTGACATCGTCAGCCTGGGAGATCTCAATCAAGATCAGATAAATGCAGGCGAACTACCTGGATCCGTAACTCTCGGGTTCGACTTGCCCATCGCTAATGGTGAAGGACCGGACCTGGCGGTTTTTGAGAATGGTTTCATCGTTTCAGGCACGGAGAGCATATTCGCCGAGCTAGCTTACGTGGAGGTATCCACTGACGGCATTGTCTTCGCGCGCTTCCCCTCGATATCCCTGACTTCCGGACAGGCAGGCGGATATGGGAGTATAGACCCCGCTTATGTATACAACCTGGCAGGGAAACACGTCAATGCTTATGGCGATTCCTGAGGCACGCCCTTCGACCTGAGCACCCTTGCGCAGGCACCCGAAGTGCTGAATGGGAGTGTGGACCTTAACTCCATCAACTACGTCCGCATTGTGGATATCCCGGGCAGCGGGGACTTCAAGGACTCCCAGGGCAACCCCATCTATGATGGCTGGGTGACATGGGGTTCGGGCGGATTGGACCTGGAGGCGGTTGGCGTCATCAACATTGGTGTGGTTAGCGCACCAGAGGCTAACTTCACCGCCGATGTGACCTCCGGGACCGCACCGCTTACGGTACAGTTCAATGATGAGAGCACTGGTGTAATACTTGACTATGCCTGGGATTTCGATAACGATGGGATTGTGGACTCAACCTCACAGAACCCCTTGTTCACCTACGAGGCTGCCGGCACATACACCGTCAATCTGACGGTATCCAACACCGGCGGATCGAGCACCGAGACCAGGGCCGATTACATCGTCTCCGTCCTGCCGGACTCACCGGTAGCCGATTTCTCCGTTGATGTGACCAGCGGTTACGCTCCGCTGACCGTGCAGTTCACTGACCTTACCACCAACAGACCAGTCAGCTGGGCCTGGGACTTCGAGTCCGATGGCATAATCGACTCGTACGAGCAGAATCCCTCCTGGACATATAATGCCGCTGGTAACTATACAGTGACTCTGACTGCCGCTAACCTGGCGGCTTCGGATACTGTCACCAGGGTCAATCTTACCTCAGTGGAAAATTTGCCACCGATGGCTGATTTCTCAGCTGATACTGTGGCCACGTTAATAGGATGCAGCGTGCAGTTCACCGACCTGTCTACGAACTCTCCGACTTCCTGGCAGTGGGACTTCAACAATGACGGTACAATTGACAGTACGATGCAGAATCCGAGCTACACATATACGACCGCAGGAACATACACCGTCAATCTGACGGTGAGCAACCCTGCAGGAAGCGGTGACGAGGTCAAGAGCGACTACATCATCGTGAATGAGCAGGCCTCTCCGGCCAGTGATTTCACCTACACCAGTGACGGCAGCTCTATCACCATCACTAAATACATAGGTGCGGGTGGTATTGTCCTCATACCCGCGGAGATAGAGGGACTGCCTGTCACTACTATCGGCACCAGTGCGTTCCGAAGCTGCTCTGCTCTGACAACTGTAACCATCCCGGACAGCGTCACAACCATCGGCGCCAGCGCGTTCCAAGGTTGCTCCGCTCTGACAACAGTGAGCATCCCAGACAGCGTCACAACCATTGGTGATTATGCATTCATGAGCTGCTCTGCTCTAACAACTGTGAACATCCCGAACAGTGTTATCAGTATTGGCAAGTATGCGTTCTCTAGTTGTTCTGCTCTGACCACATTGGCCATTGGCAGCGGTGTCACAGCAATTAGCGACGGCGCGTTCTATAACTGTCCTTCTGTGACCACAGTGACAATCGGTAGCGGCGTAACTAACATCGGTGCCAGCGCATTCCAAGGTTGCTCCGCTCTGACAACAATGAGCATCCCGGACGGTGTCATCAACATCGGTACCAGCGCGTTCCGAAGCTGCTCTGCTCTGACAACTGTAACCATCCCGGACAGCGTCACCAGCATCGGTAGCTCTGCGTTCTGCGGCTGCTCCGGACTGACAATAGTTACCATCGGAGGCGGGGTTACAAGCATCGGAGGGGTTACGAGCAGTAGCAGTTTTGCGTTCTCTGATTGCTCTGCTCTGGCCGCGATCGATGTCGATGCCGACAACAGTGTGTACACTAGCATCGACGGAGTCTTGTACAGCAAAGACGTCACAACTTTGATACGATGTCCGTCAGGAAAGACCGGGTCTGTATCCATCCCGAACAGCGTCACTAGCATCGGCAGCTATGTGTTCCCAGACTGCTCCGGACTAACAACAGTGACCATCGGAAGTGGGGTTACGAACATAGACAATTCTGCGTTCTCTGGTTGCTCTGCTTTAACCGCGATCAATGTCGATGCCGATAACAGTGTGTATGCTAGCATCGACGGGGTCTTGTACAACAAGGACATCACAACGTTGATACAATGTCCGTCAGGAAAGACGGGTTCGGTCACCATCCCGGACAGCGTCACCAGCATTGGCGACAACGCGTTCTATGGCTGCACTGCCCTGAACTCTGTGACCATCCCGGACAGCGTCACCGAAATCGGCACCAGCGCATTCCAGGGCTGCATCTCCATTACCTCGGTGAACATAGGAAACAATGTCACCAGCATCGGCAACTATGCATTCTGCGACTGTATCGCCCTGACCTCTGTGACCATAGGAAATAATGTCATCAGCATCGGCAGCTATTCGTTCAAGGGCTGCGCTGCCCTGACCTCTGTGACCATCCCGGACAGCGTCACCGAAATCGGCACCAGCGCGTTCCAGGGCTGCATCTCCATTACCTCGGTGAACATCGGTAGCGGTGTCACCAGCATAGGTAATTCTGCGTTCCGCCAATGTTCTGCCCTGACAACTGTAACCATCCCGGACAGCGTCACAACCATCCTCGGCTATGCGTTCCAGGACTGCTTCAGACTGACAACTGTGACCATCGGAAGTGGGGTTACGAGCATAGACAATTCTGCGTTCTCTGGTTGCTCTGCTCTAACCGCGATCAATGTCGATACCGATAACAGTGTGTATGCTAGCATCGACGGGGTCTTGTACAACAAGGACATCACAACGTTGATACAATGTCCGTCAGGAAAGACGGGTTCGGTCACCATCCCGGACAGCGTTACCACCATCGGCGACAGTGCGTTCTATGGCTGCACCGCCCTGACCTCGGTCACCATCCCGGGCAGCGTCACCACCATCGGCAACAGTGTGTTCCGTGGCTGCACCGCCCTGACCTCTGTGACTATACCGGACAGCATCACCAGCATCACCAGCTATGCGTTCTACGGTTGCACCAACCTGACCTCTGTGACTATACCGAACAGCGTCACCACCATCGGCGACTATGCGTTCCGTGACTGTACCGCCCTGACTTCGGCCACTATCGGCAACGGCGTCACCAGCCTCGGCAGATATGTATTCCGTGAATGCACCGCCCTGACTTCGGTGGTGTTCATGGGCAATGCTCCGACTGTGTACAGCAACTGGGTGTATGGATGCACCAACCCGGTGGTGTACTACTACGAAGGCGCTACCGGCTTCACCACGCCGACGTGGAACGGCGTCGCCTGTTACCCGCTGACAGCGGCCCCGGTGGCGGACTTCGAGGCCGACGTGACATCAGGAATCGGACCTCTGATTGTGAATTTCACGGATCAGTCCACAGGTTCACCTACTGCCTGGGCATGGGACTTTGACAACGACGGAAACGTGGACTCAACTGAGCAGAACCCCTCGTATACATATACTTCAACCGGTACTTACACTGTCAACCTTACGGTTGCAAATGCAAACGGAACCGATTCCGAGGTAAAGACTGATTACATCACAGTATCCGAACCATCTACGCCTGCAGAACCGGTTGCTGCTTTCACTGCTGATGTAATTGCCGGAACTGCTCCTCTAACAGTTAACTTTACCGACCAGTCCTCAGGTACACCTACTGCCTGGGCATGGGACTTCGACAACGACGGAAACGTGGACTCAAGCGAACAGAACCCGAGCTACACTTATAATGCAGCAGGAAATTACACCGTAAATCTGACTGTAGAAAATGCCGTTGGCATGGACTTCGAGTTAAAAACGGATTACATAGAAGTTTCCGAAGCTTCCGGGTCAACTGTAACTCTCTATTTCGACCCGGAAAGTTCCTCAGTTTCAGAAAACGAATCTACTGAAATAAATCTCGTTGCAAGCAATTTCCCTGAAGGCCTTTCGGGCTACAACCTGACCATTGCTATCGACGACCCGGCTGTTGCCGAGATAGTTGATATAGAGTATCCCTCCTGGGCTCTTATTACTGAGAACTCTACCCTGCCTGGAACTTCTATCTACATGAAGACTGTTGACCTGGAAGATGCCGTTCAGGAAGGAGCAGCAGATGTTGTGCTTGCTACTCTCACGGTTTCCGGAAAGGAGAAAGGATCTGCGAACCTTTCGATAGGGGTTAAACGTCTGGAGGAAGATTCAGGAGAAACTATAGAACCAGAGTTTTTAACCGGAAAAATTAAGGTGACCCTTCTGTCTCCCCTGCCTGATCAGGAATATGCTCCTAAGGACCTTAACGGAGACGGACTCTATGAAGACCTCACCGGAAATGGAGAGTTCAGTTTCGTGGATATAGTGGCATACTTCCATAACATGGACTGGATAGAGGAAAACATGCCGGTGGAGTACTTCGACTTCAACGGGAACGGGAGGATAGACTTTGATGATGTTGTGGATATGTTTGCAATGATATGATTAGGAAAAAAGAAAAAAAAGGAAGTAGATGGAGAAATAGAAGGAAAGAAAGCAAAATAGAGAAAAGATTCTCATATCCAGCTGATTATGCTGGTTGTGGGAATAAAAAAGACAATAACCTTCCGGTGGAGACAGCAGAATAGAGCTGTTTCCTCCTTTCTTTTTTGAATGAAAGTTCAGGATTTTTTACAGGGGGAAGAGCAACCTGACCGAGAACAGTTCAATTATTGTATAAATCAGGCTATTGTGTACCCGAGGACTTATGCAGGTGAACTGAAATCCATGTCATTAAGCATTAACAATTTGTGCCCACATAGACTTATTATCCAACTTGTTTTCTTTTTACACAACAGTCATTAGTATTTTTTTATGTATGTGGTAATTCAAATATTTTAATCTGTTGCTGCCCCTGCTGATATAATATCTCCAAGATCGATGAAAAACTCCTGTAAAGTTGAGCTGACACAGAAGTACAAAACAACGAATTGAATTCCAACCTGCAAAAAACTTAGTATTCATTAACTTCATGAGTGCATGGAAAAATTTTATAAATTATTTGAGTTAACAACAGCAGAAACCGGAGCATGCTCAATAACAGGGAAAAGAATAGCAGGTAAAAAAAATCTGGAATAGCATTTGAAAAATTTTCTTCATTCCTTCAGAGTCCTGAAGGAGCGTGTTACCTATAAGGGTAAGAATAATTAGCCAAATATTTTTATTTGTAGAAGCTACAAATATCAATCTGTTTAATTGTATCTAATTAGTTAGATCAAATATTTCTGAAAAACCTGGAACATTTAGACAAAATTATTCCATACATTACAAATTTGTATGCAGCTAAGATACGAAAATTCCTTAATAATTTGGTTGGTCTGACGCTTCAAAAAGGTCCGAAACCTGATCCGGTAGCCCCACCATACACTAAATATGGTCCGATTCTTTCGCCCAGAACGACCGCCAACCCCATAAAAACATAGGAGGATCTCAAAAAAAGAAACTAAAAACACTTGTTTTTATACACGGCTCTGCCTGAAATTTGTTTTAAACGAACTGAAAGTAAGGTATGCCCTTCATCAAAAATAGTGACAAGTATTGAAGCATTTTTTTTCTAAAAGGGCGAATTTTAATTTGAGCTGTGTTTTTCATATTCGGCATTTTTCCGGATTTTGAAATGCTATCATTATCTGTTAGGTCACCGGAACTTTCTACAGCTAAGTAGTTCAAAACCGGTTGATCCCAGAATCCTCAGAATCCGTGAGAATAAAAAAACAGAATAACAAAATTCAGTCGCTTCCTGCTTTCTTCAAAGGTCCGAAAATCTTTGAACCAAAAATAATTTCCTGACCTATCAAACCGCTTCTCAAATCATTGGTAGGCAGGACATTTCCGCGCAGGCAGGCTGAAACCCTATGAAAAAAGAGGAATAGAAATGCAAAAAAAAAGGTTTTTTGTTCTGACAACAGTAATGCTCTTACTTTCCATAGCCATGCTGGCCATGCCAGCTGTTGCTACCGGTGAAGCAACAATAACAAGAACGATTACTCCCTCAGAAGTATCTGACGGAGATACCTACAATGTAACCCTTACAGCTTCCTTCAATACTGACGAGGATTCCATCGTAATACACGAAGATCTTCCTGAAGACTGGAGTCTTACTGAAGTTGACAGTGGGCGTTACATCTGGAACACTTCCGAGGAAGATTATACATTCCTGGATTTTTACGGCACAGTCAACCTCACCGGAGTCACTGACACCATAACCTACAGTGTCACAGTGCCCGACGAAACAGTATCCGGTACCTATGACTACGGACCAAGCTATGTTGCAGGTGAATCTGCAAGTGAGGAGGAATATGCATGGACGGTAAATACCACAGGCGATGACACTGTGACCATCAACGGGACCATCCTCAACATTTATTCTACTGCAATGGAGAACACCAATCCCGGAGCACCTGATCCTGGGATACCAGGTTTCGTAGGTCCGAACGGTGACGGCAAGACCGACTGCGGCACTGTGAACCCTATATTTATAACCTGGGCCAGCACGGTCGTGGACTACTCTCCAGCCAACCAGAGCATCACGGCAGGGTTTTCTAATCCGAGCATCGCCCTCGGTCCGGTGACCGGCGATAACTTCAACATCGTCAGCCTGGGAGATCTCGATCAAGATCAGATAAATGCAGGCGAACTACCTGGATCCGTAACTCTCGGGTTCGATTTACCCATAGCTAACGGCGAAGGACCGGACCTGGCGGTTTTTGAGAATGGTTTCATCGTTTCAGGCACGGAGAAAATGTCCGCCGAGCTAGGTTATGTGGAGGTATCCACTGACGGCATCGTCTTCGCGCGCTTCCCCTCGATATCCCTGACTTCCGGACAGGCAGGCGGATATGGGAGTATAGACCCCGCTTATGTATACAACCTGGCAGGGAAACACGTCAATGCTTATGGCGATTCCTGAGGCACGCCCTTCGACCTGAGCACCCTTGCGCAGGCACCCGAAGTGCTGAATGGGAGTGTGGACCTTAACTCCATCAACTACGTCCGCATTGTGGATATCCCGGGCAGCGGGGACTTCAAGGACTCCCAGGGCAACCCCATCTATGATGCCTGGGTGACCTGGGGTTCAGGCGGATTAGACCTGGAGGCGGTTGGCGTCATCAACATTGGTGTGGTTAGTGCACCAGTGGCTAACTTCACCGCCGATGTGACCTCCGGGATCGCACCGCTTACGGTACAGTTCTATGATGAGAGCACTGGTGTAATAATACTTGACTATGCCTGGGATTTCGATAACGATGGGATTGTGGACTCAACTTTACAGAACCCCTCGTTCACCTACGAGGCTGCCGGCACATACAACGTCTCATTGACGGTATCCAACACCGGCGGATCGAGCACCGAAACCAAGGCCGATTACATCGTCTCCGTCCTGCCGGACTCACCGGTAGCCGATTTCTCCGTTGATGTGACCAGCGGCCCCGCTCCGCTGACCGTGCAGTTCACTGACCTTACCACCAACGGACCGATCAGCTGGGCCTGGGACTTCGAGTCCGATGGCATAATCGACTCGTACGAGCAGAATCCCTCCTGGACATATAATGCCGCTGGTAACTATACAGTGACTATGACTGCCGCTAACCTGGTGGCTTCGGATACTGTCACCAGGGTCAATCTGACCTCAGTGGAAAATTTGCCTCCGATGGCTGATTTCTCAGCTGATCCGGTGGCCACTTTAATAGGATGCAGCGTGCAGTTCACTGACCTGTCTACGAACTCTCCGACCTCCTGGCAGTGGGACTTCGACAATGACGGTACAATTGACAGTACGATGCAGAATCCGAGCTACACATATACGACCGCGGGAACATACACCGTTAATCTGACGGTGAGCAACCCTGCAGGAAGCGGTGACGAAGTTAAGAGCGACTACATCACCGTGAAAGAGCAGGCCTCTCCTGCCAGTGATTTTACCTATACCAGTGACGGCAGCTCTATCACCATCACTAAATACATAGGGTCGGATGATATTGTCCTCATACCCGCGGAGATCGAGGGACTGCCTGTTACTACTATCGGCACCAGCGCGTTTTACGGCTGCTCTGCCCTGACAACTGTAACCATCCCGGACAGCGTCACAACCATCGGCACCAGTGCGTTCCAGGTTTGCTCCGCTCTGACAACGGTGAGCATCCCGGACAGCATCACAACCATCGGCACCAGCGCGTTCCAGGATTGCTCCGCTCTGACCACAGTGACAATCGGTAGCGGCGTCACTACCATCGGCACCAGCGCGTTCCAGGATTGCTCCGCTCTGACCACAGTGACAATCGGTAGCGGCGTCACTACCATCGGCACCAGCGCGTTCCAGGATTGCTCCGCTCTGACAACTGTAACCATCCCGGACAGCGTCACCACCATCGGCGACAGCGCGTTCTGCGGCTGCTCCGGACTGACAATAGTTACCATCGGCAGCGGGGTTGCGAGCATCGGCGGGGTTACGAGCAGCAGCAGTTTTGTGTTCTCTGATTGCTCTGCTCTGATTTCTATCGATGTTGATGCCGATAACAGTGTGTACACTAGCATCGACGGAATCTTGTACAGCAAAGACGCCACAACTTTAATACGATGTCCGTTAGGAAAGACCGGTTCCATATCCGTGCCGGACTGCGTCACCACAATCGAAAGGGTTGCGTTCTATGGTTGCACCGGTCTTACCTCTGTGACTATTCCGGACAGTGTCACCAGCATCGGCACCTATGCGTTCACTGCTTGCTCTGCTCTGACTGCAATCGATGTCGATACCGATAACAGTGTGTACGCCAGCATCGACGGAATCCTGTACAACAAGGACATCACAACTTTGATACTATGTCCGTCAGGAAAAACCGGTTCTGTATCCATCCCGGACAGCGTCACCAGCATTGATGTCTCTGCGTTCTCTGGCTGCACCGGTCTTACCTCTGTGACCATTCCGGACGGTGTCACCAGCATCGGCACCTATGCGTTCTACGGCTGCTCCGGACTGGCAACTGTAACCATCCCGGACAGCGTCACCAGCATTGATGCCAGTGCGTTCCGTGGCTGCACCGCCCTTGCCTCTGTGACCATCGGAAACAATGTAACCAGCATCGGCTACTATGCGTTCCGCGACTGCTCTGGACTGACAACAGTGACCATCCCGGACAGCGTCACCAGCATCCCAAGCTATGCGTTCAGTGGCTGCTCTGGACTGACAGCAGTAACCATCGGCAGCGGAGTCACCAGCATAGGTGAGAATGCGTTCTCTGGTTGCTCTGCTCTGGCCGCAATCGATGTCGATACCGATAACAGTGTGTACGCCAGCATCGATGGTATCCTGTACAACAAGGCCATCACAACGCTGATACAATGTCCCTCTGGACAGACAGGTTCTGTAACCATACCGGACAGCGTCACCAGTATCGGGAGACTTGCGTTCCTCGACTGCAGTGCCCCGATTGTCATGGTGTTCGAGGGCAACGCGCCGACGGTAGCCACGTACTGGAATTATAATTGCCCTAATATAGCAGTCTACTACTACGAAGGGGCTACCGGCTTCACAACCCCGCTGTGGAATGGTGTTCCGTGCTACCCTGCTCTCGTCGCCGCGACCGGCAATTTCAGCTCGAACATCGTCTATGGCAGCGCACCGCTCACGGTAGAGTTCACCTATACGGGTGTGGGAGCGAACACGTTCGCCTGGGACTTCGACAATAACGGTACGGTGGACAGCACGATGAAGAACCCCAGTTACACCTACGATGTGCCGGGTACATATTCGGTCAGGCTGAATGTCAGCAACCCCTGGGGCAGCAACAGTGAGGTCAAGACCGACTACATCACCATAGTCGAACCGGTCGATAACTTTACCTATATCTCCGACGGCACCTCGGTGACCATAACCGGTTACATTGGTTCGGGCGGTGATATCGTCATACCGAGCACGATCAAGGGCATGCCTGTCACCACCATCGGCGCCAGTGCGTTTAAGAGCAATACCAACATCACCTCGGCGACCATCCCGGACAGCGTTACCAGCATAAGTGACTACGCGTTTCTAAGTTGCTCCGGACTGACAACAGTGACTATCGGCAGCGGAGTCACCACCATCGGCGACAGCGCGTTCTACGGCTGCACCTCCCTGACTTCTGTGACCATCGGAAACAATGTCACCACCATCGGCACCTATGCGTTCCGCGGCTGCACCGCCCTTACTTCGGTGACCATCCCGGACAGCGTCACCACCATCGGCACCTATGCGTTCTATGGCTGCACCTATCTTACCTCGGTGACCATCGGAAACAATGTCACCAGCGTCGGCAGTAGTGCGTTTCAGGACTGCAGCGCTCTGACATCGGTAACCATCCCGAACAGTGTCACCAGCATCGGCAGCAGTATGTTCCGCGACTGCACCGCCCTTACCTCTGTGATGTTCACGGGCAATGCTCCTGATTCTGTGAGCAGCAGCTGGGCGTCTGGATGTCCCGACCTGGTGGTGTACTACTACGAAGGTGCCACCGGCTTCACCACACCGATGTGGAACGGCGTCGCCTGTTACCCGCTGGCAGTGGCACCGGTGGCGGACTTCGAAGCCGACGTGACATCAGGAATCGGACCTCTGATTGTGAATTTCACCGACCTGTCCACCAGATCTCCGGATACCTGGGAATGGGACTTTGATAACGACGGAACTGTGGATTCTACTGAGCAGAACCCCTCGTATACATATGTTTCAGCCGGCACTTACACTGTCAACCTTACGGTTGCGAATGCAAACGGTACCGATTCCGAGCTAAAGACTGATTACATCGAAGTTTCTGAGTATTCGGGGTCAACGTTTACTCTCTCTTTCGACCCTGAAAGTTCCTCAGTTGCAGAAAACGAATCTACTGAAGTAAATATCGTTGCCAGTAATTTCCCTGCAGGGTTCTCAGGCTACAACCTGACCATTGCTTTTGACGACCCGGCTGTTGCCGAGATAATCTACATCGAGTATCCCTCATGGGCTCTGATTACTGAAAACTCTTCCCTGCCCGGGACTTCTATCTACCTGAAGGCTGTTGACGGAGAAGATGCCGTACAGGCAGGAGAGGCAGATGTTGTGCTTGCAACTCTCACGATTTCGGGAAAAGAAGCAGGATATGCTAACCTTTCTGTAGGAGTTTCCCGTCTGGATGACGATTCAGGAGAAACTATAGAACCATCCCTTTTAACAGGGAAAATCGAAGTGACTCTTCTGTCGCCCCTGCCTGATCAGGAATATGCTCCTAAGGACCTTGACGGGGACGGGCTTTATGAAGACCTCACCGGAAACGGGGAGTTCAGTTTCGTGGATATAGTGGCTTACTTCCACAACATGGACTGGATAGAGGAAAACATGCCAGTGGAGTATTTCGACTTCAACGCAAACGGAAGGATAGACTTTGATGATGTAGTGGATATGTTTGCAATGATATAAGAAAAGCTGAAAGAACTTAAGGGAAAATGGAGAAAACTAACAAAATTCTGTACACACATACGGTGAAACAGGAGAATACACTGTTAGCTTGAAAATTAAGAATGATCAAGGAAGTGATAAGGTCAGGAAGTCGAATTACATAATTGTTTCAAGTTCGACTTCCCTTCCTGTTGCTGACTTTGGAGACGGAACATCTTCAACCTAACAGAATCCTGTACACACATACAGTAAACACAGTAAACCAGGAGAATATACTGTCACCCAGACGGTAACAAAATTCTGCATATTTCTCACTTCAAACCTTATCATAAAATAATATAAATAAGATACGAGCAGGAATGTAAAAGAGAGGATATTAGATAACTCAGATAAAAACTCAAATAAAAATCATTAAAACTCAGATAAGATGCGAGCTTCCCTGGATGGTAAGGATAAAATGCTTGAATCCCTGACGGCCTTTATTATTGACTACGGTTACCTGCATCTTTTCGTCCTGAGTTTTCTGGCTTCTACGGTTTTGCCTCTCGGGTCGGAGGCTCTTGTTATCGCCCTTGTTTACCAGGGGTTTAGCCCTTTTGCCGTGGTTATGGTAGCTACCATTGGCAACTTTCTAGGGTCGTGTACTACTTACTATCTGGGTTTAAAAGGGAGAAATGTACTCGAAAGGTATCTTTCTCCTTCCCCTGAAAAGCTAGAGAAAAGTGAAAGGCTCTTTAACAAATATGGGGTCTATACCCTTCTTTTCACCTGGGTTCCGGGTATAGGGGACGCGATTACCATGGTTGCAGGGCTTATGCAGCTTTCTTTCAGGCCTTTTTCAATCCTTGTTTTCCTGGGAAAATTCGGGCGTTACTTAGTACTTGCTTATTCGGTAGTGTTTTTTAATGGTGGATTTTAAGGTCCTTAAATCACCAGTAAATTGTATTTATTGCTTTTTCTGCGGGCAACCCGGAGCTTTTTAAATCCGGGTTTTTTAGTTTTAGTTTTTTTCTTTTTTGCCTTGGTTTTCTTCCTATTGCAGGTGAACTTTCCTTATTTAACTATATTTCACATTTAAATCTTCTTATTTTTCTTCCACAGTATACCCTCTCTGACTATCTTGTTGCAAGATTTTTTCTCTAAAGGAACCAAATGGATATACTTATATAACTTTGGGTACAATATCTTTTTGCTAAAGCAATTTAAGTTGATTTTTATTTGCTTTGCTTGCCATTCTGACCTATCTTCCGGGTCTTAAAACGGAATATATCTGCGGCTATAACCTCCATTTTTTTATTTTTTTCATTTTGTTTCTTTTTCCTCTGGTTTCTCTGACATTTACACAACTTTACTTTCTATTTTTCACACTTATCATTTTTTAATTCTGAAATTCCCGGGACCTCTGTTCTATTTTTTAAATATATATAAATTTATATTTATTTCTCTTATTTTTATTGCATATTCTGTTTAATCGGTTTCTTGAATTCTTGAATTATACTTCCTTTTGATTCAAGTTTGCTTGTTTTGTTCTTTGTACTCCCAGTTTTGAGAACCTTTTTACGTTTCAACTAATTTTACAGGCTCTCATGCATCTGCTTCTGCCACACCGTAATCTTTATGTATTCAATAACTCAATCTAATTTTACTTAATATCAGTAATATTTACTTGATAATCTTACGGTGATCTTATGCATATAATGGAAGGTTTTTTACCGACTCCATGGTGGCAACTATGGTTTGTAGTATCAATACCAGTGATCGCATTTGGCATTTATAAAATGAACAATCTGATTAAAGAAAAACGCGAAGTACTGCCTCTTCTTGCTGTCGCGGGTGCATTTATTTTCGTGTTATCTTCCCTTAAACTGCCTTCGGTAACCGGAAGCTGTTCTCACCCCACAGGCACGGGGGTTGCAGCAATTATGTTCGGGCCGGCAATCACCGCAGTTCTCGGAACCATCGTACTTATTTATCAGGCAATTTTCCTCGCACACGGAGGACTTACAACCCTTGGAGCAAATGTCTTTTCTATGGGCATAGTGGGCCCTGTGGTGGCATATCTGATCTATAAAGCAGGAATGAAAGCAAATCTCAATTTCTATCTTGTGGTTTTCCTTGCTGCGGCTTTTGGGGACTGGGCAACTTATGTGACTACATCCGTTGAACTTGCTCTTGCGTATCCTGCGGGAGGAGCACTCACCTTTGCGGGCTTTATGAGTTCTTTTGAAAAATTTGCCGTAGTCTTTGCAGTTACTCAGGTACCTCTTGCAATCATGGAAGGAGCTGTCAGTGCCCTTCTCTTCAAGTATGTCATCAACGTTAAGAGTGATATCCTGGTCGAAATGAAAGTCATTGAAGATTCGGTAGTAAGAAAACTGAGAGGGATTTCCTCATGAGTAGAAAACTGGAACTTATTGTACTTGCAATTATTCTTATCTTCACAGCCCAGTTCCTTTATATGTCATCCACAACAGATGCCGAATATGGAGGGGCTGACGGAGAAGCCGAAAACGTGATAAATGACATCACCGGCGGAACCTACGAACCAATTGCAGAACCTATCTGGGAGCCTCCAAGCGGGGAAATAGAAAGCCTCCTTTTCGGTCTTCAGGCAGCTATTGGAGCATCGATCATCGGTTACTTCCTCGGCTACTACAAGGCCAAAAACCAGTATGAGAACGAGCTTGGATATAAAGGGAAAAAAAAACTCGAGAGTGAGAAGCACTCTCTTTAATCTCTTCTTTGCCATTTTTGCTTTCCTTCCTATCCGGGAGGAAAGTTTTTATCTTTTGCCTTTTATTTTTAATCCTTGATTTTTGCTTTCACCTACCTATCTGCAGGTTTCCCACATGACAAATATCCTTGATGATTATGCCCTCATGAGCCCTTTGAGGGAACGAAATAACTGGTTGAAGCTGTCAATAGTTCTTTTCGGATTGCTTGTGGGAGTTTCATCAACATCCCCTATCACTCCTCTTTTCATAGCCTTATGCATGAGCTTTACAACCCTTGTCCTCGGCAGGGCTCCCCTTAAATTATACCTGAAACTCCTGCTTGCCCCTCTGGGTTTTGCTCTTACGGGTGTGATTATTATTGCCTTCTTTTCAGGATCAGGGCAGGAACTTCTATCTTTCAAACTCGCCGGTTATCCTCTCTCGATAAGGGCAGATGGACTCGAGCTTGCCCTGCTGGTACTTTCAAGGTCTATAAGCGGGATGTGCTGCCTCTACTTCCTTGCACTTACAACGCCCATGATAGAACTCTTTGCCGTGCTAAAGGCTACCAGGCTTCCGGAATCTCTCATAGAACTTTCCATGCTGATTTACCGGTACATCTTTGTCTTCCTGGAAATGGCCCTTTCAATAAGGTATGCTCAGACCGTAAGACTCGGATATTCGAACTTCAGGCGTTCTATCCATTCAATGGGAATGCTGGCAAGTACTCTCTTTGTCCGCTCCTGGGAGCAGGGAGACAAACTCTTCCTTGCCATGAATTCCAGGTGCTACGATGGAAAAATGACTCTCTTTGAAGTACACAGACCTGTAGGGGCAATAGAACTGCTGCTAACCTCTGCCTACTTCCTTTCAGCTCTTGCACTTTTTTATTTTACAAGAAACATATCCATTGTTTGAGGTAACAGATCATGATCATTCTTGAGACCAGGGGCCTTAAGTACACCTACCCGGACGGGACTGTCGCTCTCCAGGACATAAATATCGAGATCGGAAAAGGAAAAAAGATCGCCTTTGTAGGGCAAAACGGCTCCGGAAAGTCCACGCTTTTCCTGCTTCTGAACGGGACATTAAAACCACAGGGAGGTGAAATCTTTTTCCACGGAGCTCCTTTTAAGTACGACTCAAAGTCCCTCCGGGAAATCCGGAAGTCTGTGGGAATCGTTTTTCAGAATTCCGATGACCAGATTTTTGCCCCCACAGTATACCAGGACGTGGCTTTCGGGCCTGCAAACCTGGATTATCCAAAAGAAAAGGTCGATGCCAGTGTACAGCATGCCCTTGAGCATGTAGGGCTTACCCACCTGAAGGATAAGCCCCCCCATCACCTGAGCGGAGGGCAGAAGAAGAGAGTTGCAATTGCAGGGGTGATGGCCATGGAGCCAGAAGTGATCATCCTTGACGAACCTCTCTCAAATCTTGACCCTGTAGGAGCGGACGAAATCATAGATCTGCTCAATGAATTCAACCAGTTAGGAAGTACGATAATCATTTCCACCCACGATGTGGACCTTGCTTACCGCTGGTCTGACTATGTGTACCTCATGTCAAACAGTAAGCTCATAGGGCAGGGAACCCCCGTGGAGGTCTTCAAAGAGCAGGAGCTCCTTAAAAAAGCAAGTCTGCGTCAGCCCACAACTCTTGAGATCTACCATGAAATTGCGAGGAGAGGGTTAGCATACGGCAAAAAATCCCCCAAGAATGTACCTGAGCTTGTCAACACTTTAAAGCCACTTGATCTGATGTGGGTTGAGATCCCTCCAGGAGTCCGGGAAGGAGACAGCCTGAATATCGGGGTTATGTATGGAGAATATGCGACCCAAGCCCCTTATGAAGCGATTAATGCTACAGTCCTGCATATCTACCCTGACGGCATGGCCATTGTTGAACTGAGGCGCAAAGGGATCAAAGCCGGTGGAGTGCTGATCTATGACATGGACAATTATTCTCTGGCGGAGGTCAGGCAGATCATTAAAGACGGGGAAATCGTCTCTGTTGGGGCAATGGGTAGACAAAGCAAGACCCTTGCCGAACAGGACGGAATCCATCTGGATGTGATTTCGGGTGTCATAGACAAGTCGATCCTTATGGCTCTCAGCGGAAAACGCTTTTTGATCCTCACTTCAGGCGGAATGGTGGACCATGCCCTTGAAAGGGTTAGGGAGTATGTGCACCAAAGCGGGATCGAATTTTCCGTGGGCGTTGTTAACAGGGAAGGCGGATTCAAATGGATTGAAGAGACCGATGAAAGCATTGAAATGCTTAAAATCTAACTTTTTCATTTTTTCATTTTTTCATTTTCTTTTTTCAGCGATTTTCCATTTATTTCCTATTTTTTGTCAGGTTCTTTGAATACTAATCAAGTTCCTCTGAACACTATTATATTATTTTGAATATTGGGGAATTTTTTTGAGTAAACTTCTCTCCTTCCTGAAAAACAATGATGACCATTTTGAGGAATAAATTAATAATATCTTAGCTCCAACATTGTTTGAGGGGGCAGGGTATCTGGTATTTTAATGATCTGAATTTTGCGATCAAAATTTTCCAACCAAAAATAAGCTGTCCTTTCTCAATGCTTTACGGTGGGAGGTCTGGTAAATATGTATTCGAAAGGTCTGGTGAAGAAGGATAAGTCTGAACTGAAGCTTCTATCCAAACTGTTAGTAATAATAGGTGCTTTGAACTGGGGTCTTGTAGGGATCCTTAATTTCGATCTGGTAGCAACTCTTTTTGGCAAGAAATCAATCCTCTCAAGGTTGGTTTATGCTCTCGTGGGCCTGTCTGGAGTCTACCTGATACTGATTTATAAGGAAAAATATGCAGACTTGAAAAAGCGTTGGTATACAAAAGGTGAGAAAAAGTATAGTGGTAAACAGTACAGCTGGAGCGGAGTTCAATAATAGATGGGAATTGCCTTTTCAAGCAGATTTGCTAGAATAGTTTCTTGCATATTTTCTTGAACAATATACGGGACCTTTGATGTTATATATGTTAGAAAGTTTAGATAGTAAGTCGTTTTTACAAACTGATCACAAAACAGGTCTAAAAAATGAATTAAAAAAGTACTCGACTTACTTCTGGACACTTTTATATATGCAGATCATCTGTAAAGGTGTGCCAAATCTAAATAAGCACAAACCGATTGAGCATAAACTGATAACATAAACTGATTTGCGACTTCTTTCTTTAGCTACCAGCTGAGTAAAATTTAGAAAAATTTGCATTGTAATGCCCGAAAAATTTCAATATCTATAAAACTTCAGCTCTCTTAATACAGGACATGCAGGAGATTATTTTTATCGATGAAGGCAGCCTTCCCACACCTGAAGGTGTCACAAGGGAGTGGGTAAAGGCTGCAGCTGAAAATCGAGATGAAGACGAAAAACTCTTTTCAATAATAGGTGAAGCTCTCCAGAGAAAAATAGATGTTGGGGTGCACGTTCCCACATATCCTCAGTTTAGAGATATGATAGGCCAGTTTCTCGATATCATAAAAGACGAAAAAAACTGTTCTGAGCCTTATGTATTGAAAGAGGAGAATGCAAAGATCCTTGAACTGGAAATAGTCGATGAAGTCGCAAAACAATACAAAAAAGAGACCGGAAAAACCCTTGAAGTACGGGTCTGTATTGCAGGCCCAACGGATCTGTATCTTCAGGCGTTCGGAGCAACGGCTTTTGAAGACGCATACCATATCCTTGCACAGGATGTTGAGAAATTCGTTAAGCAGGCATTTAAAACAGCAAGGAATTTCAAAATTAAAGTTATAGCTCTTGATGAAATCAGCCTGGGGTTAACCGATATGATTCAGTTTTCTGACGCTGATATCAAATCGGCTCTTACCGTTGCCTCTACCTATGCCCGGCAAGAGGGAGCGGATATGGAGATTCATGTGTATTCCCCATTGAAGTATGAACTCATATGTGAGACCCCTATCAATATCATAGGATTCGAGTATGCGGGAAACCCTTCCTACCTTGATCTTCTGGACAGGAAAGTACTGGAGGATTCGGATACTTATGTGGGAGTCGGAATCGCACGAACCGACATTTTCAGTCTTGTAAATATTGTCAATGAAAAGTACGGGATTAATGCCTGGAAGGAAAAGGTGTACATGCAAAAAACCATAACCGAACTGGAGACTCCGGATGTTATCAAAAAGAGGCTTGATACGGCTTATTCGGTTCTCGGGGATCGCATAAAATATGCGAATCCGGACTGCGGGCTGGCTTTCTGGCCGGACCAGGATATTGCTTTCAGGCTGTTTGAAAATACGGCAAAAGCTGTTAACGAATTTAATGAAGAAAAGAAGGATCAGTAGATGGATTAAACTAAGCTCTCATCCGAAAATTATTGTACATTCCAAAAATTATTGTGGCCTGCTGTAGAAAGAATTACAAGATTAGAAGGAATTATAAGAATCAAAAGGAATTCTAAGATTAGAAGGAATTCTAAGATTAGAAGGAATTCTAAGATTAGAAGGAATTCTAAGATTAGAAGGAATTCTAAGATTAGAAGGAATTATAGGATTACAATTCCATGTAAGTCTTCTTTAACAGAAGCGCATCTTCTTCCAGGTTCGGGCTTTCGCAGATGGCAAGCCCTTTAACCTCGAATTCTTTGAGAACCTTTAAGAGCTCGGGGTAGTTGAAGTCGGACTCTTTAAGGACCAGGTGTCTTTTTTCCCCGTTTCTGTTATACTCTATTCCCGAGATATGCATGTGCATGTTTGCAAGCCCTTCTTTTCCAAGGGAGTCTTCTACTTTCGAGAGGATTGCCCTAAACTCGGGATAGGAGTTTTCCTTTCCTTCCCTTGCATGTATGTGGGAAAAGTCAAGACAGGGCATTACCCCTTCGATTTCTTCACTTAAGGCAAGTACTTCTTCAAGGGTTCCAAACTGCGTACGTTTGCCCATGGTCTCAGGCCTGAGGACAGCGGGGATATTCTCGGCCCGGAGTTGCTCTGCAAGCTCTCCGAGGGCTTTTGAGACATTCTCGTAGACAGCCTGTTTATCGCTCTTCTGATAGAAGGCTGCGTGCAGTACTATCGACTCTGCTCCGCAGAGGCTGCCTATCCTTGCAGCCTGGTAAATCCTTTCCACGCTGGCTTTTAATTTCTCTTCTTCCGGGGAGTTCAGGTTGATATAGTAAGGGGCATGTACGCTCAGGGTCACGTTTTCTTTTCTGGCAGTGTTCAGCACGTTTCCTGCCCCTTTCTCTCTCATGCGCACCCCCTGCACGAATTCAAGTTCCATACAGTCGAGCCCGAGTTCCCTTATTCGCTCAATTCCTGCAGGGCTATTGCTGGCTTTTGCGCTTCTGGGAACTCCGGCAGTCCCAAAAAAAAGTTTATCAGCTGACATGTTTTTCAAGAATGTATCTTTTTAAGAATGCATCTTTTCAAGAACGTATCTTTTCAAGAACGTATCGTTAAAATGTATTTCAGAAATATATTTCAAGTCCCTTTTAAAAGGCATTCGATTCGGGAGATTGTTCTTCTCCCTCCCTTTCGAATATTTTTCCGGTTTAGAAAATTCCTACCAGGTCTTTTATCTGTTTTGCTCTTTCAGGGGACAATTTTTCCTCGACTACCGCAACCAGTTCCTCAAGGTCTTCGTCAAGGGATCGAATATCTTCCTTTCCTTCGAGGGCAAGCCCTACAAGGTAGTCAAGTTCTTCTGCGTTCAGTCTCTCGAGCCTTTCCCTGAAATCTTCCGGAGATTCGGCAAACTTGTGTGAAACCGGGCGCAGGATGAAAGGGAAATGGTGCCCCGCTTCCTTTGAGATCTGGTTTCCTCCTGCTTCGGGGGCAAGCTTGTTAAAAATATCAATGTCCATTTGTGTGAATTCTCTGGGCATATTACCACTTTATAACCCTATCCGGATTTATACCTGTTGAAGGAGGATATACCTGAAAACACAGCAATTTCAGGCATGAGACTCTTTTTTCAGTCTTCCGTGCCTGTCAATTTCCCCCTTTGAAATCCTTGTGGACGAAATCGGAGTCCCGTCTTCAGCCATTACATATTCAACGTACACAATTTCAAGAGGTTTTTTTTCCTTTTCTGCTCTGATTCGATTGATTTTCAGGGCAACCGGGTAGGTCTCAGGGGAGACTATTATGTAGTCGAAGTCTTCCTCTATAGTCGGGCCACAGGGATCGTTCAGCCTGGTAATTTCATATTTTTCTTTCGGAACCCCCATCTCATCTATGTACTCAAGCAGCCGGACTCTCCTATTTTCATAATTCTCGATATTGTGATCTTTTTGCAACATTTCGTCCGAGGTAAGCCCTATGTAGACTTTTCCGTTTCCTGCTATCTCAAATGCTTTTTCAATTAATCTGGCGTGTCCGTCATGAAGATACTGAAACGTACCGCCTACGGCGACCTTTGGCATGATGTGAGGATACTCTACTAAGTAAAAAGAATTTTTGGTTTTGCTCTGTTTTTTTCGGCTTTTTGAGAGCTTTCTTTATTTTTTTATCTATTTTCTTCTTTTCTTTTGAATGTTCAAGGGCCTGAAAAGAACTTTTATTATTCTTTTTTTTGGAAGATTCTTTCTAATTTATCAACGTGTTTTTCATGCATTTGAAAATACTTTCACCCCGCCTCCTCTAGCTATATATACCTGCGAAACTATTGGAAAACAACCATTATGCACCCTATATAAACATGTGCATTCAGGAGAATCTGTAATGAGCGAAATCAAACTTGAAGAACTGGCAGGAGTTGGTCCTGCAACCGCAGAAAAACTCAAAGAAGCCGGATTTAATACCGTTGAAGCCGTGGCCGTAGCCTCTCCTTCAGAACTTGCAAACACAGCCGAAATAGGGGAATCGACTGCTGCAAAAATTATCAATGCTGCAAGGCAGGCTGCTGATATCGGAGGATTTGAGACCGGAGATCTCGTCCTTGAAAGAAGGAAATTGGTAGGCAAACTTACCACCGGTTGTGTTGAATTTGACGAAATGATGGGTGGGGGTATAGAAACCCAGTCTATCACCGAACTGTACGGAGAATTCGGTTCCGGAAAGACCCAGGTGGCCCACCAGCTTGCAGTGAATGTCCAGATGGACAGAGAGCATGGGGGTCTCGATGGTTCCGTCATTATAATCGATACTGAAAACACCTTCAGGCCGGAAAGGATAACCCAGATGGTAAAGGGGCTTTCCGAGAAGTACGGAATGGAACTCGACCCTGAAGAATTCCTGCAGAACATCCATGTTGCGCGGGCATACAATTCCAATCATCAGATCCTCCTTGTGGATTCTGCAACAGACCTGGCAAACGAGCTCAAAGAAATGGGAAAACCCGTTCGTCTCCTGATCGTTGATTCTCTTATGGCTCACTTCAGGGCCGAATATGTAGGACGGGGAACCCTTGCAGACAGGCAGCAAAAGCTAAACAAGCATATGCACGGCTTGCTCCGCTTCGGAGACCTGTTCAATGCCTGCGTGGTTGTTACAAATCAGGTCATGGCAAAACCCGATGCCTTCTTTGGGGACCCCACAAGGCCCGTCGGAGGACATGTCGTGGGGCACACTGCAACCTTCAGACTCTACCTGCGGAAGTCCAAAGGGGAAAAGAGAATTATCCGTCTCGTGGACTCTCCCAGTCTCCCGGAAGGAGAAGCTGTTGTTGCAGTCACCACAGCCGGGCTTACCGACCAGTAAACATGACCGGTAAAAAAAGAGACCAGTAAAAGTTGAGCTCAATTATAAACTATGGCTCAATTATAAACTATGAATGGGGAAGCATTTTATCTCCCCTTTCCCATCTCTTTTCAATGAAATTCAAAGCTATTGTCGTTGACATTGACGGGACGATTACCTGCGAAAACAGGGAACTCCACCTCGGAGCTGTCAAAAAAATCCGTTCTCTTAAAGTCCCGGTAGTCCTTGCCACAGGCAACATCATCTGTTATGCCAGGACAGCATCAAAGCTTATTGGCCTTGAGGGGGCTGTGGTCGCCGAAAACGGAGGCGCGGTTACCGTCCGCTACGACCTGAACGGCACTTTTGAAGAAAGCCTGGAAGAATGTGAAAAAGCCTTTTCTTTCCTATCCGAACATTTCCAACTCACCAAACTCGATCCTTTCTACCGAAAAACCGAGATTGCTCTCCGCCGGGATTTTGACCTCGAAAAAGCCAGATCCCTTCTCGAGACTCAAAACTTTGATGTCGAAATGGTTGACACCAAGTACGCAGTCCATATCAAGAGTACCCGGGTAAACAAAGGTTCAGGCCTCCGGAAGCTTGCAGAAATGATGGGGCTTGAAGCTAAAGATTTTGTGGCCATAGGAGACTCAGAAAACGATGTAGAAATGTTTAAGGCTGCAGGTTTTGGGATTGCCGTTGCAAACGGTGATACGAAAATAAAGGAAGCTGCAGATTATGTGACTGAAGCCTCTTTTGGGAAAGGGGCAGTAGAAGCCTTTGAGTATCTGGAATCTAAAGGCTTGATTTGAAAATACTTTTAAAAAAGGATTAACTCCGACCCTTATTTCTCTGTTCAGAGATTCCGGTTCCACAGTCATTGGTGCAGGCGCTGAAGCAGGAGAACTTTATTCTTATCTTCCATAACTATAGGCTAAAGAGAATGTACCCGACTGACCGGGCACATTCACCAAATAACGCCAAACATGTTACTGCCCGATTAAGAGCCTATCCGAAAAGTCCTGCTGCTCTGAAAGTTATCCATGCGCATGCGAAATGTAGCATTGCTAGATAATTCTCAATCTTCTTTTCCCATCTAATCAGCAGCCTTCTGAATCTATTCAGCCAAGAATGTGTCCTTTCCACGACCCACCTTCTTGCCCTGTAACCTGGTATATCTCTTCTGATGTTTTCTTCTCCACGTTTCCTGATATGAGCAGTATATCCGTAATCATCTACCAATTGTCTGATATCAGGAAAATCATATCCTTTATCCATGCAGATATTCTGAGTTACTTTATGCGAAGGTCTTTCAATAATAATGGCATCAAACGTTCCTATCACAAGCATTTTATCGTGACGATTAGCTCCATCCACGACAACAGAAAGCGGTATGCCTTTACCGTCTGTTAACAGACTTCTTTTTGTACCTTTTTTGCCACGATCAGTAGGATTTGCTCCTGTTCCAGCTCCACCCAATGGTGCTTTTGTCATAGCTCCATCAATAGCTTGCCACTCCCACTCTAGCCCTTCTTCCTTATCATAATCCATCAGACCTGATTGCCACATTTTATCAAATAAGCCTGATCTTTGCCATTCCTGAAATCGATCATGTACAGTGCTTGGAGCTCCATAACATCTTGGCAACGCTTTCCATTGGCAACCTGTACGAAGGAGGTAGAAAATGCCATTCATTATTTTCCGATCATCCTCTCGCGGCCTTCCAGCTTTCTTTTTAGGTTTGGGCAATGGCAGTAAAGCTGTTATTATAGTCCACAATTCATCAGAGATCTCGTAGTCGTGTCCCGTTTTTCGTTTTGTCACTACAAAATATTACCCTGAATCGGAATTCATATATTTTTCGGATAGGCTCTAAGTCCACATAAAATAGTTTAAACAGCATTTTGTAACGGAAAAGTTATCTGGAATAAAAAAATGAGGGTGGGGGTAATCCCCTTTAAGACAGAACAGCTTTTTGATAATAGAAGTCTATACAATTGGCCTGACAATTGGCCTGACAATTGGCCTGACAATTGGCGTTTGCATCGGACTTAGTGCCATTCCGTTCCCTATCACAAATTTTAGGCAATGTGCTTCAGACGTTCTATGTTTCTCAGCACAAGTCTGCTTTCGGCTATGATTTCTTCTTCGATCTTACTGACAATGCGGTCCATGGGGACTGTAAGCCTGTACAGCTTGATCGGTCTGCCCTTCCCTTTTGATTTCTTTTCTTCCCGGATGTCAACCCAGTTGTTCTCGCGGAGGTACCGCATTGCAACACTGACTTCCGGCTGTCTCAGGCCAGATACCATTTCGATGTTCTGGGAAGATATTTCCCTTCCTTTTGCAAGGCAGGCAAGGGTAAGAGCAATTGGCCTGCTGACGTTAATCTTTCTAAACAATTCTATCATTTCATATTCGTTTGATCCCATGATGGGAATCTCGGTCGTTATGTCAGTAGTTTCTAAAGCTAAACCACTTTCATCTACCATTATAATCACCCGAAGAACCATTATAGAGTGAATTAATATAAATATTTACTTATCTTTTAGTTTTAATATAGATTTATATATAATTAAAATTTGAACTGTGGATACGGTTAACATTTAAATTTTTCGGGTTATTGCTTCCGTTTATCATTTATGCAAGTGGTTAACATTCCCTGCTGTTTCTTTCTTATTACTAAAATGCATGACGTGCTCTTGCTGATATCTTTATAAATTAATTACGTATTATGCCGGGATATGTCCCTGAAAATTGTACTATCTTTACTTTCATAAGAAATTCTTTTTAATTCAAAAGAGTCTCAAAAATAGTAATAATTATTAAAATTCCATATCTTTTCTTTATTAGTTTAAAAAGCTGTTTTTACTGCATTTAAATGAAAATGAAATAATGATCTGAAGTTTTTATCTCTTTTTAAATAATTGGGTGATTATATAGTATAAGCTGTATAATCCAATTATTTGAAGAAAGGTGGGGTTCTATTTATTAAAACGTTGGATGCCAGAGATACTGGATCATTATATAATGATTTTATGGGTCTCCACACCGAACCTGAACAAAAAAGAGAGGATAACAAACCCTTAGTTACACTGTTCAGGTTGTGGAGAGGTATTCCCTTATTCTCAGGTTTTTAATTTAAAACCGGCGCTTGATGTGAACCTATGGAAAATTTGTTAAGCTCAACTTTTTTCCGACTCTTCAGGAAAGACTCTTGAGACGTTCTATATTTTGAAGTATATTCCTGCTCTCGGCAATGACATTTTCTTCTATTGTGTCAATGATTGTTTCCATCTGGACTGTCAGTTTGTAGAGCTTTACAGGTCTGCCTTTGCCGTGGTTTTTCTTTTCTTCCCTCATATCTACCCACTCATTTTCACGCAGGTAGCGCATCGCAATGCTGACTTCCGGTTGTCTCAGCCCTGATACCATTTCTATACACTGGGAGGAGATCTCTTCTCCTTTTGAGAGGCATGCAAGAGTTAAGGCTACAGGCCTGTTTATGTTAAGCCTCCTCAAAAGCTCGACCATTTCGTATTCAACCTCTCCCATTTTAAAATTATTTTCTTCTGATATTTGCCCATTATCTGCCACAACTATCATCTGCCGTTTATACTGGTAGAGTACCTAACATTCGGCACCAGTATCATGTTTTATCCAGTATCATCAGATCATGGAAATATATTATTTTCAAATAAAATTTAATGAATTTTACAGCATTAAAATGGAGTTTTTCTTTTCATCTTCTTTCGTATAATATATTTTCTATTTGTTTAAATTTAAAATATGAGGAAGTTTCTGACAAATCTGGAGCCTCAGTCGATTTAAATAATAATACTCTCTCCCTATATATAATTATATGCATATAAAAACTTTCTGACAAAAATGACACAATTCCATAATTTAGTGATTTCTCATTTTTTTCCTGCCCTTAAACTTCAATTTCTCTGCTTCAAAAATAGATTTTACTAAAGCTTAAATGGAGAAAATAATCTGAACACTTCCATAAATGACTTTTGTAGTTTCTTAAGTAAATTTAATCTTTTTCATTTGAGTAAGTTTAATCTGATTTTCAATCCCTTTCTCAGTTTTAAACTGCTTCTCGTTATCGGTTTTTAGGCATTTTGGATAATAGTTTTCGATAAGGTTATTTGCCGCTGGCGCTCCTGGAAGATAATGGAACAAAGTAAAATTATCCGATCTACAATAAAATATTCTATTTGTTGAGTCAGAAATTGCGAAATGCCACTACTTTACTCTTTTCCAGTTTAACCAGGCATAAACAACCTGCATACAGATTCAGGGAATCTACAAATTGGGCAGGTACTTCTGCAGTCAGAGTTTTGTTATGTTTGACAAGTTTAAGGTCAATTCTTTTTTTAGGCCCCTTGTTAATAATATTGTTCGCATGTGCGGAATAAATGTTTTCGTCCTGATCTTCAGAGCCGGAATCCGGCAAAAAAGTTATGTTCTCAGGATGGATCCCCCAGGAAACTTTGTCTCCTGCTTTGAAGTTCGGAGATTCTGTTTTTATCCTCATGTCCCCACTTCTTAGCACTGCATTTCTCGACTCATCCTCATGTTCTTCCACATAAGCATCGTCAAAAATATTTGATATCCCTATAAGTTCTGCCACGTTCAGGTTTTTGGGATGATAAAAGATATCTTCCGGGGTTCCGAACTGCTGGACCTTGCCTTCTTTTAGAATTAGAATCTTATCAGCCAGCAGAAAAGCTTCTTCCAGGCTGTGAGTAATGAATAACAGAGGTACCTCTATCTTTTTTTGCAATTTTTTTATTTTATCGGCAAGTTCGGTCCTTATTTCCATGTCCAGTGCGGAAAAAGGTTCATCCAGAAGTAAAATCCCGGGTTTGGGGGCAAGAGCCCTTGCAAGGGCTACTCTCTGTTTCTGTCCGCCTGATATCTGTGAAGGGCGGCGGGCTTCAAGCTCTTCAATATGGAGCAGGTGCAGCATTTCCATAACCCTTACTTCCCTGTCCTCTTTTTCCCAACTTTTGAGGCCACATTCGATGTTTTTTCTTACTGTCATGTGGGGGAAGAGGGTATAGTTCTGAAATACGTAACCAAGATTACGTTTCTGAATTGGCAGGTTAATTTTTTTGTCTTTATCGTAGTATACTTTACTTCCTACAGTTATTTTTCCGCTATCAGGCTGTGTGATTCCTGAAATGCATTTGAACATCGTGGTCTTCCCGGACCCCGACGACCCAAAAAGCACCACAAGTTCGTTATCCATCTCAAAGCTGACATCCAGGGTAAAAGCTTTTCCAGGGCTTTTTTTTCCTTTGATTTCAGCTTCACTATAGCGTTTTTTAATATCAACTTTAATGCCCAATCTCATACCTCTAATCTTCCTGCGAATCTTCCGGTCAGTGCAATGGTCAGCAGGGACATAAAGACCAGGATTAAGACCAGCAACTGGGCAAGTTCGTTATTCCCTGCCTGAAAAGCGCTGTATATTGAGATCGACATTGTGTTCGTTTTTCCCGGGATATTTCCTGCCAGCATAAGGGTTGCTCCGAATTCTCCCATAGCCCTGGCAAAACTAAGTATGAGTCCTGCCAGTATTCCTTTTTTTGCAATAGGGAGGGTTATTTTCAGAGCGGTCTCAAGTTCACTTTTTCCAAGGATGTAGGCTGCATATTCGATTTCTCTGTCCACTGCTTCAATAGCTGCTTTTGCAGTATATACCATCAGGGGAAGGGAAACCGTATAGGCTGCAATAACTGCTGCCTGCCAGGTGAACATGATCCCTGTCCCCAGAAAATTCAGAATCATCTGCCCTAAAAATCCATTTCTTCCTACCAGGACAACAAGAAGGTAACCAATTACGGTAGGGGGAAGGACAAGGGGAAGAGTTAGTAATAGTTCCGCAAGTCCTTTTCCCCTGAAATCCCGCCTTGCAAACACATAAGCTATGGCTACGCCACTGAACAGTACGAAAAAAGACGATATAGCTGCTATCCAGAGTGTGAGTGATAAAGGAAACCATATCTTGTCCAGCATAGGTATCATTTCTTACGTTTTGATCTTACTTTTTAGTCTTAAGTTTTTAGCTTATGCTTTAGCTTCTGTTTCTAGCTTATGCTTTAGCTTCTGTTTCTAGCTTATGCCGTTGCGGATTCGGGAGTGAACCCGTATTCTTCGAGTATTTCCTGGCCTTCCTCTCCTGTTACGAAATCGATGAATTCCTGTGCTTCTTCTTTGTTCTCAGACGCCGAAACCACAGCTATCGGGTAGCTAATTGGGGTAGTTACAGGCACTGTTGTAACGATTTCGATTGTTCCTGGTTCTGCAGTCTTTGCATCGGTCATGTACACAAAACCTGCATCCACTTCCCCTCTTTCAACATATACAAGGACCTGTTTTACATCTTCGGCGAGTATTGTCTTTCCTTCCAGCTGGTCCCAGATGCCTGCTTCGGTAAGAGACTGGGTTGTATATTTGCCTACGGGGGCTGTTTCGGGATTTCCGATCGCGATCCTCTCAACTTCAGAAGAAGTCAGGTCTTCTATTCCGCTTATGTTGAGGGTACTGCTTGATGGGACTATGAGCACAAGGGAGTTCTGAGCAAAGTCTTCTCTTGAGCTGTTCTCAATTAACTCCTTTCCGGCAAGTATATCCATGTGGCTCTGGGAAGCTGAAGCAAAAACATCAACCGGAGCTCCTCCCTCTATTTGCGTACGCAGGCTTCCGGACCCTGCAAAGTTGAAGTTAACGTCTACACCAGGGTTTTCGGCTTCAAACTGGGATTCCATATCCGTAAAGACTTCGGTAAGGCTGGCAGCTGCAGAGACTAAAATAGTTTCGGACTCCTGTTCGGATACCGGGGTTTCTGCTGTGGGGGTACCTGTTTCGTTTACGGCTTCGCTTCCGTTTTCAGCACATCCTATTGCAAGGAATACACCTAATAATACTAACAGAACAATCAGTTCTTTTCGCATAACATCACCTACTCAAAATATTTTTTTTGTGATTGATTACACACACGGTTGAAATCAAAATCGATAACGATGAACCTTCGGCAACACAAATCAATTTTTTTTCTCTTTAATTTTGTTCTCGCAAAAATTTAAGATGTTTTTATAATAAGTCGTTATGTTTTTATGTACACAACGATTCTTCTGTATTTTAATAATAGTATAAGAAGATTCCCGAACCTCTGCAAGTTCGAAGCGTGATTTTTGTTTGCGGAACATGAAAACGGTCCAATAATATCGATTTTTGGACTATAATTATTTTTAAAATTTGAAACTTTACAGAAACTTTAAAGAAAAACTGGTATATCATCAGATGCCGATTAAAGAAGCCAATTTATCCTTGGAACATTACGTTATGGAGTTAAGCATCCAGAATAATAGTGAAATAATTTGAGCCAATTACCAAAACTATGAGATAAGATATATCCACTTTCCGCAGATCCATTCCACTCCACATTGTCTGCCTCTTTTGAGGCAAGAGCTGATGATACCGGCAGCTTTTTGTGTATACCACGGAAAGTGGAAAAAGGGTTTTTACTATTTTATTCCCTATACAATGACAAAAGAAAGCAAAACTTTCAGTCTATGGCTATCATTACACTTGTGGCCTTGAATGCTGCGTATACTTCGCTTCCTTCTTTCAACTTCATATTTTCAGCCGAGGTCTTCGTAATGATGGAAGTGACTTCTGTTCCACTTGGCAATTCTACTACAATTTCCGCATTGACCATTCCGATGACGATACTTTTTACCTTCCCCTTAAAGACATTGCGTGCGCTCAATTTCATATTTTTCTCCTCCTTACAGGCAATTAATTATCCACCAATAGGTAATCAATTCCCCACTTTTACTGGTCTTGGATTATATTTGAACCTATCTAGAAATTCGATTTAAGCCCTTTCAAAAAACATTGTATCGAGCTAAGATTCTACATTCCGTAGCTGTACACAGGTATATAATTTATCCGTTTCTTTTTTAAGGTCCTGTTGATAATCAAGCAGGTTTTTAGGTGCTGCTCTGGAAAGCGGAATTAGTATCTCTGTTCCTCTCTCTTATTAATTGACAATAAGTCCAGATTTTAATCTGTGGCTATCATCACATTTGAGGCCTTGAGTGCTGCGCATACTTCGCTTCCGACTTTCAAATTCATACTCTCAGCTGATGTTTTTGTGATGATGGAAGTGATTTCCGTTCCCTCTGGCAATTCGATTACAAATTCAGTGTTAACCATTCCGGTGACAATGCTTTTAACCTTGCCTTTCAAAACGTTACGTGCACTCAGTTTCATTTTTTAATCCTCCATTCAATACGGAAGGCAACTTCCGCCGGCCTGTATATATAGTTACTTTTATATATAACTTGCTAACTTTAGCTTCGCTTCTCTTATCATGATTTATATCCGGGAATGGGATAGATTTTCTACTCAAATACGTTAAGAGTCGATATGTTTATATCTTATCGTAAATTTACTTTCGAATGTAAATTCTTTATGCTGTTTATATATAACTTGAGATAAAACAATTTACCGATGGCGAACCTGGATTTGGGAATCGTTAACTGGTAAATGACAGCAAAGAAACTTGAACACGGTTTTTTTCTATTGGGACCCGGAAAGTCCTGTGCTTTCCTTGATTCCCCCACCCGTCTTCCTGGCTGCAGGGAAAAGGCGTATTCCTAAACCTGTTGACATTGGAGTACTAGTTCATAAAAATGAAACAGTGCTATGCAATGCTGTGCTCTGCTCTTTCAGCATGAAAATGAACTGCTGTACAGCGCACGGAACAATGGTGAGAGGTACGCAAAATGCAAGATTATAAGCTATTATCCGATTTTTCTGGAACGAACTCTGATTCGACGGTTTTGGATGTTAATATCGGAGGGTGATGATTATGTTTTTCAAAAACATAATTTGTCCTGCCTGTGGGGCTGTCTGCGACGATATTCAGGTTAAATTCAGAAACGGAGCAATTGAAGCTAAAAATATATGTAAAGTTGGGAATGCCAGGTTCAAGGCGCTTGCCAGTTCCCGGAGACTCAAACAGCCCCTTATAAAGTTTGAAGGAAAATTAAAGCCTGTTCTCTGGGACGAAGCCCTCGAAAAAGCTGCTGATATCCTTGTTTCGGCAAAACGTCCTCTGCTTTTTATGGGCAGTGATATTTCCTGCGAAACGCATGAAATCGGACTTCGAATTGGAGAATATCTGGGTGCGGTTGTGGATTCCAATACTACTCTGGGGAACGGGCCTGCAGCTATGGGACTCCAGGAGTCAGGAAAAACAGGTGCAACGGAAGGACAGAAGAAGAATAGGGGAGACCTTGTGGTCTACTGGGGAACCAATCCTCTCGAATCTATGCCCCGGCAGATGTCCAGGTACGGAGTTTTCCCGAGAGGTTACTGGACCAGAAGAGGAATTTTTGACCGGACAGTTATAACGGTGGACCCGAGAAAAACTCTCACTTCCGAGGCTTCCGACCTGCACGTGCAGCTCAAACCTAACTCCGATTACGAACTGATAAGTGGCCTTTTGACCCTGCTCCACGGAAAAACCCCTCATCCCTCAATAGAAGAAGTCACGGGAATTCCCACCTTTTTGATGGAGCAGATGCTCTATATGATGAAAAACTGTAACTTCGGTTCAATCTCGGTAGGAGTTGGGCTTTCTTCTTCAATCGGGAAGCACAGAAACGTCGAAATTGCCATGAACCTCGTAAAGGAACTGAACAATTATACCAAGTTTACCCTTGGAGTTCTCCGCAGTCACTGCAATGTTGCAGGCTTTAACCAGGTCGCATCCGGCATGTACGGCTATCCTTTCGGACTTGACTTCATGAAGGGATATCCCCGTTACAACCCCGGGGAGTTCACCACAGTGGATTTGTTGCGGGAAAGGGATGTGGACGCTGTCTTTGTGATAGGCACCGATCTTTTAAACGAGGTCCCTGCGGATTGTGCAGCTTACCTTTCAGAAATTCCCCTGATCTGCCTGGACATTGCTCCGTGTCCTACCATAATTGCCTCGGATGTCGTGCTTCCGGCTGTTATTGATGCAATGGAATGCGATGGAACCTTCTACAGGCTCGATGACGTGGCTGTTCACTTCGAGCCCTTCATGGATTCTTCCTTTGAGTTCACAAAGAGTAATGAAGACACCTTAAAGCAGCTTTTTGTGAAGATCAAAGAAAAAATATGAAGTAGAAGTGCAGGCGAAAAGAGAAGTAGAGCAGATTTGCAGAAGATTCTGACTGGCCGAATCAACTTTTCTTTTTAAACCGGCTCTTTTTAACCTTTTTTTCCGAAAAAAGTGATTTCCGATTGATTTGTTTACTATCTCAGGATCTAGAAGATATCCTCTTAGTTTTTCTTTTCCTGCACACGTAATTCCTGTGGATAAAACAGTTTCTGGATAACAATGTCTGGATTGCAGTCATTTTGCTTTCCAGCACCTCACCAATCTCCCCGAAACATCCCTCAATTTTTGAGGTTCTTTGCACATGTCCGTTCTCTCCCGGCACAATCTGAAGTAGGGACAGCCCGAAAAACCAGCTGGCTGCGCTTCTCCTTCCTCGGGAAGCACAAGCTCAAGCGACACATACCGTACTGCATCCAGAAGGGCACGCGTATACGGGTGCAGAGGCTGATCAAAGACATCCTTTCCTTCCTCAACAATTTCACCTGCATACATCACCAGCCCCCGGTCCGAAACAGCCTTTGCCGTCTCCAGGTCGTGCGTGATAAACACCATTCCAAGCTCTCGTTTCTTCTGAATCTCTTTGAGCACCGCCACAATAAACGCCTGTACCGACACATCGAGCATTGAGGTCGCTTCATCGCAGACCAGCAGCTCGGGCTTCAGAGCAAGCGCCCTGGCAATTACCACCCTCTGCAGCTCTCCTCCTGACAGCTCATGCGGATATCGGGGCTTGTGCTCTGCAGAAAGCCCCACTTCCGCAAACAGGGCATCTACCTTTGCCGAAATATCCTCTCTGGAAAAAGCCCTGGAAATCACCAGCGGCTCGGCAACCGACCTTTCAACCGTCCATCTCGGATCAAGCACATCAGCCGGGTTCTGGGGGATTAACTGGATTTTTCCCATAAACTTCCGGAGCTTCTTCCAGCTCATCCCCGTCAGTTTCGTCTCGTCGAAAAACACTTCCCCTGAAGCCGGTGACAGTTGCTGGACAAGCAGCTTTGCAAGCGTTGATTTTCCGCACCCTGACTCTCCGACAATAGCTACCGTCTCGCCCGGAAGAATCTCAAGATCCACGCTGCAGACAGCTGTCTTTTTGGTGGTTTTAATCAGGCCGGAGGTGTAAACATAACGCAGATTCTCTGCCTTAAGCATACATCCAGCACCTCACACATCTTCCCCCCAATTCCACAACCGGCGGATCAGTCAGGCATCTGTCCGTTTTGTACGGGCATCGCGGATGAAACCTGCAGCCTTCCGGCACCGCAATCATTGAAGGGGACTGGCCCGGAATGGGGTGCATGCCGCGTTCCGGCACCGCATCCAGAAGCGCTTTTGAATATGGATGCAGAGGCTCTTTGAAAAACGGGTCCTTTCCTGCAATCTCTATTATCTGCCCGCAGTAGTTTACCGCGATTCGGTCCGACATCACCCGAGCAAAACCGACATCATGCGTAATTAAAAGAAACGCACAACCTTTCGAGACAACCTTCTTAAAAATTGCCGCAATATTGCGCTTTTTTAGCACATCAACACCTTTTGTTGGTTCATCAGCGATGATCAGCTCGGGATCTGCAGCCGTTCCCATTGCAACCATAGCCCGCTGCAGCATTCCGCCGCTGTACTGGAACGGGTATTCCCTTTCCCGCACCTCGGAAGGGATGATGTCAAAATACTTCAGAGCCCGGCAAGCCCTGGTCTTTGCGTCCTCTTTACTTATCCCGAGATGTGCCCGCATCGGCTCAGCAATCTGAGTGCCAACTCTTATCCCGGGATTCATCGCAAGATACGGGTTCTGGGCAATTGATGCAACCGTTTTGCCGCGGACTTTCTGCATCTCTTTTTCGGAAAGAGCGGATATCTCTGTACCGCCAAGTTCCACTTTCCCGGAAAACACTGCATTCGGGGGAAGCAGCCGCATTATTGCCTGGCCAAGTATCGATTTTCCGCTTCCTGACTCCCCTATCAGTGAAAACACCTCATGTCTATTAATAGAAAATACCGCATCATCAACTGCGTGAACTGATCCCTGTCCGGTTGGGATTGATACGGAAACCCCGGATACTTTCAGCAACACATCAGGCATATCAGAACCTCCCTTCAAGCTCAATATTTTTCATCTTCTGGTCAAGTGCATCCCGCAGTCCGTCGCCGAAGTAGTTGAACGCAAGCACGGTTATCATGATAAAAAGACCCGGGAAGAGCATCAGCCAGGGAGCGGTTGTGACATAGGTCCTGCCTGCATTCAGCATCGCACCCCACTCCGGTGTTGCGGGCTGCACCCCAAGCCCGAGGAAACTTAAACCGGCTGCTGCCAGAATCACGTTCCCAATTCCAAGCGTTGCCATTATCAAAACAGGTGAGATAATATTCGGAAGGATATGCTTTATCATCACATAACTGTTTGAAGCACCGACCCAGCGGGAGGCCCGGACATAGCCTTTTGTCTTGACGTCAAGGGTTGAACCGCGTGCAACTCTCGCAAACACCGTCCACTCGACAACAATTAAAGCAAGCATCATGTTTTCCATCCCCTGACCCAGAAATGCGGTAATTGCAAGGGCCAGAAACATCGACGGAAATGCAAGGAAACTATCCGTCAGCCGCATGATAATCTCATCCAGCCAGCCGCCGTAATACCCTGCCAGAACGCCAAGTACTACTCCTACCGCAAGCGAAACACTTACAACCGCAAACCCGACGAAAAGGGATGCCCTTGCACCGTACATCACCATTGTCAGAATATCGCGGCCAAGGTGGTCGGTCCCGAATATGTGGTCGGAAGAAGGAGGTTGCAGACGGTTCTGCAGGTCCTTTTCCGTGTAGTCATATGGGGCTAAAACCCCGGCAAACACGGCCATGATGATGAGCCCTCCGAGAATTATCAGGGAGATGGTAATCTGCCGGTTTTTAAGAATTTCTATCATAGCGTATCTCCGGGTTTGCCCAAACATAGAATAAGTCTACAAAGAAGTTGATCAAAAGAAAAATAACGGCAACAAAGAGCACCGTGCCCTGTACCATCATATAGTCATGGGAAAGAATTGAGTCCACCACAAGATTCCCAATACCCGCCCATCCGAAAATTGTCTCAACAACAACCGAGCCGTTTAAGAGAAAACCAATCGACAGCCCGACCACTGTGATAACCGGAACAAGCGCGTTTTTCAATGCATGCCTGAAGACAACGATTTGTTCAGAAAGCCCTTTTCCGCGTGCAGTCTGGATATATTCCTTTCCCATGACTTCCAGCATGCTTGAACGGATCATTCGCATCATCACCGCCGCCGATCCTGTCCCAAGAACAGTCGCTGGCAGGATCATGTAGCTGATGTCAGTCCCGTGACCGAATCCGGATGCCGGGAACCAGTGAATTATTACCGAGAAGAGAATTATCATCAGATAGGCCTGCCAGAAGTTTGGCATGGACACTCCGAGAAGAGCACCAAAGCGGCAGGCGTCATCAACAATGGTGTTATGTTTCAGAGCTGACACGACACCAAAGGGAATGGAGATAAAAAGAGCAATTGCAAGAGCAAGAACGGAAAGTGTCAGTGTATTTTTGAATGCATTCAGAACAGTTTCAAACACCGGCTGTTCGCTCATGTACGAGTAACCAAAGTCCCCTACAGCTGCGGCTTTGAGCCAGTTCAGATACTGGATGTAAAACGGCTGGTCAAGCCCGTGGGCTATACGGAACGCTTCAACAGCTGCTTCATCATACCCCCCCGAGGGACTGGTCATCATAATCTCTGCCGGGTCACCCGGAGCGATGTAGATGAGTGAGAAACTCATAAATGAGATAAATATGAGAACCGGAAAGAAATATAGAGCCCGACGGATGAAATACTCTTTTAGCATTACAGTGCCTCTTGAAAACTTCAGCTCTTCATCAATATTTTACTCCTGTGGCGAGGTATGGAACAGATAAATAGTCATGACCTTCCGGATCGCATCTTTTCATATACTCGGCATACTCGGGAAGAGCTTTCCAGGAGACATCCGAAAACCCGTTATTTTCCATGAGGCCTGCAATCATTTCAGGCGAGTTGCTTTTGTAAAGCGGAAGATACTCGATTAACTCCTCGTAAGTTCTTTCTTCAGGGTTATTATTTCCGTCTGAAACGTATTCTTGCTGGAACCATTGCCCGTCAATCGCAAGAATCCTGCCTCCGGGAACCAGGACTCTTTTGCATTCACTGAAGAATTTGTCGTGATCCGTGAGCGTCCAGAGAAGATGCATGTTTACAATAATATCAAACGTACAGGCTTCAAAAGGCAGGTTCTCTCCGTCCCCTTCAACAAACCTGATTAACAAATTACGGTTCCTTGCCCCTTCTTTTGCCCCTGCAAGCATCTCTTTTGAGATGTCGAGGGCCGTAACATTGTGTCCCAGCTCGGCGAAAACAAAGGCCTGGATTCCAGGTCCAGTTCCGATATCAAGGACACTGAGTTTTTTACCTGCAGGCAATTTCTCTGAAAAGAGGTTTTTCATAAGGAGAATCTCTTCATCAAGGTGGTCACGATACATTTTACGGTAACTTGGACTTCTTTTATTCCAGTGTGCTGTAATTTTGTCTTTCATTTTTTAATCCTTCAGGCAAGTTCCATTTCGTTTGTAAGGAACGTGTATTCGTTCGGATAAATTTCAAAACCTTTGAGGTCGGGCGAGCCCCCGTCAATTTCATTCTTGTATGCAATACAGACAAGTACCGCGTCATTCTGGACCTGTTCCTGAATCATGTCATAGAGTTCTGTACGTTTTTCTTTGTCTGTTTCGGCCCTTGCTTCAAGAATCCATTCGTCAACCTGGGGATTCGAATAACGGAGCCAGTTAGATGCGTAGGTACCGGTTGAAAGGAAGTGGCTGGACACGAAGTAGTCAGGATCTCCTACAGGTGCAACTCCCCAGGAATAGAGTGCAAGGTCATAGTTTCCGGCTACTGCATCGGCACTAATTGAGTTTGTTTCGGCAATTTTTATCGTAACGGGGATGCTTATTTTTTCAAACTGGGTGGCAATTACTTCTGCCATTGGCTGGTGTGCTGCCTGTTTTGTATAGGTCTGGATTTCAATTGTGAACGGCTCTCCGTTGTAATAGAGCCTCTCATCACTTCCCGGTTTGATTCCCGCTTCAGCAAGGAGTTCCAGAGCTTTTTCAGGGTTATATTCGTAAGCTTCAATCTTGTAATTCGCACTCCAGGGCATGATGTCCGGGAATATTCCGGTTGCCGGAGAGCCTGCAACGCCTTCGAGGGCTGTGTCAACGATTTCCTGGCGGTCAAGAGCATAATTAAGCGCCTGGCGAACTCTTACATCGTCGAATGGAGCTTTTCCTTCGTTAATATACATAAAGTAGGTTCGAAGCGTTTCTCTGGATAAGATCTCAATATCAGGATCATCTTCAAGGTTTTGGTATTCGCTTTGCAGGATATCTCTTGTAAGGTCAACATCGCCTGATTTGAGCAAAAGAGTTCGAGCTGCGGCGTCTTTACTGTACTGGATAATTATCCGGTCGATTTTTGGTTCCTCACCCCAGTAAGCAGGATTCTTTACCAGTTCTATACTGGAGCCAGGTTCGAATGATACAAACATGTACGGACCTGTTCCGACCGGCTCTTTGTCGAGGTCACTGGCGTTGGGACTTACAATTGACATGATAGTGTCCGTGAACATGAGAATCGTTGGCGCGTATGGTTCATTTGTTTCCAAAACGATTGTGTAGTCATCGGTTTTGTAGATGTTTTTGATAAAAGAGTATTCCGATGACCTGCTGTTCGAAGGAGCAAGAACCCTGTTGATGGAATATATCACGGTATCTGCGTCCATTACGGTCCCATCATGGAAGCTTACATTCCTGCGGAGCTGAATTCTCCATGCTGTCTCATTTAGCTGCTTATAGCCTGTTGCAAGTTCAGGCTGGAGCGTCATGTTTTCGTTGTAAGAAAAGAGTGTCTCATAGATTCCGGTTCTTCGCATGGGCCAGCCTTCCCATGAAATGGAAGGATCAAGGCTTCCTCCTGTATCAGGGCCGGTCGTGAGAGCTACGTGAAGAATTTTTTCTTCAGAACCCTCTGTCTGAACACAACCCGAACAGATGATTATTGCAACAAAAATAATTGCAGTACAGGCAAACGATAACTTCATCCTCAAAGCCATGTCAATACCTCTTACAGTCAAAAAATTACTATCCAACCTGGATGAAACAAGCTCAAAATCAACTTTTTACCTCACAGATTTTTTTCCATGAGATTGAGTTTCCGCAGATACCTGTTTCCGGAAATCTTCTCGTTATTTCGGAGCTTGTTCCGGGCATGTTTTTGAATTGGATAGGCCAGAACTTCACTGTGGAAGTCCCTGGCCTTCTCAAGAAATTTATGCAAATCCGATATCCTTGGTGATGATTGTGTACTCGTTTGGATACATTACAAAACCTTCAACATCCGATGACAGTGCATAGATTTCGTTGGCATAGAAGACGGGCAGTATTGCTGCATCTTCCTGAATCTGTATCTGGATTTCGTCGTATAGCTCCGCGCGTTTCTCTTCGTCCGTCTCTTTCCTTGCTTCAAGAATCAATTCATCGACCTGAGGGTTAGAATAGCGAAGCCAGTTGGCTGCGTAATTCCCGGTTGAGAGATAATGAAGCGAGAGGAAGTAATCAGGATCACCTGTCGGTGCCGTACTCCACGCAGCAAGTGAAAAGTCATACGTTCCTGCAACAGCGTTTGCTGTAAGGGCAGCACTATCCAGAATTGTCACGGTTGAGGTAATGCCTATATCTTCCAGCTGTGAGGCTAGGATTTCCGCACTCGGCTGAAGAGCTGCACGTTTTGTGTAGGTCTGGATTTCAATGGTGAACGGCTCCCCGTTGTAGTAGAGTTTGCCATCTGTGCCTTTCGTGATTCCCGCTTCTTCGAAGAGTTCCAGAGCTTTTTCCGGGTTATATTCATAGGCTTCGATCTGGTCGTTTGCGTTCCACGGCATGGTATTTGTGAATATACCGGTTGCCGGAAGGCCGGAAACCCCTTCAAGTGCCGTATCCACAATTTCCTGGCGGTTGATTGCGTAGGAGAGGGCCTGGCGGACTCTGACATCGTCAAATGGGGCTTTACCACCATTTACAAACAGGAAGTACGTCCGCAGGGTTTCTCTGGAAATGACGTTTATATCAGGATTGGCCTGAAGTGCCGAATACTCGCTCTGGAGAGGATCTCTGGCAATGTCAACATCTCCTGATTTTATCATCAGGGTTCTGGCAGTGCTGTCTTTGTTGTACTGAATAAGTATACGGTCAACTTTGACATCACCGTCCCAGTAATCAGGGTTCTTTTCTATTTCAAGGCTTGTACCCGGTTCAAAGGAAACAAACTTGAAGGGACCGGTCCCGATCGGCTCTTTGTCCGCGTCAACAATGCTGGGGCTAATGATCGACATTATCGGGTCTACAAGGGATGCTATCAATGGAGCATAAACATCATTAGTTTCGATGACAATGGTGTACTCGCCGGTTTTTCGTACCTCTTTGATGAAGGAGTACTCGGATGACCTGCTGTTTGTCGGGTCAAGTACTCTGTTCAGCGAAAAGAGAACTGCATCCGCATTCATCTTTGTTCCGTCGTGGAAGCTTACATCCTCACGGAGCTGGATTTCCCATTCCGTATCATTTAACTGTTTGTAGCCGGTTGCAAGTTTGGGCATGAGATTCATGTCCGCATCATAATAGAACAGTGTTTCATAGATGCCTGCCTGATGGACATACCACCCTGTCCAGCCGTTGGCAGGATCAAGACTGCCTCCGGTATCGGGGCCTTCGTTAAAAACTACGCGGAGAACTTTTTCTTCAGTCCCCCCAGTCTCGGTACATCCTGAACAGAGCAATGCCACAATCAAAATTACTGCAACTGCCGGGGAAGAGATTTTTGTTTTTTGTACGTTGAATTTCATCAATAGCACCAATGTGTATAAATATTTATGATATTATTAATACTATTTTTAACTAAGTTATATGGAATGTATATTTAAATCGTGTGATTTTATCCGATATTCATATGGCTGATGTAATGATATGTTTAGAATACTCCAGATTATATCCGTAAATTCATTGTGATATCTTCAATTATAAATATGAAATAAAATGCATAAATATTAATATCTTGTTAATTATGATGATATTCACAGAATATTTTTGTAAATAATAACACTACCTAATGTTATGGTTATACTGCACGGATGCAATTTTATGAGGAAAGATCTCATAATTACAAATTGTCATCCCGGCGCTCATAGCATTAACTGTTGTGCTCACGGTAATTTTACGTGTCTGTCGCATACAAAGGAAAGATTTGGATGAAAAGTTTCTCGGTATCGTCTCATATTCGGCCTGTATTTTTACTCCGGATAACAATGTAACTGGATCTGAGATGTATCTGTTTCCGGTAGAAACTTTTTTATGTCAATTTTTGAGGGACGGAAAATGAAAGATAAAATATTAGAATACTGGGACTTCAGAAGTTCTGATTATCACACAGAATATGCTCACTGTATGGATGAGGAAATGGATGTCTGGAAATCCGTTTTTTCAGAAATTCTGCTGACTGATAAAAAAGTCCGTGCAGTGGAAGTTGGAACAGGTCCCGGGATTCTTGCCATCTCCCTTGCTGCCATGGGACACGATGTAACAGGTGTTGATTTGTCCGAAAATATGCTTGAAAAAGCAGCTGCAAATGCCCGAGAAAAGGGAGTAAATGTTTTGTTAATGCGGGGAGATGCAGAAAAAATTCCTCTTAAAGACGGAGAGTATGATTTTGTTTTTAGCAAGTATCTTCTCTGGACTTTGCCTCAACCGGATAAGTTTCTGGGTGAGTGTTGCCGGCTTTTAAAAGACGGAGGCATTATGATGATAATTGATGGTTTGTGGTTCCATAATCCGGATGGAACAGAGAAAAAAAGTAGTCGTTACGAACGATTTGATGAGCTGTACGGTGATGTTAAACCTAATCTGCCCTTTGCGAAAGAAAATACTCCCGAGAGGATAGCTGACCTCGCAGAATCTCACGGATTTGAGGATTTAACATGGAGGTTTTTGGACGATTATGATGCGTTTTTGGAACGAAACGATCCTTCCGGTCATGCAGCTGCGTATATCAAGCCTCCGCATATGATTCTTGCAAAGAAAAAAGTTAGAAATAGCTGAATTAGATCTGGTTAAATCTTTTTTCTGGCCTTTGTAGTTTCGTGTGGGTAAGTTTTTAGCGTGCAGCAGTAGGCGCCTGCAACGGGCTTATTACTCCCTCTCTTTAATTCTGGAGATCTACTTATCTACATAATATCTCGAAGGCCTGAAGTAAATAAATAACACAGTGCTGTACTATTGCTATGCACTGTTCATTCAGCATGAAAATGAACTGTTGTGCAGCGCACAGAACACTGTTGAGAGGTCAGTAAAAATGAAAGATAATAACCTATTTTTTTCAATTCTGAAAAGAGCATCGAATATGTAATATTGAGTCTTTATGCAGAGGGCGGTGATCATGTTCTTCAAAAACATAATCTTCCTGCTTGTGGGGCTGCCTGCGACGATATTCAGGTTGAATTCAGGGACAGAGAAATTGAAGCTAAAAACATTTGTAAAATCGAAAATGACCTTTAGGTGATCAAAGTTCCCAGAGGCTTAGGCAGCCTCTTATAAAACTTGAAGGAAAATTAAAGCCTGTTGTGGCAGGAACAGGTCCGTATAGTGAATACTGTTGTACGGGCAGAAAAATATCTGTGATTTAGTTCTCTTACATATTATGGGTTATATTCCACCTTAAAGGGGGTTTTAAGCGATAATGGACAAAAATATGAAAAAATAATCTACTTGGTATGAGAATAATAATAGTTTAATCCGAGATTAGTTTTTAATTTTAGCTAATATTATTGTATCAGCCAGTTTGTATAAACATTGAAAAAAAAGGAAAGTAAGAGTACGTGAGGAAGAGATTCTCAAGTAATTTTTTGGTTCAATACGCATACTGCCATACTATTTGAATCTGAGGTAAGAGCATGATGGTTTTTTTTGACATAGACGGTACCCTATTGGATCATAAAAGTGCGGAATTTTCTGGAGTTGAATTATTTTACCAGAATTATCATAATTTTTTCGAAATAGATTTTAATGAATTTTATTCTATTTGGTGTGAATTAGCAGAAAAACACTTTAAAAGATATTTAGCCAAAAAATGTTCTTTTGAAGAACAGCGCATTGAACGAATTAAAGAACTTTATTTAATACGAAATATTAACCTATCAAATGAAGAGGCACTTAAAGTATTTGATTACTATTTATTCAATTATGAATCAAGCTGGAAACCTTATGATGATGTGATACCCTGCTTGAAAAAACTTTCAAATTTAAAAATGGGTGTTATAAGTAATGGTGATCCAGGGCAACAAAAGCTAAAGCTGAGTAAAATGGGAATTTCCCGTTACTTTGTTGATATCATAGTAGCAGGAGAATTTCATGTTGCAAAACCCTGTACGGAAATATTTGAAAGTGCATGTAAAAGGAATGGTGAAGAACCAGAAAAGTGCTTTTACGTTGGAGATGCTATTGAAACTGACATTATACCATGTGAGAAAATTGGAATGAAAGGCATATGGATTAACAGAGGCAATAAAACTTTCCCAAATAAGAACATTAAAAGTATCTTCTCATTAGAAGAACTTGTCAATGTATTGTACGAGGATATGCCGTAGCTATTGGACTATTGAGCTCTATTCAAAGGACAAATTCTGAAAATTCGATACATTCCAATGAATACAAATTAGTTAAGTTGGTCCTGTCAAATCTTCGGAGAATGAACATTTTTAAAGGTTTTAGCTAACTGGAGTAGTCCTTGAAAAGAAGGACAAAAGGGATCAAAAAACACACTGTTTTCAATTTAGTTTTTTATATCTCGCTGTTTTTTCTCTCCTGATGTTCTATTTTTTTCTTTTTGGGACTGGCCACTCTCCTACATCTAGCGGGATCAGATTGACCCGGTAAAACTAGTGTCATGCCAATATCCAAGATTGAACAATTCTTAAATGTTGTAACCGATTTTATACGAGATTTTATCATTGACGCGACACTAGTAACATTGAGTGGTTCAGCTATTTTGCATTTTCTATTAAACTATGTCTATCTAAATACGAGCTCCATTAATTACGCTACGGGAGGAAAGAAATACTTTTTAGGGATTATTTCAGTGTTTGTCGGGATTTTTTTCCTTTTTTCAGCTGATGTGCCTCCGAACCTATGTGCCTCCGAAACCTGAAGGCATTGCTCAGGCAAATGTATCCGGCATTGAAATGAATCAAACCGGATCAAACTCGGGAATTTCTGGTGAAAACTCAACCGCAAATCCTCTGGGAATTATGGCAGCTGGAGTCGTTGAAGCCTGAGGGGGGCTGGAACTTACCATTTATGAACAGGGGTTTGCCCTTGTAAATGAAAGACGAGAGGTCAAGCTTGAAAGCGGGACCATCTGGTGGAATATACGGCATTGTTTTCGGGATTATCCCTTCCTCGGTCCTGGTCGAAGCTTCAGAGGGCGGGAGGTGTGAAAGGGTAAGCTACAAGATCGAAATTAACAACAGCAAGTCCGAAGCTCAGGATCTGACTGTCGTGGAACATCTATACGGAGATTGGGAAATCCTGGAAAGTTCGGATAAGTACAGAAGATTGATGCTTTTACAATTGAATTCAGTGACAGTTCCTGCAAAAGGCACTATAACAATTACTGATACCGCAGAAAACAGGTTTTAATGGCAGTTAGTTTTAATGGCAGTCAGGTAGAAGATAATGAAATCTAAATGCTGGAGTAAATCTGAAATAAAGTTCGAATTGAAAACAAAGTAAAACCCTAAAGTAAGTAAAAATACAGTGAAAATACGAAGAGACATATTTGAAGAATCACAGAAAGAGAAAGTTGCAGAATATCCGGTGGCTGTAGAAGCCCTCAAAGGGGCAGCCGCCGGCAAAACTCTCTAAAGTGTTAAAGTAAATATTCAGAAATAAAGAAGTGAAAAGGAATTTGCAATACCGGGTACAGAGGTTTTCTGTAACCTGGCATTTTTTGCATTTATCCTTCGAGCACGATCTCGATGTTTATGTCTTTTGGGACCTGGATTCTCATGAGCTGGCGGAGCGCTCTTTCATCGGCTGCAATGTCGATTAGTCTCTTGTGTACGCGCATTTCCCAGTGGTCCCAGGTTGCAGTCCCATCTCCGCTGGGGCTCTTCCTTGTAGGAACGACCAGCTTCTTTGTGGGCAGCGGAACAGGTCCTGAAATGTTTACTCCTGTCCTTTCCGCAATTGATTTTACCTGGTTGCAGACTCCGTCCAGATCCTTGGGACTGATGCCTGACAATCTGATTCTAGCTTTTTGCATAACCTTTTTTCTCCTTAAAAAATGAAAAAAGGAGAGTGTTATTTCTGCTTAACACTCATGCACATGCCTGCGGCAATTGTCATACCCATATCACGGATAGCAAATCTGCCGAGCTGTGGAATTTCTTTTACGGGCTCGATAACCATCGGTTTTGTCGGTTTGATGGTTACAATTGCTGCATCTCCGGCCTTAATGAAGGTCGGGTTTTCTTCCTTAACCTGCCCGGTCTTCGGGTCCAGCTTCTTGTTAAGCTCGATCAGCTGGCATGCGATCTGGGAGGTGTGAGCGTGGAAGACAGGTGTGTACCCTGCAGTGATTGCGGAGGGGTGCTGGAGAACCACAATCTGCCCTACGAATTCGTCAGCAACCTTTGGCGGGTTGTCAGTATGGCCACAGACGTCACCTCTGCGGACGTCGTTCTTGCCGATACCGCGGACGTTCCACCCGATGTTGTCTCCGGGGTAGGCCTGTGGAATTTCTTCGTGGTGCATTTCAATGGACTTAACTTCACCGCCGGCTCCGCCGGGCATGAAGACTACTTTGTCACCCTTCTTCATTACACCGGTTTCAACTCTGCCTACAGGGACAGTTCCGATACCTGAGATGGTGTATGCGTCTTCGACAGGGATCCTGAGAGGGAGAGTGGATGGTTTTTCCGGTTCCTTGAGTTCATCGAGAGCCTGCATGATTACGGGACCCTTGTACCAGGGAGTCTTTTCACTGAGCTTGGTGATGTTGTCTCCCATAAATGCAGAGGTAGGAATAAAGGGGATATCGGCTGGCTTGAACCCGATCATCTTAAGGAGGCCGGATACCTGTTCTACAACTTCCTTGTACTTTGCTTCGCTGTAATCGACTGCGTCCATCTTGTTGATTGCGATGATCAGCTGGCTGATACCGAGGGTCCTTGAAAGGAAGATATGTTCCTTGGTCTGGGCCATGACACCGTCAGGGGCTGCAACGACGAGGATTGCTGCGTCTGCCTGTGAAGCACCTGTGATCATGTTCTTGACAAAGTCACGGTGGCCCGGACAGTCCACGACTGTAAAGTAATATTTGGGTGTGTCAAATCTCTTGTGAGCGATATCAATTGTGATACCTCTTTCACGCTCTTCCTTAAGGGAGTCCATAACCCATGCGAAAGCGAAGGATTCCTTACCCTTCTGCTTTGCTTCTTCCTTATACTTCTCGATAATGTGAGCCGGTACTGCTCCGGCTTCGTACATTAAGCGTCCTACAAGGGTTGACTTTCCGTGGTCAATGTGACCGATCACTGCTAAATTCATGTGCGGTTTGTCTGCTGCCATTTATAATTCTCCTTTATAAATTATGGATGAGTTTCAATGCTATATCAGATTATAGTATATTAATATTAGGGCAGATCTCATAATGGTCAGACCTTCTCCGGTCTTTGTTCAACCATTACTTACATACATTTCCCGTTTTGAACATTTATCGGGTCGACGTATTTTGAATTTCCAGAGGCCTGGACTGTTTTCCCCATTATAGGCATACCTTGTTTTAAATCTTTCCCATTGACTAAACTCTCAGAAGATTCCTAACTTTTCTCCTTCGAATTCAGGGGAGTTTTGCCTTGGGGTTTTGCTTTTAAGAGGGAAGAGAAGCGGAAAAATTCCGCTTACATTGAAAGGAAGTCAGAAACTTTTGGCAGGTCCTTCTTCAGGCCCTTCCTTTCCCTTATCTGGCCAACGATGTCGTTCAGGATGCTTGACGGCACAACGTCAAAGCCTCCGAACTCCGTGCTCCACATGGCACGGCCTTCGGTTGCGGACCTGATCTCTCCGGCAAATCCGAACATTTCAGCCACAGGTACTCTGGCCTCGATAATTGCCAGGTCTCCTTCCGTAGTCATGTTCAGGATAATTCCGCGGCGTCCCTGGAGTTCCTTTGTTGCACCGCCCATTAAAAGCTGAGGTACCTGGACAAAGACTTTCTGGTAAGGCTCAAGCAGGCTGTCTTCTGCCATAAGCATTCCTGCCTGGATTGCCTGTCTTGATGCAGGAATAATCTGAGCCGGACCTCTGTGAATTGCGTCTTCGTGGAGTTTTGCGTCTACAAGCACGCACTTTACGTTTGCTACAGGTTCTCTTGTAAGCGGACCTGCGCGCATGACCTCTTCAAACCCGTCGAGCACAAGTTCCATTGTCTCATTAAGGTACTGGATACCTTTGGTCATATCGATGAAGATATTGGAGTTGAAGATGCCGGCAATGCCTTTTGCCTCTTCTTTTTCCATGCCGAGGTCGATGAGCTTCTGCCTCCTCTCAAGTTCAGGCAGGTTCATGCTGATTTCCCCTTCCTTGATCGCACTGACAATCTCGGTGTCAAGAGGCTCAACATAGATATAGAATCTGTTGTGCCTGTTCGGAGACTTCCCTTCGACAGGTTCGGTGTTCTTCTTAATTGTTTCCCTGTATACGACAATAGGCTTGCTCGTGGCGATTTCCACATTCTTGTCCCTTTCGATCCTGTGAGCGATAACTTCAAGGTGCAGTTCTCCCATACCTGCCATCAGGTGTTCCCCGGTTTCCTCATCCAGGGTGATCTGGAGAGTCGGGTCTTCCTTTGCGACCTGTCTTAGAACCTCAATAAGTTTCGGAAGGTCTTTGGTGTGCTTTGCTTCCACAGCCACAGTCACTACAGGTTCGCTTACGTGCCTGATGCTTTCGAAAGGAGTCATGCCGTCAAGGGTGGTTACGGTGGACCCGACGATTGCTTCCTTTAAACCCGTAACTGCGGCAATATTTCCTGCAGGGATCTTGTCCACTTCAAGCCTTTCCGGACCCATGAAGATACCGACCTGCTGGACCCTGCTCTTCCTTGCGCTTCCCGAGGTGAAAACTTCCATACCGCGGGTAAGAGAGCCGCTGAACAACCTTCCTGTTGCAACTTCCCCTGCGTGGGGGTCAACGGAGATGTCAGTTACCATGAATGCAAGGTCGCCTTCTGCATCTGCCCCGGCCATGGACTTTCCGATTGCGGTGTTTTCATCGCCGTGCCAGATGGCCTTTACCCTGTCCTTCTGAGCTTCGATCGGGTTTGGCAGGAAGTGAATAACCATGTCAAGAACAGCTTCGTGCAGAGGACACTTTTCTGCCAGGGATTTCATGTCTCCGGCTTTACAGTAATCGTATACGTCATTAAAAGAAACCCCGGTCTTCTTCATCATAGGCACACTGATTGCCCAGTTGTAAAGAGCTGACCCGAATGCTACGGTTCCGGCTGCTGCATCGACTTTCCAGCCTGCTTTGAACTTCTCGGGGTTCATGTTTTTGATAAGCTTGTTCACGTGGTCAATGACCTTGCCGAGGCGGATCTGCATTTCCTGAGAATCGACCTGAAGCTCATTGATAAGCCTGTCTACCTTGTTTACGAAAAGTACGGGTCTGACATGTTCCCTGAGAGCCTGCCTCAGCACAGTCTCGGTCTGGGGCATTGTGCCTTCTACCGCGTCAACTACTACAACTGCACCGTCTACTGCTCTCATGGCACGGGTAACGTCTCCACCGAAGTCAACGTGTCCGGGGGTGTCGATAAGGTTGATCAGGTAGTCTTCATTATCAAATGTGTGGACCATGGAAACATTGGAGGAATCAATTGTAATACCTCTTGCCTGTTCCTCTTCATCGGAGTCCATGAAAAGCTGTCTTCCGGCAAGTTCCTTGGAAATCATGCCTGCGCCTGCTAACAGGTTATCCGATAATGTGGTCTTTCCGTGGTCAATGTGTGCAACGATTCCGATATTTCTGATCCTTTGAGGATCATTCATGAGCGTTGTCACACGCTCGACCATTTTCTTTCTTCGTCCCATGCTAATACCTTTTAAGCAAAATGTGAATGGTTATATGTTATTTTCAAAAGCGGACAGGTCCGCATAAATTATTAGCGTGCTGCCTTCGCAACTCTTTCCTTTGCATCCTTCCTATTGATGGCGAAGGATTTGGTATCGCGGTTTGCTGCACCTATAAGTTCGGTTGCCAGACATTCTGCAACAGAGCGCTTGGATTTGAAAGCTGCGGCGTTTGTTCCCATGCTGATGTAGCGCAGGGCAGTGTCAACGCGCCTCTGAGGTGCAGTGTCAACTGCTTTTGGTACGGAGATCCCACCGTACTTCAGCCTGACCACTTCTTCTCTGGGGCCTGCATTGGCAATGGCATCCACAAGAACCTGAACCGGGTTTTGTTTCGTCTTCTTATTCATAATGTCGAAAGCTTCTTCAACTGCGCGAAGAGTCACCTGCTTCTTTCCGGTGTTGGTTTCTGTCCTCATGAGGTTGTTTGCAAGGCGCTCTACAATCGAGATCTCGGATTTGTTGAACTGCTGCCTTGCATGTTTCCCGCTGCTGTGAGGAACAATTACAGGGGTAAGGCTGACATAGCGCTTAATTCCGAGGTCTCTGACCTCAACTTCCGAAAGGTCCCATTTCCCAAAAATCTTGTACAAAAAAATCATCTCCTGGGCTTTTCCAATCTGCCGATAACCAGCTGGTTCAGGGACACATTGTTTACGGCAATTACCTTGAAACGTACACCGGGAATATCACCCATAGCACCGCCCATGCGGCCTCCGATCCTTTCCACGGTAACTTCATCGTGTTCATCAATGAAGTTTACTGCACCGTCTCCGGGACAGAATGCGGTTACCTGACGCCCGTTTTTAATGAGCTGGATTCTTACGCATTTTCTGATTGCGGAGTTCGGCTGTTTGGCTTCGACTCCCACTTTCTCTAATACAATACCCCGACCCTGCGGTGCACCACCAAGAGGGTCGGCTTTCACGTTCAGACCAAGAACCCGCCTGCCGTAGTACGTATCTTTCCAGCGGGCATCTTTCCTGGTCTGTTTGAGAATATTAGCTGCATATTTTCCTTTAGCCATTGTAAATTTCTCCAGTTAAAATTGATCACAGTTTCCTATTGTGGCATTAAATGCCAGAATTGTCCTTCAACGCCGGATTAATGGATCAACATAAGTTAATGGGATATTACTGCAGGATCACATCTTCTATGGTATGGTGACGACGGGCAAGCATCTTCACTTTCTCTATATTCTTGCCATTGCGACCGATGGCAAGCCCCTTCTCTTTATTAGGTACCTCTACATAAGCCAATCGCTTGCCATTTTTGGTTGTGAAGTTTACTGAACTTACTGATACCGGTCCGAAGGCATTCTTTATAAAGGTAACAGGATCCTCTGAGTACTCCACAAGCTCGATGGGTTTGTCCAGGGCTTTTTTAACACGGTTTATGTTCTCCCCGTTTTTGCCTATTGCAAGCCCCATATCGCCCTGTTTTACAACATACACGAGCCTTTCTTCTTCCGGAATACAGTCAAGTATTTTGGCCCGGGTCATGTTTTCAAATAATGCGATGTACTGGATGCTTTCTGCAGTAAGTCTTATTTCACCCAAGACGTTGCAACTCCTTTTTATCAAGCTGTAGCTGCCAGGATATCCGATTCTCCTGCATCGAGGATTGCCATGGCTGCAATCGTGAAGGGCTTCCCGCATACGGGGCCGAGTTCTACACTTGTGCCTTCGTACTCCAGGACCGGAATGCTTGTTGCCTGAATTTTCTTTTTAATGTCTTCGGGGCAGTTTGATGCCAGGATCACCATTTTTGCAGAGCCGTTTGCTGCTGCATCTATGGTCCGGTTGGCTCCAACTATTACTTTTCCTGTTTTCACAGCCTTGATAAGAGATTTATCAACATTGATCTTCATTTTCATCAACTCTGTCTCAAATTAGCTAGTCTACTCTGTCTCTTTCTCAATAAAGATTCCAAGCTCGGTGAGTATATGGTACTCTAAATACCTGATGCCTTATATCAATTTTCTGGTTATGAGCCTCGCGGACTCAAGTTTCTGTAGCAGGATTCGATGAAATTCATAAAGGTAAGCATATCCTGATCCGAACTGCTGTTCTATCAGGGTATATACTTAAATAATTATAGGTTAAAATCCGGATTTTCCTTCGTTCCTTTATTCTTCTTCTGCTTCAAGCTCTTCAGCTTCAACTTTTTCAACTCTTCTGCTGACCAGGTGCACATCACCCGTACCCATGCGAATAGGCTGACCGACAATGATGTTTTCCGTAACACCCTGAAGCTGATCCACATCTCCGCGCATACCTGCGTCCAGGAGGTGGTTGACAGTAACTTCGAAAGCTGCACGGGCAAATACACTGGCCTTTTCACCTGAAATTCCATGCCTACCGATCTGCTTTACTTCTCCGTCACAGGTCATGAGGTCTGCCACAAGCATTATGTGCCTGATGTCCACAGTCAGACCCTGTTCACGCAGGGTATCCGTTGCTTCCTTGATAATGGCATTTCTTGCAGCTTCGATTCCAAGCACTTCGTAGATTTCATTGATGTTGTTTGTGCTGGTTCTGGTCTTGTCCACACCATTGAACTGCAAAACTTCCCGCAGAGCTGAGCCTTCCGTATAGAGGGTATACTCTTCACCCTCCTTCCTGACCACCACTCTCTTGATTCCTTCTATGCCCTTAAGGGTTACATTGTGGATGCTTTTTGCAAGCTGGAGCAGTTCTCTGTAAGAGGGCTCTCCGGGGGTGATGACGATCTGGTTATCAATATCCGGGGAAATGTTGACCAGTACGTTCAGCTCTTCGTTGAACTTCTCCTTCACCTGGTCTATAGTAATATTCCTGCCTTCCATTGCCTTTTCGTGCAGGTCTATTATAAGCTTCATCTGGGAGAGGTCAGTGGTCACGTCAGCGATGTGGTCGATCTTGGTTGCCTCAATCTCCCAGGCGAGAGCTCTTGTCTTCTCTCTGTCGTAAGCGTAATCTTCAGGATGCTCTTTGGAAAGGGCAATTGTCATCATAGGAGTGCTCGGGATTTTCCTCGCATCCACGATTTCGATAAGGCGGGGAAGACCGAGGGTAACGTTAATCTCGGCCACACCGGCGTAGTGGAAGGTACGCATCGTCATCTGGGTACCCGGTTCCCCTATGGATTGGGCTGCAACGACGCCCGCAGCGTCACAGGGCTCTATGCATGAAGCAGTATATTCTTCCATCATTTTTTCTATGATCTCTTCCATTTCCTTCTTGCTCACCCCGGCTTTGAGAACATCTTCCCTCAGGGTGTTCAATATGTTAAAAGGAAATGGCAGGTCCTTTATCATGCTGTCTATTGTAGCTTCACTGATACTCATCATGCCACCTCCCTGTTTGCCACGGAACGGACAATCCGGTGGATGGTTTCGGGCTTGCTGAAGTCACTCTTTGTCGGGTTGATCCCGTCTTCTCCGTACTTAAACTGGACAAGCACCCCTCGGGTGTCCCTGACAGTAAGGTCATACTGGACTTCAAGGTCCTGAAGGGCGTTGACAAGCCTTCTCTGCAGGTACCCTGACTGGGATGTCCTGACCGCAGTGTCCACAAGACCTTCTCGACCACCGATTGCATGGAAGAAATATTCTGTCGGGTTTAACCCGCTCTTGTAACTTGCCTTAACGAACCCGTGGGCGTCCGAGCCCAGGTCTCCTTCCTGGAAGTGTGGGAGAGTCCTGCCTGCGTATCCTCTGCGGATACGTTCACCACGCACTGCCTGTTGCCCTACGCAGGCTGCCATCTGGGTAAGGTTCAGGATGGAACCTCTGGCTCCTGAGCGGGCCATAATAACTGCTGAGTTTTCAAGTCCCATGTGGCTATCTGCAATTCCACCTGTCTCGTCTCTGGCTTTTCCGAGCTTCTGCATGATGCTCATCTCGATTGTTTCATCGAGGGTTCTACCCGGGAGAGGTTCGAGTTCTTTGTTCTGGTATGACTTGATAAGGTTTTGCACGGCGTCTTCAGCTTTACCGAGAACCTCATTAATCTGGATCCTGGCTTCTTTCGGAATGTCTTCGTCAGCTATTCCGAAGCTCAGGCCCGTACGCATGATTGACCTGATCGCAAGCTTTGTCATGTCGTCAACAAAACGAGCTCCTGCTTCGGGTCCGACCTCCTTGATAATGCGATCCTGGATCTTCCCTTTAAATGCCCCTATTGCAGCTTCGTCGATTGTGCCGAGAATCAGCTCTCCGTTGCGGATTACGACATAGGCGTCATTCGGGCATTCTTCTTTCTTGCAGGTATCACAGTGGGAGCAGACCTGGGCTGCGAACTCCATATTAAGGGTTTCAGGCAGAATCTGACTGAAAATCTGCTTTCCTGTCCAGAAAGGTTTCCCGTCTTCGTCGTAGCCTGCAGGTTCGGGCAGGTTGCGTGCGCGGCTCTTCCTCAAAATGTCATAGGCCTCGTAGCTGGTAATATGGTTTTCAAAACGGGTAAGCAGGAAAAGCCCTGAGATATGGTCGTGAATCCCTCCGATAATGGGACCTCCGAAACGCGGGGAGAGGATATTTTCCTGGACCTGCATGAGGATCTTTGCCTCGGCCCTTGACTCTTCGGTCTGGAGGGCATGCATGTTCATTTCGTCTCCGTCAAAGTCAGCGTTGTAAGGAGGACACACTGCAGGGTTCAGCCTGAAGGTTTTGTTAGGCAGAACTTTTACGGAGTGGGCCATGATACTCATCTTGTGCAGAGACGGCTGCCTGTTGAAAAGTACGGTGTCGCCGTCTTTTAACTGTCGTTCCACAGTCCAGCCGAACTCAAGTTTCTCGGCAAGGTCGTCCTTATTCATATTGGTGACCTTTATGCGCCTGCCGTCAGACCTGAACACATAGTTTGCTCCGGGGTGGATGTCTCCACCGTTCCTCACATAGACTTTGAGCTGTTCGATGTTTCTCGGGGTAACCACTGCAGGAATTGTAAGGGTTCTTGCAATGGGCATGGGGACTCCGACTTCATTAATGCTCAGGTTCGGGTCAGGGGAGATAACGGTACGGGCTGAGAAGTTTACACGTTTACCTGACAGGCTTCCTCTGAACCTTCCTTCTTTACCCTTCAAACGCTGGGAAAGGGTCTTGAGAGGTCTGCCTGACCTGTGTCTTGCAGGCGGAATTCCTGAAACCGAGTTGTCAAAGAATGTAGTTACGTGATATTGAAGAAGCTCCCAGAGGTCCTCAATAATGAGCTGTGGAGCTCCTGCTTCCCTGTTCTCCTGGAATCTCTGGTTGATCCTGATAATGTCTACCAGTTTATGGGTCAGGTCATCTTCACTGCGCTGCCCGGATTCAAGGGTGATTGAAGGGCGTACCGTAACAGGAGGTACCGGCAGGACGGTAAGGATCATCCATTCCGGCCTTGCGTTCTTCGGGTCCATCCCGATAACCCTGATGTCCTCGTCCGGGACGTTTTCAAAGCGATCCCTTATCTCGGTGGGGGTCAGCTTCTCACCGTTTTCCAGGTACTCGCTGGGTTTTTCGAATTTGATTTCGAGCTGTTCCTCGTTACAGTAAGGGCAGGTCTTTACCTTGCTGGCTTCTTTATATACCTCATTAATGAGGTCGTCAGGCATGTGACCGATTTCTTCTACCGCAAGGAGCTGGTCCAGATACTGCTGTTTCTGGGCTGGTTCCAGCAGGAGCTTGCTGCATTTTCTGCAGGTTGCCCTGAGAAGTTTTCGGATTACTTTGTTAAAACCTACGTGGACAACAGGGGCAACAAGTTCGATGTGCCCGAAGTGTCCGGGACACTCGCCTGCCCTGCCTGAACAGGTCTTGCAGCGAAGTCCGGGGTCGATTACCCCGAGTTTTGTGTCCATAAGCCCCATGTCAATTGGAAATCCGTCATCATCGTAAGTGTCAGCCGTGATAATGGGTGTTGCACTCATCTTACGGATTTCTTTCGGAGACATTAAGCCGAATTTGATAGAAGCAATTCTCTTTGGAATTGGGGGTACGTTTGCCATGTATCCACCTCACCTTATACCGCATCTTCAAGGTTAAGCCTTGGAGCAACTCCGAGGGACTTAATCTCGTCCAGTAACAGCTTGAACGCGTAGCTCATCTCAACGGGATAAATGTCCGTGTCTGCTCCGCAGGCTGAGCAGAAAGAGACGTTACGCTGTTTGTCGTACGTTGCAATCATTCCGCAGTGCGAGCAGACAAGTTCCACCACTTTGTCAGACTCGTCCAGCAACCTTTCTTTTAAGGACATTGCAGCTCCGTGCCCTACCAGAACGTCACGCTCCATTTCACCGAACCTGAGACCACCTTCCCTTGCTCGGCCTTCAGTCGGCTGGCGGGTGAGCACCTGTACGGGTCCGCGGGACCTTGCATGCATCTTGGAGGTGACCATATGGTGCAGTTTCTGGTAAAGGATCACACCAACGAAAACATCTGCAGGGATCATCCTGCCTGTTGCCCCGTCATAGAAAATCTCTTTTCCAGTGTGGGCAAAGCCGTGCTTTTTCAGGGCTTCTCTGAGATCGTCTTCGTTTTCTCCTGAGAAAGCTGTTGCGTTCACTCTTCTGCCTTCCATGGAGCCTACTTTTCCGCCGATCATTTCCAGGACGTGTCCCACAGTCATACGGGAAGGAATTGCGTGCGGGTTAATCATCAGGTCAGGAGTCAGGCCCGACTCCGTAAAAGGCATGTCTGCAATAGGGACTTTTAGGCCTATAACCCCTTTTTGCCCGTGCCTGGAAGCGAACTTGTCTCCTATGTCCGGGATCCTTTCATCCCTTACCTTTACTTTTGCAAGTCGGGTTCCGTTGATGGATTCCGTAAGAATTACGGTGTCCACAATCCCGGTTTCGTTGGAACGCATGGTAACGGAGCTTTCTCTCCTCTGTTCAACTGCAATCCCGAAGTCGGAAGGCTCTTCTAAGAATCTCGGAGGGCTGGTTTTTCCTATAAGCACATCATTGGGACCGACCGGGGTTTCAGGGTTTACAAGCCCGTCTACGTCGAGGTTTGCATATGCTTCAGCGCTGCGTGATCCACGGTACTCAGAGTCGGGAATCTCGAACTTATCTTCCTGCCCTCCTGGATACCTTCTTTCTTCTCCTTCAAAAGTCCTGAGAAAGTGGCTTCTCCCAAGCCCTCTCTCAATCGAACCCTTATTGAAAATCAGCGCGTCTTCAATGTTATACCCTTCATAAGACAAAATTGCAACCACGAAGTTCTGGCCTGCAGGTCTGTCATCAAAACCGATTGCTCCGGAAGTCCTTGTCCTTGTAAGTGCCCTCTGTGGGTAGTGCAGGACGTGGGCACGGGTATCCGGCCTTAATTTCTGGTTTGCTGTGGATACTCCGATGCACTGCTTGATCATGGCTGCACCCATAGTGTTACGCGGAGATGCATTGTGTTCCGGATAAGGAACCATGCCGGTACAGATGCCGAGCATAAGTTCTGGGTCTATCTCCATATGGGTGTGCCTGGTAGTTATATCCGACTCGTAGAGTGCAATGTACGCGTTTTCTTCCTCTTCTGCGTCCAGGTACTCCACACAGCCTTCTTTTACGAGGTCCTCATAGGTGATTTCTTTGTTCTTCAATTTCTGTATGTGCTCTTCAGTTACCTTGAGAGCGCCGTTTTCCACAACAACGAGAGGTCTTCTTGCCCTGCCCATATCGGAGTTTATAATTACTTCCCTGGTATTATCGTTAAGAGCTATGTTGACCTGTCTGGATATGAACCCCTGCCGCCTCATTTTTCGGAGCTCTTCTGCGAGTTCCGCAGGGTTGTCATGGGTCCCTACGAGCTCACCGTTTATGAATACTTTTGCTTTAGTCATCTAACATCAACCCTCAGTCCCCGAACGCTGATCCGGAGTCGTCCGCATCTGAATAATCGTAGAAGTCTTCCTCTTTGTACTTTGTTTCGATTTCCGGAGTTTCTTCAAACTCTTCAATAATCTCTTCCCCGAACTCGTCGAGCAGGATTTCCTTGATCTTTGCCGGTATTTCGGGTACCTTCACAACTACTTTTTCGACATTGAGGTCGTAGAGTATCTTTTTAATGCTCTCAGTTTCCTCTATTCCAGTGGAGAGCTCGACCATTTCGGCAAAGTTTTTTACGAGACCACAATTGGGTCCTTCAGGGGTCTCGGAAGGGCAGAGCCGCCCCCATTGAGTTGCGTGCAGGTCACGGGCTTCGAAGTGTGGCTGGGCCCTTGAAAGCGGGGAAATTACACGGCGCAGGTGGGAAAGGGTAGAAATATAATCGTTACGGTCAAGAAGCTGGGAAACACCCGTCCTTCCTCCTACCCAATTCCCTGTTGCCAGGGGATGCTGCAGGCGGTCGGTCAGGACGTCTGCCCTTACAATCGTAGCGACGTTAAGTTCCCTGTTCCTCATGTTTGCACGTTCGAGCTGGTACTTTATGTCCCTTGCAAGCCTGTTAAAGGATACCCTGAAAAGGTCTTCCATCAGGTCGCCTGCGAGTTTCAGCCTCTTGTTTGCGTAGTGGTCTTTGTCGTCTTCGGTACGCTTTCCAAGTGCGAGCTCGAAGCAGGACTCGGCCATTCTTGCCAGGAAATGAGCCTTTGGGACCCTGTCTCTCATATCGTTTCCGAGGTGTGGGAAAAGATACCTGTCAATAACGTAGTTTGCTCTCTTTATCTGGTATTCCTTGGCCTGTCCGGCAGCAACCCTCGCCCCGATCTTCTCAATGGCCTCTTCCTGGGTTTCGACTTCGGCTTCTTCAAGGTTTTCCAGCATGAATTTGATGATTTCGGGATCACTTGAAACTGCATTTACTATATCTTCGTCAGTTACTATCCCGAGAGCCCTCATGAGTGTAATAAAGTATACTCTGCCGGATATGGAAGGGAAAGATACTTCAAGCAGGGACTTTCTCCCTCTTTCCACAATTACGAGTGCTCTGTACCCTCTTTTCTGGGAAAAGACCTTTGCGACCTCTATGGAGTCACCGTAACGTTCTCCGTACTCAACAAGAATTTTGTTGGGGGCAAGGTCTTCCAGGGTCATAACTACCCTTTCAGTACCTCCGATAATGAAATATCCCCCCGGATCAAGGGGATCTTCCCCATAGCGAACTTTCTCTGGCTCGCTAAGGCCGAGAAGATTGCAGATCTTGGATTTGACCATGATGGGAAGCTGCCCGATCTTTGCTTCCATTACTTCGGATTCGATCCCTTCTTTTACGACACTCATCTCCAGGTAGAGGGGGCCTGAGTACGAAAGGTTTCTGAGCCTTGCTTCGTTGGGGTAAAGCTTTTCTATTGCCCCGTCCGCCTCCTTTACCACCGGATGTTCTACCCTGATCTTGCCGAGTTTGAGGTAGGTGTCTTCAATGTCGGTTTCTATAATCTTCTGTTCATCAATGATCTTTTGCAGCCCGTAATCTATAAACTTGTTAAATGAGTCTATATGGTGCTGCACTATCTTGTCCCGTGTAAAATAAGCCTGCGACAGTATACTGCTTTCTAACGCGATGATAGCACCCTCTTTGCTTTATTAAAATGAAAATTAATAAACGATGATCCCAAGATCTTTATGCAGTCGTTGAATCTTTCCGTACGGTGGTGCATGGGATTCAAAAAGACGTTCAGTGAAAAAAATTCGGTCATGCAAGCGGTTAAAACTCCCCCCCACTTACTCGATCACAAGTCTGTAATAATCTGCCTCCCCTGCAGTTTGACTCTTCCTTGTGATTTTCACAACATCTCCGACGACAGCTCCTATTTCTTTACTAGCAGGATCCTGCACTTTAATTTTCGGAAGCTGTTCTTTCTCAATTAAATATTTGCTTAAAACAGACTTTAATTCTCCCTCTGAAATAATTTCATGTTTAGGGACTGACTCATGGTCGAGCAGGCTGAATTTTGTCAAATCCTTTCCTCCAAAAATAAAGCATCATAAAAAGACTTTTAGACGTTTCCTGCGGATGGCCTCTCCGCCGGTCTTATTAAGAACATGGCGGGCCCGTAGGGATTTGAACCCTAGGCCGACTGGTTAAAAGCCAGTCGCTCTGCCTGACTGAGCTACGGGCCCAGTTTGTTTATCTCTCCACTTCTGCATTTTGCACCATGGAAGGCTAATTTCTTAGCATGCAACCCTGCTGCCCCGCTGCATCAGGGAGCACCTCTTACACCGGTGCAACCCTCTAATTATAACTATACTATTTATAGTTTATGCCATGTTTGCTTTTTTTCTTCAAATTTCTGTAAATTATAGCTAAATTTCTTTGGCATGTGTTGAATTTATACAAATATTTTTCCTCATTTCCCGGAAAGCTATATGTACGAGAATTTTCACTTTTTAAAAAGTAAAGTTCAATTCGATTTGTTTCTCCACATATTCGGGTCAAACGGTAATTTTTGCCCCGATTTTGAGCCACCCGCCGCTTTCCCGAAAGCATCCTCCAAAAAAGAAGTATCAATTAAAGGTTACTTAATATGTTGTTACTTAATATGTTACTTAATTAAAGGTTACTTAATATGGTTACTTAATATAGTACTCCAAACATCCAATACTCCAAATATCCGATACTCCAAATATCCGATACTCCAAATATCCGATACTCCAAATATCTCGAAATTAACCCTCAAATCAGAACCGAGTAATAAACGATTTCCCCCGAAACAGATTCTTACTGCTTTTGTTTTACTGCAATTTTTATGATGAATTCAGTTCCGGAATCTATTTTCAATTCAATTTTTCCATCTAACTGATCTACCAGAATGGTAACCAGCTGCAGCCCAAGAGTACAGGGGCTTTCTGTATTAACACTTTCAGGAATGCCCACCCCGTTATCCGAAATTGTCAGAATAAGATTGAGGTTCTCATTATCGTTTCTTGTATTATTCCTTTCGGGGTTTTCGACTCCGGTATCTACTCCGGTATCTACTCCGGTATTTTCTACGCTGTTACTCTTGCATTCCCGGTTTTCTTCTCTGCAAAGTCTTATTTTAACCATTCCTTTATCTCTCTCCGGGAATGCGTGTTTGAAGGAATTTGAAACGAGTTCGTTGACAATTATCCCTAACGGGACAGCCGTATCCATGTCAAGGAAAGTTTTTTCTTCTATTTCCAGATGCAAATGGGCTTTATGATCTCCAATGTTGTAACACTCGAAGATATTCTCTACCAGCTTTTGCAGGTATGCTGCAAAATTCAGAGTGCCAATTTCCCCGGACTCGTATAGTTCTTCATGGATTAAAGCCATGGAGATAACCCGATTCTGGCTTTCCCTGAAGGCCTGCCTGACAGTGGGGTCTTCAAACTTTTCAGCCTGGAGGTCGAGCAGAGAAGAAATTACCTGCAGATTATTCTTGATCCTGTGATGAATTTCTTTTATGCGGGATTCTTTCATCGCAACAAGGGCTTCTTCTGCCATTTTTCTCTCGGTTATGTCATAAACAAAGCCCTGATAAAGCTCTTTATTCTCTTCGGAAATATTCTGGACAATTTCATGTATCCAGCGAATTTCTCCGTCTTTTTTCCTGATCCTATACTCGTGCTTGACAACTGCGTTTGGAGTAACTTCCATTTTGTGTACTTTTTCCAGGAACCCTATGATGTCTTCAGGCTCCACAATTTCTCGCCAGTGCAGTTTTCCGGAAAGGAAATCTTCTTTCGCATATCCCGTGAGTTCTTCAACAGCTCCATGTAAAAAAATAGGAACAAAGTTTTCATCCAGCTGAGCGCCTATCCCCCTGAAGTTCTGCAGATATGACTGGACACGCTCCTCACTTTTTAAAAGTTCTTCTTCTGCTTTTTTTTTCTCGGTTATATCTCTGGAAATAATTGAGATAGCAGTCAGGTTTTCAGAGCCACCAAAAACCGGAGAAAGGGTTATTGAGACCTTTATCTCCATGCCGTCCTTTCTTAACATTGAAGTCTCATAATGATAGATTTTCTCTCCTTTTTTAATCCTCTCAACTAACTCTTTGGTCTCTCCGACCAGAAGGGGATGGGCCAGGATGGACATGTGCTTTCCGAGAATTTCTTCAGCCGAATAACCATAAATTTGCTCCGCACCTTTGTTCCAGCTGACAATAATACCATCAAGAGACTCGGTCACAATCCCATCATTTGACGACTCCACAATATTTGCTAAGCTTTGAGCCTTCTCTTCCGCCTTCTTGCGTTCAATGGAATAGCGGATAGAACGTACTAATAACCTGCCGTCTGCTTGCCCTTTGACTAAATAGTCCTGAGCACCTTTTTTTACAGCCTCGATTCCGGTTTTTTCATCATTCATGCCAGTTAATATGATTATAGGAGTTCGTGAATTTCTGCCATTAATCTCAAGAAAGGTGTCGATGCCGTCGCTATCTGGCAATCTCAGATCTGACAATATAACATCAAATGAATGCTCCTTGAGAAGATCCAAACCCTCATTAAGGGTTTCGGCGCTTTTCAGTTCAAATGGGAAGTTGGCGAAATCTTCGAGTAATTCTTCAATTAGATTCGCATCCCCTGGATTATCCTCAAAAAGCAATATTTGAACCTTTTTCTCCATGCTGAACAGTCCTATCCGGGTCACTCTGAGCTTATTTTGACGGCAGTTTCACAACTTCAAGCCAGAAATCTTCTATGGATTTAATTACCCTTATGAATTGATCAAAGTCGACAGGTTTAGTAACATATGCGTTGGCGTGAAGATTATAGGATTTGAGTATATCTTCTTCAGCTTTGGAAGTGGTTAGAACTACCACAGGTATATTCTTCAGGTCATCATCTTCCTTTATTTCTTCAAGGACCTCTCTTCCGTCCTTTTTCGGCAAATTCAGATCCAGAAGGATTATATCCGGGCGTGAAATGCCAGAAAACTGCTTTTTCCCGCGTAAAAAAAGTATTGCTTCTTCTCCGTCCTCTACAATGTGAAGATTGTTCCTGATTTTTGCTTCTTCGAAAACCTCTTCAATTAACCCGACATCTCCTTCACTATCCTCTACTAATAGAATTTCTATAGGTTTAGCAGCTACATTTGTTTTCATTTATATGGACCTTCTTAACTGGTTAGGCAAAATAGAAATTTTGAACATTATTATCTTTTTATGAAAGATTTACGACTTCAAGCCAGAAATTTTCTATGGATTTAATTACCTTTATGAATTGGTCAAAGTCAACAGGCTTGGGGACATATGCATTGGCATGAAGCTTATAAGATTCAAGTATGTCTTCTTCAGCTCTGGAAGTGGTTAAAACAACTACAGGTATTTTTTTAAGGTCTTTATTTTTTTTTATTTCTCCAAGCACTTCACGTCCGTCTTTTTTCGGTAAATTCAAATCGAGGAGAATTATTCCAGGGCGCGGGACATCTGAAAATTTTCCCTCTCTAAGTAAGAAATGTACCGCCTCTTCTCCGTCTTCTACAACATAAAGTTTATTCCGGACTTTTGAGCTTTCGAAGACTTCTTCAATTAACCCAACATCTCCTTTGTTATCTTCCACCAAAAGAATATCTACCGGTTTAAATGCCGTGCATGTTTCCATTTACAAACCCTTCTTAATTACAAGGTAAAATTTTAAATTTTTTTTATCTCGGACAAAAAGCTTATCGGGGTTTAGCCGGTCCCAAGAATCAAATTTTCACTCCTCAATTTTATTTAATGCAATTTTTCAAAGCTGGCCGATAAAGTGAAATAAAAAGTTGAACCTCTTCCCGGCTCAGACTCTACCCATATGTCTCCTCCATGCCTTTCTATTATTTTTTTACAAATTGAAAGCCCGATTCCCGTTCCCGGATAGTCTTCCCTTTTATGCAGCCTTTTAAATAATTCAAAGATCTTCTCCGCATATTTGGGATCAATTCCAATTCCATTGTCCTGCACCGAAAATCGCCACTTGTCACCTTCGTTCTCCGCGGAAACATGAATTTTTGGGGTTTCTTTACTGCGGAATTTTATTGCATTGCTGATCAGGTTCTGAAATACCTGAGTCAGCTGAGTGCCGTCTGCCATTATCTCAGGCAAAGAATCGTATGATACGGTAGCTTCATTTTCTTTTATGGAAAACTCCAGATCAGATAACACGTATTTCAAAATAGATTCGCAATCAGTAGGTTCTAATTCTCTTGCTTTGGTGGTTACTCGGGAAAATTCAAGGAGATCATTTATCAGGCTCTGCATACGAGAGGCTCCGTCCACGGCAAAATAGATGTATTTATCAGCCCTTTCGTCAAGTTCGCCCTGATATCTCCTTTGTAAAAGCTGCAAATAACTTGCTATCATCCTTAACGGTTCCTGTAAGTCGTGGGACGATACGTAAGCGAACTGCTCCAGGTCTGCGTTTGAGCGGGCAAGTTCTTCCAATTTCAGTTCTAATATTTCTTCTGCTTTCTTTAGTTCGGTAATATCCCTGGCGGCAGCAAAAACTCCAATAACCTTACCGGATTCATCCCTGTAAATAGAAGCATTATATAATACGGGAGTTACACTTCCATTCCTGTGCTGGATTTCAAGCGCATAATCCAGCACTGATCCTTTTCTGAATACTTGCTGATATCCTTCCTCGGCTTTTTCAGGCTCAGTGAAATAATTCGTAAAATCAGTACCTATAAGTTCGCTCCTTGAATAGCCCGTAATCTGTTCCGTGGCTTTATTTACATCTGTTATTTTTCCATCAGGACCTATAGTGACAAGAGGATCGAGACTGGCTTCGAGCAGGCTGCGGTTATAAATGTTTGATAACCTCAAAGCTTCTTCTGCTTTCTTACGTTCGGTAATATTTCTGGCAATAGCAGAGAGTGCCATAATCTTTCCAGAGTCATCAAAAACCGGAGAAAGAGCTACTGATATATCTACTAATGTACTGTCCTTCTTTAACCGTACAGTTTCGTAGTGGTTGATTCCTTCTCCCTGTTTAATCCTTTCAATTAACTGTTTTATTTCTCCTTCAAGATTAGCCGGTTCAAGCACTGACATTTTTTTTCCGAGGATTTCTTCAGCCGAGTAACCATAAACCTTTTCTGCCCCTATGTTCCAGCTGGTAATCATACCATCCAGAGACATAGTTATAACGGCGTCATCTGACGATTCCACAGCACTCACAAGTGTCTTAATTTTCTCTCCTGCTTTCTTAAGTTCAGTAATGTCTCTGGCTGCAGCAAAAACCCCGATAACTTCCCCGGTCTCACCCCGGTAAACTGAAGCGTTATACAGAACATGAGTTATATGCCCGTCTCTATGTAGAATCTCCAGCGGGTAGTCCCTTACCAGCCCTTCCTGAAACACATGCATGTAACTTTCTTTTGCTTTCTCAGGCTCGGTAAAGTAGTCTGAGAAGTCAGTGCCTATAAGTTCGTCCCGCGAATAGCCGGTAATCGTTTCCGTAGAGATGTTGACGTCGGTTATTTTTCCATCGGTCCCGATTGTAACGAGAGGGTCCAGGCTGGCCTCAATCAGGCTGCGGTTATATTTACTTGCAAGTTCCAATGCTTTTTCAGCTAGTTTACGCTCGGTAACATCCTGAACGGTCCCCTTCATCTGAACAGGAACATTTTCTCTGTCAAAAATAACTTCCCCCTGTTCGTGTACTATACGCTCCCTTCCATCAGCCCGGAAAATCCGATGATCGATGCTGTAAATTTTTCCGTTGAAAGCTTCTTTTACCGTCTCATCAACAAGAACCCTGTCTTCAGGGTGCACATAACTCAAAAACGAATCGTAAGTCGCACCGAATTCCTGAGGTCTGCAGCCGAAAATCCGATAAATTTCATCAGACCAGTATAATTCATTGCTTTCAATATTCCAGTTCCAGTTTCCGAGGTGAGACATTTTTTGAGCTTCGGCAAGCCCTTTTTCACTTTCTTCCAATAATTCGTAAGCTTTCCTGAGTTTAAGGGTTCTTTTTTCAACCAGCTTTTTCAGGTTGTCGCGTGCTTCTTTCAACCCTATTTCTGCTTTTTTTATGTCGGTGATATCACGGGAAATGGCGAGAACGGAAGTGATATCGTCATTAACAAACTCGGGTACTATTCGCGTACTGAAGTAGTATTCTTTTCCCGGAGGCGATATATAGTGAAAATCCATTTTTTCGGTTTTCCCCGAGGCAAAAACTGTTTGGTAGTGGCTTTCCCATAACTTCACCAGTTCAGGGTCCATTCCCAGTTCTCTATTAGTTTTCCCGATGATTTCTTCAGGAGACCTGCCATAAGGTTCCGCAGCTGCAGGGTTAACATACAGGTGACGGTTCAGTCTATCAAAACGGGCAACTATATCAGGAGAATTTTCTGCAAGTGTACGGAAACGTTCTTCACTCTTGCAAAGTAAACAATAGGCTTCATTGAGTTCCTCGGCCTGAGCCTGCAACTCCTCATTTTGCGTTTGGATCTCCTCGGTTTGAGCCTGCAACTCCTCATTTTGCATTTGGATTTCCTCGGCCTGAGCCTGCAATTCCTCCGATTTTACCCGGAGATTCTCATATGCTTCATACAATGCTTCTACAGCCTGCTTACTTTCCGTAATGTCCCGGGCAACATGTACACTCCCGATAAGGTTCTCTTTAGAATCATAAAGTGGTGAGACACTTACTAAGAAACAACCACCAAGACAATCTTCGCAAATCTCTGTTGTGTGTTCCATTCCGTCTTTAAGCAACTGTTTGTGAGGACAAAAAAAAGGGGGACTGTCTGTTCCATGTACCGCTTGATAGCAGGTTAGCCCAACACACTCTTCCGGTGTGACTCCCAATTTTGCAGCCATTGCCCTGTTTGCACGGACGACTCTGTATTCGGTGTCGATTATAGCTATCAGGTCCGGCACGGCATCAAAGGTATGTTTCCAATCTTTTGCGGCTTGAAGAGCTGTTTCTTCTGCCCTCTTGCGTTTGGAGCTTTCAATCTGCTCCCATTTTCCTTCCCTTTTAATCAGAGCAAACTGATGGTTGATTACAACGTCTACTATTTCAGTCGAATTACACTTCTCAAGGCAATAAGTACACAGGGCTATCATCTGATAATTGCCGATGATATTGTCTATCTCTTTCTCATACTGGACAAAATCGTTCCAATCTTTTTTTTCCAGCCAGAATGTGTTTCCGCTCAACCTCAAACCTTCATAGCCATTGGCCAGGGCTTTTTTGAGTTTTTCGATCCACCCGTTCAATACTTTTTCCGAATCGAAATAACCTTCCTGTACATACCAGTGAGTGTAGGGAATAATCTCTATTTGCCCTTTCTCGAGATAAACATCAAAATCGGGAACAGCTTTTCTAAGGGCTTCTTTTGCATCTTTTACATCCAGAGGTTGTGATGTAATCCACATGCAGAACTCATTGTTTTCCAGCCCCGTTTTAAAGTAAGGGACGAGTACATCCATCAAATCTTCTTTTGTCTGGTAAAACTGGCAGAAGTGCGTCCCCCAGGGGATATTCCCAATTATATCAATCCCGGACATTCTCATTTTTTCTTCCATTCATCACTTCTCCGTTCTTCAAAAACGATTTATGTTTGTATATAGGGAGGAATATAAATGCGGAAGTCACGAAAATACGGAAGGTTCTGGAATCTGCATATAATTCTGCATATTTGTATTATAGGTATAGTATGGTATGCGTATGGTATGCAGCGAGTTAGTTTTTAGAGTACATTGAGAAGACCGGTTCAATGTAGAGCCAAAAACCTGTTATTTTCAACCGGTTCTAAAAATAGGTCCTACAAAACAGGTTCTGCACTACGTTAAGGCAGGCTTTCAAAGGTATTCTATGTTTTTCTATAGTTCTTATTTACGTAAACTCCTTTTTATAAAATTGAGTCCTCAGTGTTTTCCAACGTCTCCTCAAAAATAAGTAAACATATTCGTTATTTAAACATTTTCAAATTATATCGTATAAAAGTCATGCTCTTTCTTATGAACGTCCAGCTTATATGTTGTCGCTGTCAACTGTTAGAGATATTTTCCATTCATCCAAAAACATTAAAAATGAGGCGAAACAAATACCATTATTCTCCTGAAAAACTGAAAGCTATTCCTTGTAGCATTTTTTTCATGTTTCAGGTGCCTGAAAACCTGAGAAGATTAAGTGAGTGGCACTCTCCCTGAAGAGGCTTCTTATTTTGTTCTTTATTGAGAACCTTATGATAAATTCAGTTTCATAACCTTTTTTGTTTCCTTCATTCAAAGTATCTGTCCCTCCATCTTCATAAAATTTTGTAATGTATCAATCGATATTGCTTGAGAATTTGTAATATTGTGTCAAAAATTCAAATTCGTTTGCAAATTACCTGTGAGGTAAATGTTTATTAAATTAGAATGGAAGAAATGATAATTATCAAATTAGGATGGAAGAAATGACGAGCTAATTTGGCACCTCCATAGGAACAATATTTCCGGTGTGCAAATATTTATATGTTTGTGTCCCAATTGGAATAACTGACGTCCCGCAAAACAGAACAAAAAATAAAGGCTGGTGTAAATGTTGAATTCATAAAATTTGATAGCGCAAGTTTTTTTTTGATGGAAATGCCATCATTAAAAATTTTAATTTGAACGTCATGAAGGGAGCTTAAATACCGACCAGAGGGATATAAGGCGGAATGATATGAAAGTAATTGATGAAACAATGAGTATATACCAGATCTTAAGTGAATATCCTTTTTTGCTTAAAATATTCGAACAGCATGGAATGGAGAAATTTGGAAACAGGGAAATTCTCGAAAAACTTGGCCCTTTACTAAAATTGAAAACAGCCCTATCAATGGTATCGGTGAATGAAAACTCCTTTATTGAGCTCCTGAACCAGGCTGTTTCGGACAGTGAAGCAAAGGGAGATTTTACCCTTGCAGATTCTCCTGAACGACAAAAAGAGCTGACTCTTCTTGCCCTTTTGCCCTGCGGCATGAAGATGCCCTTTTCCCGTGCGTTTGACGACTTTTCAGCTGAATACAGCAGACAAATGAATAATGTGCTCCATTCTCTTGTAGAAGGTAATGTCAACCATGAGCTTTCCTATTATGCCTATATCGATTCGGTTACATCGATTGACGAACTCCCGGATATAATTATCAGCTCTGACATTAACAGCTTCTACCACAAACCCTTCCAGGAGAATTTTCTTAATCAGGAATATTTTGTAAATCTTAATTCATCCCCAATGAACATTGATTTTGAATCCATCGGTTTTGCCGATCCCCGCCGCCAGTTTACCATGATCTCGGCAAACCTTCTTGTCCTGGTCACAATAGATGAACTCATGAAGGATAATAGCAAACCGGAATCCTGGGAAGATATCTTAAAAGCCGAGTACCGGAACAGGGTTGTTATGCGGGGACAGGATGGCTTTTTCTGTAATGGGGTACTGCTACCGTTCTACCGGCTGTACGGAATGGAGGGAATCAAAAAGCTTGCTTCGTCAGTATATACGGGACTTCATCCTTCCGAGATGGTCAAAATGATAGACAGCAAAAAAGATGATGTACCGCCCATGTATATCATGCCTTACTTCTTTGCTAAGAAAATTCAGGATAAATCCCGGATAACAATCAATATACCTTCGGAAGGAGCTATTGTAAGCCCTGTGCAGATGCTGGTTAAAAAAAGTGCAGCAGAGAGGGTTAAGGAGCTCACGGATTTCTTCTGTGGGAAAAAGTTTGCGGAAATCTCTACCAGAGCCTTTTTCCCGACAACAAATCCTGAAGTTAATAATAAGCTTGAAGGAATCAAACTCTACTGGCTGGGCTGGGACTTCCTGATAAATACCGACATCGGAAAACTTAAAGAAGAACTAGAAGAAGTTTTCAATAAAAGTTTCTATGAGACCGGAGGTGTTGTGTGAGGCTTGTTACGGTAGCAGGTCCTCCATCCTCGGGAAAAACCAGTATCGTTATCAAGACCGTCGAAGAGCTCAGACAGAAGGGTTTTGCAATCGGTGTGGTAAAATTTGACTGCCTCTCGGCTCAGGATGAGGAGCTCTATTCCGCTCACAATATTCCGATCAGGACCGGACTCTCCAGAGGGCTCTGTCCTGACCACTTTTTTGTAAGCAATATCGAAGAAGCCCTCAGGTGGGCCAAAGAATGGAAGTTCGATTTTCTGATTACCGAGAGTGCCGGGCTCTGTAACCGCTGTTCTCCCCATATCAAGGATGTCCTGGCAATTTGTGTTATTGATAACCTGAGCGGAGTCAACACGCCTAAAAAAATCGGCCCCATGTTAAAACTTGCGGACATCGTTGTTATTACTAAAGGAGATATTGTTTCCCAGGCAGAGCGTGAGGTCTTTGCATACAGGATCAGGCAGGTTAACCCCAGGGGAAAGATAGTTCAGATTAATGGGGTTACGGGTCAGGGTAGTTTCTATCTTGCAAAACTTGTGGAAAAAGCTTCTATAATTGAAACCCTTCAGGGAGCCACACTCCGATTTACCATGCCCGGAGCTCTATGTTCATACTGTCTCGGGGAGAGAAAAATCGGGGACGATAAGCAGATTGGTGTTTCAAAGCTTGTAAATTTCAGAGGAGAAGAATAGCTTGCGGACAGATTTGCTTCACATGAAGATAAATGAACTCAGGGAGATGATGCCCTGGATAGAGGATTACTTCTCGGCGTTTGCAATTGATCCTGTGCAGTTCGAAAACAGGAACCTGGAAGAACTGGGTTCGATACTCGGTGAAGATTATTTTGTTGAGATGGGAAGCAGCTCTCTCGCCTTTATTGAGGGTTTCTTTCTGTTTATCGAGCAGGCCCGGGCTTTTCAACAGGAAAGCGGATCCACGGTTGAATCCCTTACCGTGCTCCCCGGACGTAATAAAAATGGTGAAAAAGAGACCTTTTCGGTAGAGCTAAAAAAGGGTAAAGTGACAGCAATTGTCGGCCCTACAGGTTCAGGCAAGTCACGGCTTCTGGCTGATATCGAATCTCTGGCTCAGGAAGATACTCCCACCGGCCGCAAAATCATGGTTAATGGCCTAGCTCCGGGGGACGAGGAGCGTTTCTCAACCGAGGGACGTTTTATTGCGCAGCTTTCTCAGAACATGAACTTTGTTATGGACCTCAGTGTCGAGGAATTTCTGACCCTGCATGCCGAGAGCCGTATGGTCGATGAGGTCTCCCTTGTCGTTCAGAAAATCTATGATACTGCAAACATCCTGGCAGGAGAGCCTTTCAGCAGGAAAACTCCCGTAACAGAGCTCTCAGGGGGCCAATCCCGCGCCCTGATGATCGCAGATACCGCCCTTCTCAGTCCTGCATCCGTTGTCCTTATCGACGAGATTGAGAATGCAGGAGTCGACAAGGTCCGGTCTCTCGAGCTTCTGGTAAGTAATAATAAGATTGTTTTAATCAGTACTCATGATCCTCTTCTGGCCCTCTCGGCAGATCAGCGCCTGGTCATCCAAAATGGCGGGATCTCAAAACTTTTAAAAACCACAGAGGATGAGAAAAAGTACCTGGAGAGCCTCGAAAAAGTAGACCGCAAACTTACCCATCTTAGAAATCAGTTGAGAAGGGGGGAAGAAATCGACCTCAGTGAGTTTTTGGTGTAGCTTGATTTTGAAGGCAGTGTAGGATAAGTATGGTGTACACGAGAATATAATAATTGAGTTCATTTCTTGTTTTCTTTTTCAATATTTGAGCGTATCCTTTTGGCACGGTTACGTTTTGTTGTAGCTTCCCTATTCTTTCTCATTTTATCCAACATGAAAGCATAACTTTCTAAGAGGCTAGCAAGCTCAAGACTATTCTTTCCTTTGGTTTTTTCTACGACTTTTATTGCTTGCTCACAATAGGATCTGGCCTTAAGATATTTTCGTTGTTCGTAATAAAAAATTGCTAAGTTTTGAAGGCAAGTTCCTACATTTGGATGTTCCGGTCCCAGTGCTCTTTCTGCAATTTCCAGGGCACGGGTATACAGAGGTTCAGCTTCAGAATGTCTGCCTAAATTGCTATATAACAAAGCTAGATTATTAAGACGAGTGCCTACATCTGGATGATCAGGTCCCAGTGCTCTTTCTGTAATTTCCAAGGCACGGGTATACAGAGGTTCAGCTTCAGAATACCTACCTGAATTTCTATAAAGTTCCGCTAGATTATTAAGACAAGTTCCTACATCTGGATGTTCCGGTCCCAGCGTTCTTTCTGTAATTTCCAGGGCACGGGTATACAGAGGTTCTGCTTCTGAATATCTGCCTAAATTGCTATATAACAAAGCTAGATTATTAAGACGAATGCCTACATCTGGGTGTTCCGATCCCAGTGCTTTTTCTGTAATTTCTAAGGCACGGACATACAGAGGTTCAGCCTCAGAATATCTACCTGAATTTCTATAAAGTTCCGCTAGATTATTAAGACGAATGCTTACAGTTGGATGTTCCGATCCCAGTGCTCTTTCTGTGATCTCCGAAGCACGGACATACAGAGGTTCAGCTTCAGAATACATGCCTAAATAGCTATATAATAAAGCTAGATTATTGAGGCGAGTGCCTACATCTGGATGATCAGGTCCCAGTGCTCTTTCTGTAATTTCCAAGGCACGGGTATATAGAGGTTCAGCTTCAGAATACCTACCCGAATATCTATAAACTTCCCCTAAATTATTGAGACTCTTTGCTATAGCTGGATCATTTGAATTTAATGTATTTTCTTGAATCTCTAATGCACGCAAGAATAGCAGTTCTGCTTTGGAGTATCTGCCTATATCTATATATAGTTCCCCTAAATTATTGAGACTCTCTGATATGTCAAAATGTTCAGGTTTCAGAACCTTCTCTCTAATCTCCAATGAACTTTTAAAGAGTGATTCGCTATCCTTAAAACTAATCTCCACTGAACTTTTAAAGAGTGATTCACTCTCCTTAAAACGTGCCCTTTTATGCAGGTAAAGACCTGCCTTATTCAGTAATCTTGCAGATTCTTCTGTCTCAAGACCCCACAGCTTAATATATTCTGCACAAATCTGTGCATGTGGAAGAAGCTTATCACAAAGCTCCCAATTTATATACTCAACATCAGGAAATGTACGGTTTACAGCTTTAACAACACGTTCGGCCCAAAGTTTTTGTTCACTTTTTTCCATTCCATCTCTTATGACGGCTTGTACAAGGCGGTGAATATCATAAGTATGGCAGCCTATTTCACGATTGATTAAAGAGTACTGCCAGAGTGGTTTGAGAACCTCGTCATAAACAAGAGGGTCTGTATCGACTTCATTAAATATGGAAGAAATTAATGGTCCTAACTCATCTGAGCTTTTGTGATAAATTTCTGCAGGGATTCCATTGGGATTGAGAAAAGCACTTGCATATAATACATCTGCTGAGACTTCAGATTTTTTCTTCACTTCATCGAAGTTCATCAACCATGTAGTTGATATCGATTCTGGATATTTGCTTTTATCAATTGGAGACTTTTCCAATAACTTTAGGCCACGTATGTTATAGCTAGCCAGATAATCTTTAAAGCTGGAATTGTTTGCATGAATAAATGCTCCTGCTTGTTCTAAAGCCAATGGAAGATAACCAAGTTCATTTACAAGCTTGTCAAGAGCTTCGAGCTCGGATTGGTTTAGATTGGCACGCACCGTGCGTTTTAGAAGGAAACTTTTGGCTTCTTCAGGAGACATTGCCTCCATATCAACTGATTTTGTAATATCCAGTGCATCAAAAACTCTTAGTCTCGCGGTCAGGAGGATGTGCTCTTTGGGATCTGGGGGAAGATATCGCTTTACAAAAGAAATGTCGTCAGCATTATCAATTACGAGTAGCCAGTTCTCATGGGTTCTAAACCAGTTTAATACAGCTGAAACAATATTGTTCAGGTCTGAGTCGTTTTTAACCGGCAAGTTCAGTAATTTTGCAATGCCAACATAATCGGAGATGATTGAATCTTCAGAATCGGCTTTTACCCAGAATATAAATTCATATTCAGTACGATAACGATAAGTATATTCAACCGCAGTTTGTGTTTTCCCTATACCTCCAAGTCCGCATACTGCAACTGGTTGAGATACAGCAACTGTATTATCTGCAAGAAGAGCTTCACGGATTTGTTTTAACTTTTCTTCACGTCCTGTAAAACGAAGGTTCCTTGAGTAGGGAACGTTTGATATTGCGGCTTTTGGCTCTTGAACAGTCTGAGAATGCGAAAGTTGTACCGTCTTGGAGTCAGAGTCTTTAGTAGTAGCTGGAGTTTTAGAATCAGAAGATAAGTCATTTTCCTTAATCTTCTCATCTATAACGGCAGTCTTCTCAGGAGAAAAATGTTCAGGATATTCATGTTGTTCTGAATTGATCGGCACAATGTGTGATTTCGCTAAAATCTCAAAAGCGAAGGCGCTTGCATGATGTGAAGCTATTTTCTGAGAACCCGCCTTATCCGCTTTTTCCTTTTCATCGATTAAATCAGAAATGCCACGGATAACCAGTGCATCCACGTTTTGGTTAGCATAAGCAGCCTTGAGAAAACCGTAACCCTCCATCTCTACTGCCAGCGTGTCTTCATAATTGGATTTAATTAATTCATAAGCTGCAGATCGTGTGGAATTTAGCACTTTTCCGCCAGCAGCAATGGGCTTGACAAATATGTTAGGAGATGGATTCGGCATCAACTCACCAATACGTTGTAACCAGTCTCCCTTACGAGCCTCTGCTCTTGCTCGGTTAATCATTTTGTAATTTGGAGAACTAACCGCAGGTCTTGGTTTGAATGTGTCCCCCGCTTTTCCTGACTCATATCCATAAACTTTGCTTGCAACTACTACATCACCAATTTTTACGTCGTCTTTGACCCCGCCAGCCACTCCCACAAAAAGTATGATGCTCGGATTAAAATATTGTATTGCTCTCTCTACTTCCAAAGCTGCTTGTTCATTGCCTTCACCGATTTCTGCTATCCCAACTTCCCATGATTGATTGCTGGATGAGAAAATTCCTTGTTCATAGATAGTTCCTTGAGGATGCACATTTTCTTCAAGGCATTTCAAGTGTTCACGAACTGCATTATATTCGACAGGGAGAGCGGTGAATATAACTGCAACATGATTCTTTATTTCTGTGAATCCGGGCATACTGTTCCCATCTATAAATTGCTTTTAATTTAGAAGAGAGTGACTTTCTAATAAACTCATATCACAAAATTATTTAAATGTTGTTAATTTATTATTCATGGACAGAAAAATACGAAAAAGAAAACTGTTTTTTAGTGTAATTCCGCTGGAAAAAGAGCACTGTTCCCTTTGTCAAAATGATTTTAAAAGAATCTAAAATTTTCAAAAGAATGTGCAGTAAATTACTGTATCTTTCAAAGCTGGAGAGAGAAGATATTACTGCATTTTAGGGTAATTGAAAGGGTTTCTTATCTCTTCTCTGTTATTGCGAACCTTATGATAAATTCGGTTCCCGAACCGTTTTTCATTTCAAGAACACCGTCAAGCTGGTCTACAAGGGCGGTTACCAGCTGGATGCCAAGCGTATCGGAGTTTTCCAGGTTAAAACCTTCAGGTATGCCTGTCCCGTTGTCCGAAACCGTTAAAACAAAATTGGTATTCTCATTCTCCTCTTTATTGCTCCCTTCCCTATTGTTTATAATTTCCTTGCTTCCTTCCCTATTGTTTATAATTTCCTTGCTTCCTTCCCTATTGTTTATAATTGCCCTGTTTCCTTCCCTGCTCAGTTTAATTTGAATGACTCCTTTGTCTTTGCCCTGAAATGCGTACTTGAGGGAGTTTGAAACAAGTTCGTTCACAATTAATCCCAGTGGGACGGCAGTATCCATATCAAAGAAAACGTTTTCTTCCATGTCCATATTTAAACTGATGTCGACATTTCCAAGGGTGTAGGTCTGGAAAAGGTTTTCGACAAGCCTCTGAAGGTAAGGTGAAAAATTCAACGTATCGTTTCCCTTGCCTTCGTGCAGCTCTTCATGGATCAGGGCAATGGATATTACTCTATTCTGACTTTCCTTAAACGCGTTCAGGACTGCCGAATTCTCAACATGTTCTCTGCTTCCGAATTTTTCCGCCTGGAGGTCGAGCAGAGAAGAAATTACCTGCAGATTATTCTTGATCCTGTGATGAATCTCTTTTTTGCGGGCAGTTTCGATATTTGCGAGGGTCTTTTCTGCCTGCTTCCTTTCCGTGATATCTTTAATTACTCCAAGAATTCTGTTTGCACCGGATTTTTCATCTCTGAGGAATGTCCAGTTATCTTCAAGATATATATATTCTTCATTCTTTTTTCTAAAACGGTATTCTATTCTGTAAGCGCTTCTCTCAGATCCGAACTGTTTTTTATGATTTTCCAGGAACTTATTCAGATCTTCCGGATGAATACGGGAAATCCAGAAATTCAGATTAATGTTTTTCAATTCGTCGGGAGTAAAGCCTGTAAGTTCTTCAGTACTGCCTGCCAGCTCAACGGTATCTGTCTCTATATTATAATCGTATACAAGCTGCCCTGTCTGTTCCGTAACTATCCGGTACCTTTCTTCGGTTTTCTGAAGTTCTTCTTTTGCTTTTTTGCTTTCGGTGATATCCCTGGTAGTAATAGCTACCTGTCCATCGGAAAAAGGCAGCACGGTTGCACTTACATCCGTCCAGATAGTACTGCCATCTTCTTTAACGACCCCGATCTCGGAAATTTTAATTGACCCTGGATCTTCCACAGCCCTTACACTGGGGAACTCCTCAGCAGGCATCTCCGTACCGTTTGACCTGAGATACTTCCGGGATTCATACTTCTCTTTGAGCAGATCCGATCTTGATATGCCCAGGATTCTTTCAAGGGCAAGGTTTACATCGATGTTTTTTCCGTCTTTGTCAATGATTGAAACCCCAACGGGAAGCAATTCAAAGAGAGTTTTTAATTTGCTTTCACTCTCTTTTAGCATCTCTTCAGCCTTTTTCTGCTCAGTAATATCCTGAATTGTCCCTTTCATCCGAACGGGGATGTTTCTTTCATCTAAGATAACTTTCCCCTGTACATGAATTACGCTTTCTTCTCCGTCAGCCCGGAAAATCCTATAATCAATACTATATGGCTTTCCACCTAAAGCCTCTGTGATCGCATTATTCACATATTCCCGGTCGTCTGGATGTATGTAACTTATAAATGTATCATAAGTAGGGATAAATTCCTGAGGGCTGTGCCCGAAAATACGATATTTTTCATCGGACCAGTGCAGTTCGCCGCTTGCAATGTTCCATTCCCAGCTTCCGAGATGAGCCATTCTTTGAGCTTCAGCAAGTCCTCTTTCGCTTTCTTTGAGTAACTTATAAGCCTTTTCAAGCTCTGATGTACGTTTTTTCACCATATTTTCCAGGTTGTCGAGCGTGTCTTTCAATTTAGTTTCTGTTTTTTTCCGTTCGGTAATATCGGTAAGCATACTCATAGAGCCAGTAAACCTGCCGTCCTTATCAAAAAGGGCTTTAGAATTCACAAGAGCCCATAAAGGAGAGCCATCTATACGCAGCAGTCTGAATTCATGGCTTTCACTGATACCCTGCCGCCTTTTTTTCATCCTCATCTCGAAAATAGCTTTACCCTCTTCATCGGTAAAATCCCGTACAGATTTGCCAATAATCTCTTCCCGGCTGTATCCTAACATCTCTGCCATTTTCTTATTAACGTAAGTGGTTATTGCTTCCGAGTCATGTACCCATTCAAGTATCCATATACCTTCGTTCGCTGTCTCAATGAGATTGCGGTACTTTTTCTCGCTTTCACGCAGCGCCTCCTCTACCTTCTTGCGCTCAGTTATGTCAATAAATGCGCCGACGCTGCCGCGTACACGTCCGTCTGCATCGTGAAGTGGGCTGGCTGACCCTAGAAGTCCCCGCCATTCCCCACCGGGCAGCAGTACATCAATTTCCTCATTGCGCATATCAATGTCCATCAGGGCGGCCTGTTGCATGGGCAGTTCATCTGCGGTCAACTTGAAGCCTTTTCGGAAGAAGCACCGTGCAGGTGTAACGTTCGCAGAGACGTTTTCTCCGACATCGACCTCGTAGAGCTCGTTTGCCATCCGATTACCAGTGATATTGCGACTCAGCGGGTCGTGCCCGATCCAGATGGCAACAGGCACCGTATCCATTACTGTTGTTAGTTCTTCGGCTCGCTGGCGAGTCTGTTCTTCCAACTGCTTGCGCTCGGTGATGTCCTGGACGATGCCTGCCATCCGGCGCACGCTTCCGGTGGTATCCATCAGGTGCCGTCCGGCCGCCCAAATCCATCGAAGTTTCCCATCCACACGCCGGATGCGGCACTCAAAACTCCAGTCACTGAACGCAGTTGTGGCCTTGCGGAACTTTTCGTCCACCATCGCACGGTCTTCAGGCACTACGTGATCGAGGAACATTTCGTAGGTCCACTGCGGGAGAAGTTGTCCGTAGCCGAAGATGCGGTCGTGCTCAAGCGACCGATGGGCGGTATGATCTACAAGGTCGAGGTCCCACGCGCCGGTGTGGCTGGTTTCGAGCGCGAAGCGCAACCGTTCCTCACCCTCACGAACTGCCTCTTCTGCCCTCTTCCGTTCGGTGATATCGCGGGCAAAGTGGATGCACCCGGTAAGTTTTCCTTCCGAATCATGCAGTGGTGAGACACTCAGTATGAAATCTCCTCCAAGAGAATCTTCACGAACTTCTTCAGTGTGCTCAACCCCGTCCATAATTAACTGCCTGTAAGGGCAAAAAGAAGGAGGCTTGTCCATCCCATGGATTACACGGTAACAGATTAAACCTGCACACTCTTCCGGTGTTCTGCCCAGTCTTGCTGCCATTGCCCTGTTCGCACGAACAATCCGGTATTCAGTATCAAGTATGGCTATCAGGTCCGGCACGGCATCAAAGGTAAATTCCCAGTTCTTTGTGGCTTGAAGAGCTGTTTCTTCTGCTCTCTTGCGTTTGGGACTTTCTATCTGATCCCATTTTCCTTCTCTTTTAATCAGAGCAAATTGATGGTTGGCAACGACGTCGATTATTTCGCTTGCATTGCATCTATCGAGGGAGTAAGTACATAGGGAAAGTACCGGGCAGTTACTGACGACTCTATCTCCCTGTTCTTCATAGGCAACGAAATCGCTCCAGTCTTTTTTTTCCAGCCAGGAAACGTTAGTTGCCGTTCTCAAACCGTCATAGCTATTCTTCAGGGCCTGACCGATTTTTTCAGCCCATCTGTCCAATAAGTCCTCCTCATCGAAAATCCCATCTTTTAAACACCAGTGAGTGCAGGAAATAATTTCGATCTGCCCCTTCTCAAGGTAAACATCAATATCAGGAACAGCCTTTCTAAGGGCTTCTTTTGCCTCTTCCGTTTCCAGGGGTTCTGAGGTGATCCATACAGAATATTCGTTATTTTCCAGCCCTGCTCTGAAATAAGGGACAAGAATCTCTATCAAATCTTCTTTTGTCTGGTAAAACTGGCAGAAGTGAGTCCCCCACGGCACATCCCCAATAATATCGATACCGGACTTTCTCAGCTGCCCCTTCATTCCTACCCCTTCTGGCTTATTTCAATAGTGCCCCTGTTTATTGACTGCATTCTGCAATAATTTGTGTCTGGATTTGAAATGAATGTAAGGTTCTTCTGTTTATTGATTCACGTAAATTGTTTGATTTCACGTTAATTTTCTATTTAAATATTGAAATAATTAAATATGTTTCAGGAGGAATAATGATAACTCCATCTTCGATTTGGATAATTATTAAAAAAATAAGATTCCAGGTACTCTCTTAGTAGCTATTCCCTCAACAGGTATTGTGGTCTATAAAATGCAATTATAAGTATTAGTAATTAGTTATTTTTCTTATCTTACTTTATAATTCAAGTGCAGTAAATATTTTCTATTTCAATTTGTGGAAATGGCGTTATATTTACCGGATTAAAGACTTTAAAAAATTTAAAAAAGGGTAGAATTGTTCTCTGCTGCTTCTTTTCCGATTATGTGCCTTACTCCAGCCATTCATGCGGCATTCCTATCGGAAGCGAGTTCGTAAATTCTTATGCCCCAGGAATTCAAGTTTCAGCTTTGCCACATAGGCGTCAAGGCCCCTCGGACCATTGACCGGCTCAGTTCAAAAACTTATTCTCGGCAGTGTGGCGCACACAGAAGGCCTGAAAGATGATGAGGAATGAATTATCTAATATCCTCACTCCTTCTCTGTTGCTGAGAACCTTACAACAAATTCGGTTCCCGAGTCTCTTTTTAATTCAAGGGTGCCATCTAACTGGTCTGTTAGGATAGATATTAATTGCAGGCCCAGAGTATCGGAACTTTCTACACTAAAATTTTCGGGCAGTCCTATACCGTCATCTGAAACAGTTATTATAAAATTGGGGACCTCACTTTTACGATCTTCTTTTTTGTTCTCCGGTACTTTACGTGCAAATTCCCCATTTTCTTCCCTGCAGAGTTTTATCCGGATTATTCCTTTATTTCTACCTGTAAATGCATATTTGAGAGAGTTAGAAACAATTTCGTTGACGATTAACCCGAGAGGAACTGCAACATCAATATCAAAGAAAATATTCTCTTCAAGGTCCATATCCAAGCTGATATCTACTTCTCCAAGGCAATAAGTCTGGAAAAGGTTCTCAACAAGCTTCTTAAGATACGGAGAAAAGTTTAATTCATTGGACCCTTTGCATCCGTGCAGTTCTTCATGAATAAGGGAAATAGAAATGACTCTGTCCTGACTCTCCCTGAAAGCTTCTAAAACTTCTGGATTCTCAAAGTGTTCTCTATTTTTGAATTTTTCAACCTGAAGGCCAAGTAAAGACGAGATTACCTGAAGATTGTTTTTAATGCGATGATGTATTTCCTTTTTACGTACAGCCTCTATACTTGAAATGGTCTCTTCTGCCTTTTTTCTCTCAGTAATATCCTTAATTGTTCCAATAATTCTTTTTAACTTACCTTTATCGTCTTTCAGGCAGACTCCATTATCTTCAATATAAATATAGTCTGCATTTTTCTTTCTAAAACGGTATTCTGTTCTGTAAATGCCTCCGCAAGCCTGAATTTTTTCGTACTTTTCAAGGAATATTTTGAGATCTTCAGGATGAATACGAGCCCGCAAGAAATTTAGATCAAAATTTTTATATGCCTCAGGTCCGTCTCCGGTAATCTCTTTTACGTTGCCTGCCCAGTCAGCAGTACCTTTCTCAACATTATAGTCGTATATCAGCTGTCCTGTCTGTTCCGCTACTATACGATATCTTTCTTCACTTAACTCAAGCGACTTTTCTGTTCTTTTACGCTCAGTGATATCCTGAACTGTTCCTCTCATTCTAACGGGAATATTTTCCTCGCTAAAAATAACTTTACCCTGGACGTGGACTACGCGCTCTTCCCCATCAGTCCGGTAAATTCTATAATCATTACCGACAATTTTTGTTCCACTTAATATATCCTTATAGGCCATGTTTATACGGCCTCGATCGGCCGGATGCATGTACTTTAAAAATATATCATAAGTCATATAGAATTCCTGGGAGTTGAGTCCGAAAATCCGACACATTTCATCGGATGCGGAAAGTTCGTTAGTTACAAGGTCCCAATTCCAACTCCCAATATGAGCCATCTTCTGAGCTTCGGCAAGACTTTTTTCGCTTTCCTTTAAGGAATTATATGCCTTCTCAAGCTCTGCTGTGCGTTCTTTAACTTTTTCTTCTAAAGTCTCATTTGCTTTTTTAAGAGCTTCTTCCATCTGCTTGCGCGCGGTAATATCGCTAAAAATCGCTGCAAATTTCCCTCTCTCAGGGCTGAAAACACAAATATCGATATACTTGTTGGTTAAATGAGTAAAAAACTCAAAATGGGCCGGTTTGCCTGAGAGAGCGACTTCTAAGTACTTTTCAAGAACCATGGGATTTGCTTCATGGAACACTTCCAGATGCAACTTGCCCAGGACCTGTTCTTTTTTTATACCTGTATGGAGTTCAAAAGCAGGATTCAGATCAAGGAAACGATAGTCTTGGGGCTTCCCATTCCTGTCGCAGATGAGTTCTCCAAGAAAGAGAGCCTCACTCATGTTTGTAAAGAGCATGCGGTAATGTTCTTCACTCTTCCGAAGTGCTTCCTCAATCTGCTTACGTTCGGTAATGTCCCTGATGATCATCACTATTTTAACAAGACCGTTTTTATCTTTGAAGAACGCATTAGAGACCTCACCCGGGAAAATTGTACCATCTTTCCGTCTAAAATTGAGTTCTCTTCTAAACCTGCCTTTTCTGGCCCTTTCTTCTAATCCGGATCTGATTCTCGGGTCAGACACATCTAATACGCCATTTATTCCACCTTCGATAATTTCTTCCTCGGCCATCCCAAAGATCTTACAGGCGGCTGGATTGGCTGCATGAATAGTTCCGTCGGGTGATGTGAAAAGAACGGCGTCAATGCTGTTCTCGAAGAACGCTCTGTACTGCTCCTCTCTTTCTTGCAATGCCTCTTCTGTCCTCTTACACTCAGTAACATCCTGAACTATTCCTTCAACTCGAACAGGGACGTTTTTCTCATCAAAAATGATTTCTGCCTGTGTATGGACCGTGCGTACTTTTCCATCAGGCAGGATGATTCGATAATCTATATTCTGTAGTTTGTCATTGAAAACTTTCTTAATGGAATTAACCAGATATTCCCGGTCATCAGGGTGTACAGAACTTAACAGGGTATCATAAGTTGCTTTGAACTTTTTCGGATCACGTCCGAAAATACGATAAACTTCATCAGACCAGTATAACTCCCTGGTTACGATATTCCATTCCCATTTCCCAATATGAACCATTTTTTGGACTTGAGAAAGACATTTTTTACTTTTTTCCAATGATTTATAAGCCTTTTCAAGCTTTGCTGTCCTTTCCTCAAGTAATTTCACTAAATTCTCATTTTTTTCCTTTGATTTGGTTTTTACTTCTCTAAAAGCCCGGATAGCCCTTTTTTCTGCCCTTTTAATCCCGTAATTTTCAATCTTTTCCCATTTTCCTTCCCTTTTTACCAGAACAAATTGATGATTCCGAGCCGCATGTATGATTTCACCTGTATCAAACTTGCCTGAAGAATAAGTACACAGAGCTATTATGCGGCGGTTTTCAACGGCTTCATCCAGTTCTTCATCAGAATCAATGAAGTTCTCCAAATCGTTTTTCAGCCCGGATATATCCTGAACCAATCTCAAACCATCGTAGCCCTTCTGCAAAGCCCGATCACTTTTTTCAATCCAGCTTCTTACGGCTTTTTTTGGGTTAGACCTGTCTTCTTCTGCAGACCTGTATTTGTAAGAAATTAGTTCTAGTTGTCCTTTTTTTAGATAAATATCAAGTTCAGGAAAAGTTTTTTTAAGAAGTTCTGCTGCTTCTTTTTTTGTTTCAAAAACCTGTGGTAAAGCCCATATGCAAAGTTCGTTATTTTCCAGCCCGGCTTTCAAGTAAGGACAAAGTATATCCATTAACTCTTCCTGCGTCTGGTAAAACTGGCAGAAATGTGTACCCCAGGCTATATCCTCGATAACCCTTAAGCCAGATATTCTTGGATTTTTATCCATCCCATATCCCTTTCTACCGGGACTTCAAACTTGGTTTTTGTCTGATTTTCTACCAGACTTTCCGGTTTGCAGATACTTTCAACCAAATCAAAAAAATATTTTACAGAAATTGCATATAGTTTCAGGCTCTTTAAATCCTTGAGCTTTATACTTAGGTAATATGGGCTCTTATTAATAATTGATTTTTTCAGACACTAAAAAGTTAGATGGGACTATAATCGGACTTACTCAAAAAAAAAGCGAAAAATCTCATTAATTTTTATTTTAAAATTAGTAAATTCAAGTGCAATGGATATGCCGCATTTATAAAGATCGAGAAGCATTTACATCCATTGCCCAGTAAGTCAATAATTAAAAGTTGATAAAATAAGGATCTTCTGCGGCTTATTTTCAAATTATGTCCCGCACTCCCAGCCGGTCATATAACATTCCTGCTTGGAAGTAAGTTCGTCAATGCTTATGCCCATAGATTCAAGCTTCAGTTTTGCCACGTAGGTATCAATTCCTCTGGGGACCCCGTGTACTCCGTTCAGAAGCGTATTTTCGGCAATGTAGCGCACGCAAAGTGCCTGGTTTGCAAAACTCATGTCCATGACTTCGGCAGGGTGCCCGTCGCCTGCAGCCAGGTTTACGAGCCTGCCTTCGGCTATAACATTAATGCGCCTGTCGCCTATATCATACTCTTTGATATTGTGCCTGACAGTCCGGGCGGATTTTGCAAGGGACGCAAGGGCTTCCATATCGATTTCCACATTGAAATGGCCTGAGTTTGCAAGGACTGCCCCGTCCGGCATGACCTTGAAGTGTTCGGCAGTGAGAATATCACGATTTCCGGTGGTCGTTACAAAGATCTCTCCCAGCTTTGCAGCATCTGCCATTCTCATTACCCTGTACCCGTCCATCCTGGCTTCAAGGGCTCTTATCGGGTCTACTTCGGTGACGATCACATTTGCGCCCAGGCCCGCAGCCCGCATCGCAACCCCTCGCCCGCACCAGCCGTAGCCTCCAACAACAACGTTTTTGCCTGCCACAAGGAGATTTGTGGTCCGGTTAATCCCGTCCCAGGCTGACTGCCCGGTCCCGTAGCGGTTGTCAAAGAGGTATTTGGTCATGGCATCGTTTACCGCAATTACCGGCATCTTGAGGGCACCGTCCTTTTCCATGGCATGAAGCCTGTGGACTCCTGTGGTTGTTTCCTCGCAGCCTCCGAGGATCTTAGGGAGCAGCTCTGTTCTTTCCTTATGAAGTTTGAATATAAGGTCTGCCCCATCGTCTATTGTGATATCAGGTTCTATATCAAGGACCTTATCTATTGCTTCATAATACTCGCTGGTACAGCATCCGTATTTTGCAAAACAGTTTATATTGTTTCGGGTATCAAGAGCCCTTGCCACATCGTCCTGCGTACTCAGGGGGTTGCATCCCGAAATAGCTACCTGTGCGCCGCCTGCAGCCAGCGTTTCAACAAGGACTGCGGTCTTTGCTTCTACATGAAGGGCCATTCCGACTTTAAGTCCTTTCAGGGGTTTTTCTTTCTCGAACTTCTCCCTGATGATCGCAAGTACGGGCATGTGGTTTCTTGCCCATTCCATTTTCATGTTTCCGGATTCTATAAGTTCTTGTTCGGTCATGATAATCCCGTCAATCAGATAATGCTTGAATTAAAAGACTTGATACGTTTGAATTCTCAGATAAATGCTTAAATTAAACTATTAATACACTTAGTTCTCAGTAATCGCCTGAATAAAGTAACGAACAAAGCTGGTACTTTGATTTCTCAAACCCATCCAGTGAGTTTACTCAAATTGAAACTCTGCTCGCCGGCAGATTGAATCAAACCTGTGCTTATGTTTGGCTTTCAGGTATTTATTATTCCTGTATAACAATATCTTAATAACAATATCTTATGCGTTGTATGGCACGGATTTATGCTTTCAGGCATTTACCCTTGCTACGAGTTCTTCTGCCGCTGTCCTGGCTTCTTCTATGACTTTTTCCTCGTCCAGTGCAAGTACCCTGTAATTGTCCATAAGGACTTTTCCGTCCACGATTGTTGTCCTGACATCGCAGCCTTTTGCAGAATAGACCAGGTGGGAAGGGACATCGAAACAGGGAGTAAGATGCGGTTTTTTCATGTCCAGTATAATCACGTCCGCCTTCCTTCCCACCTTCAACATTCCGGTTTCCGTGCCGAGGGCTTTTGCCCCGTTAACGGTTGCCATCTCAAGGACCTGGCGGGCCGGAAGAGCGGTAGGGTTGCCTGTGCTTACCTTGTGCAGGAGGGCAGCGGTCTTCATTTCTTCAAACAGGTCAAGGTTATTGTTTGAGGCGCAGCCGTCAGTGCCAAGGGTAACGTTCACCCCCCTTTCCAGCATCTTATGCACGGGGGCAATTCCGGATGCCAGTTTCATATTACTTATGGGGTTGTGGGACACGTTTACCCCTCTCTGCCTTAAAATCTCTATATCCCCGTCCGAAAGCCATACACAGTGGGCGGCAAGCACATCAGGGCCGAAAAACCCTATGTCTTCAAGCAGGTGTACGGAACATTTCCCGTACCTTTCTTTCATCGCATTCAGCTCGGCTTCGGTCTCCAGAACGTGGATATGGAGGCCTGCTCCGTCCTTATGGGCTTCTTCTTTTACCTTTATAAGGAATTCCTCCGAGCAGGTATTAGGGGCGTGGGGGCCATACATGGTTTTTATCCTGCCGTCTGCAGCTCCCTGCCAGGCCCGGACAAAGCGTTTTCCTTCCTTAAGGTCAGTTTCTCCTTTTTCTTCGTTCCAGAGCTCAATTAAGCCGTGGGAAAGGGAAGCCCGAAGTCCCGATGCCTCTACAGCCTTTGCCGTTTCGTCCATATAGAAATACATGTCTGCAAAGGATGTTGTTCCGGATTTGATCATTTCCAGGCATGCGAGCAGGCTGCCCTTATATACATCTTCGGCCTTCAGCTGGGATTCGGCAGGCCAGATGTTTTTTTCAAGCCACTCCGCAAGCTGGAGGTCGTCAGCATAACCCCGGAACAGGGTCATTGCTGCATGTGTGTGTGTGTTTGCAAGCCCTGGCATCACTACCGAACCCTTTGCATCGATCACGGTGTCGGCACTTTCTTTTGTTTTCTCCCCGATCTCCGTGATCTTTCCGTCTTCGATAACAACGGTCCCGTTTTTAAGGTCTCCAGAATCAGGGTCCATCGTTAAAACGTAAGCATTTTTTATGATTATGTCAGCCATATGATCATATCCGTCAGGCAATGAACTGAAATTTGTTGGAAATAAACTGAAACATGTTAGAAATTGTTAGGATTAAACTGCAATAAGTACTTATCCTAAAAAAAGTTGTCCTGAGATCACACGAAACCCGGCGAAAGACAAAGTTGAGAAAAAACAAAACTAAAAAATTATATTATCTTCTTTTAGTCTCTTTATATGCCAGTAAGTAGTACTTTTGTCCAAGTTTAACTTTTCTGAGAGTTCCTTGTTTGTAATCTCAGAATTTTCCAGAATATTAAGAAGTATCTGTTTTCTTGTATTTGACCCCGAATTACGGGAACCAATTTAAATAAGGAAACAAAAGCGACAAGATATCCCGCTATGTAAGCAATCTTGAACGACAGGGGAAATTCCTCGAAGGTAAGAGTCCTATCCGCCCCACTCACGTCGATAGCATCATCCAGTTTTTCGAGCTCTTCCTGAGGTGGGCAGGAACCAACGATTATATCCTCCCGTATGGCAGATAGAAAAAGCAAAGTTGCCAGTATAGTCAAAAAATATCTTTCTAGACATTATTAACCCTCTTTTTAACACTTGTCAAGACAGTTTACTTAATTTTTATGGCCAAATCATCTAACTATCAATCTAATAGCCATACAAATCTTCAAAGAGCTCGGATTTATGTTTACCTATACTATCAGTTGGATGATTTGCCCACAAATTAATTATAAGAGTAAGTTCATGAAAAAAATGAACATTAAAAAGATGTTTAGTGGAGTTCAAATTTGCTCTGGAAAGTACATTTGAACTCCGCGTTGCCCGGAGGCATGATTAGTGTTAGCTTTGTGAATATTTAAAGCTTGCCTGATCCTGCCTCTTGGGTAAAAATCCACGAGGTAAAGGCATGAGAACAAGAAATGACTCAGGAATATGTATGCTAATTTTAGCCATACTGCTGGTTGGTATGGTGTTAGTACCAGTTAACGCACAGGAAGAAAACAATTATAGCATAACTGCAGAAGAAGCTTTTAAGCATGCAAATACGCGCATGATAAGGTTTATAGCAACCGACACACAAAAGTTCGGAAGCTGGGAAGGGGCATCTATTGATCCCAAACCACTGGAGCTTTACGATCCAAGTGGTAAAAAGTTGTACTATCAGTTTTCAGTATATGAAAATAATAAAACAATAGGTAAAATCGACGTTGGTGCCAATAAAACATTGGGGCAGCCAATCCAAGTCATCGAATTTAACCCGATACCGTTTAACATGATTGAAGTTATGGAAAAGTCAATAGAAACTGCCAAAAACAATTACCCAACTGGAGAAATCAAATCAACTAAGATGGTTGTATATAGCTATCCCAAAATAGGGGCAATGACCGTAGTAAAAGACAAGATTACAGGAGACGAATATAGGATATTTATAGATGCATATACTCTTGATGTGATACCAGATAAACCCATAGCTGAAACAAAACCTGGAGTTTGCTCAATCTATGAACAGATGTCTAAGAGTGAAATAGACGAGAATTTAATAAAGTGGCAAAAAAGTAATGAACTTACTAAATCTATAGAACAAGCAGCAACTAATAAGGGAGTTAATATTAATTTGCCAGTCACTGAAGAAGATATCAAAAAACTTAGTGACGATACAACAATAGTGGGAAGAAGTACAAGTTATTATCTCGATACTACTTTATATGGGCAAGAAAATGATCATTACTGTGCTCCAGCATGTGGCCAAATGATTGCTGAGTATTATAATGTATCTCATACCCAAGATTTCATATATCAAAAGATGGGTCCAGGTTATGAGATTGGCGGGGGTGTTTATAATAATAACCAGGTAAATTACTATCAACCATCCACGGGACTAAATAAACCTCATTCAACCTATGTTACAGTCTTTACGTTTGATCAAGCGATTTCTGAAATTAACAATAATAGACCTTATGTAAGTATAGCTTCGGACCATTCTCGAGTTTGTAGTGGATACTTATACGATTATCCGGATAGATATTTGGCAATCGACGATCCACTCCCTGAGGATTATGGTCATTCTTATATGGAAGCATTTGGTTCAGAAGATTACCGTGTATATGTGAGGAGTTAAAAACTCCTCACTTTTTAGAAGGTGGTAATTTGAGTAAAATCAGCAAAAAAATTGCTGTTTTTATTTTTTTTCTAGCTCTTGTAATACTCTTGGGATTGTTTGTAAACGCATCAGCTGATATGAAAATGCCGGTTGATATGAAAGCTTCAGTTGACACAAAGGTACCGGTTGATACGAAAACACCGTTCCAAGGAAAAAAAGTAGCTGGCTTTTTTATCGAATTTGAAGAGGGGACTACTGAACCTGAAGTTAAAGCCATTCTTGAAAACTACAACATGACTGTAAACACCATAGATTACAATTCTGATATTATGCCAAGTAGATACTACATGATATTAGATAGAGATAAAACAATAGATATAGAGGAATTGGTAGATGAGGAAAATTTGACTGGCCCTATAAAAAAAGGAAATAATTATATAATTACGGTAACTGAACAAGCTATTCAGGATAAAAATTTCCTCGCAATACTGGAAAAAAACAATCTTCCAGTGAAAAAATCCGTCTATTGTTATATTCGTTTAGAAGATGAATCTAAGAATGGTAGTATTCCGCAGAAAGATGCATACCAAATTGCAAATGAGCTTGAAAGGAATGAAAAGGTGCTGACCGCATCTCCAGATACGAGAGTAAATCATTTATTAATTGAATTTGAAGATGGAACTGCTGAACAGGAAGTTAAAGCTATTCTTGAAAAATACAATACGACTATGAACACCATAGAATATGATTCTGACCTTCAGCCAGAAAGGTACTACCTGGTGGTAGATGCGGATAAAAGAATGGATGTAAGAAATGAATTAAGAAAAGATGAGAATTGGACTGATCCTATATACCATGATATCAAAAAAGGAAATCATTATATAATTACGGTCACGGAACAAGCTGTTCAGGATAAAAATTTCCTTGCACTACTGGAAAAAAATAATCTTCAGGTGAAAAATTCCGTCTTGTGCTGTATTACTCTTGGAGATGGATCTAAGAATTGGATTTGGGAAAGCGATGAAAGAAGAATAGAAAACGAGCTTAAAATGAATGAGAAGGTATTGACTGTAATGCCTTCCGGTAGTACCGGTAGTACCTAATAAGAGTCTGTTTTATCCCTAAATTATTTCGCTTTTTTATTTTTTATTAGTGTGAGTCTCGGACACAGATGACCTATTATTTACTTCCACTTCAAATAAATTGTTTCGTTTTATACGGTCATTCTATAGCACTATAATGGAATTGCAATTTCCTCAAAATTAACCTTTTGAGCCACCCGACATTATATCATGTATCAACATTATATCATGTATCAAAATATTAAATGATTTTGAATCTGTAAAATTATTCAGGACATAACACTTTCTCCCACACAATATGAAAAGGATACCTTTTTAGAAACCCTTTTCACAGATTTCTGCTTCAATATTTAACGCCTCAAGGTAGAGGCGCATTATCTTCAGCCTTTCTTCTGCAATCCTCTTTGCAGTATCAGTATTCAACTTATCGAGGATCTTGAAGGGCTTGTAGTGCATGTATTCGTTAAAGCCTTCAACAGGGTCATTGATGTAGACAGTCTTTTTTGAACTTCCCTTATCCAGGCCTGTTGTGTGCTTCAGCATCCGGAGAGCCCCCATTGAAAGAATGGACCTGAAAATTCCGATTGCGCCCAGGGCATCGAGCCTGTCGGCGTCCTGAAGGATCCTGGCTTCTATTATTTCCGGGCTTTTCCCTCCGCTGAACCTGTGCGTCAGGATGCAGTATGCCACAGCTTCAACAGTCTTTTTTTCAACACCTGCCCTTCCCAGGAATTCGGTAGCTATCTCTGCACTGTAGACGGCATGGTCTCCTCCTTCTTCGTGTTCTTTGATAACCCCCACGTCATGCAGAAGAGCTGCGAGCCGGAGAATGAGAAGGTCTCCTCCTTCTTCTTTCTGGATCTCCCGGCAGAGGGTTTCCACACGGGTTATGTGGGACATATCGTGGGAACTAGGCTCCCCTTCGTGAAAAGTAGCTGCAAATTCCCTTGTTTTTTCTATAAGGTCCATGTAATTATCCTGCTTTCAGGTGAGTATCCGCTTTCGGTATTTTGTTTTCAGTATTCTATTTCGGCGGACAAAGTCTTGAGGTGTTCCTGAATTTCGGAAATCGCCCCGGAGAGGGCTTTTTTGTTCTCGTAAGTGGTTATCAGCTTCACAAGTTCTTCTTTCCTCTCCTTTTTCATTTCCCGCGCGAGTTCTGTCATGTTTTCAAGAGCTCTTGTAAGGTTGTCCACGATTGATATAGTGGCGGTTCTTGAGGTCCGCGAAAGAGGGTTCAGGTCAATTGTTATGACGGTCTTTCCCATTTCTACAAGTTTCTCACAGCGGTCTCCATCTTCCAGCGGGACAAGCACCACGTCTGCGGAATATATCCCCCGGCTTTCTACCAGCCGCCTGGCGTGAGAGAGTTCGAGGCTCGCATCCGGATTTTTCCCGAGCACCTCGGAAGCCCCATTGGCTTTGAGTTGTTCTATTATAAGGTGTACTCTTGTCTCGGTCCTGTGGAAAAGGTTTACTTCGATTTTGGCATCGGTAATGTCTGCCAGTGAAACAACTTTTTCGGGAGCCAGGGCTGCGACGTTCCCATTTACGGAAATAACCGGGTTTTTCGCCAGAAGCAGTGCGGCAGCTGCTGCCCTTTCCGCATTCAGGGCAGATTCCGTGCTGCGCTCGCCTATAAGGTAGTCAAAGCTCTCGCCTCTCCCCTGGGCAATAAGCCCCTGGATACTCGTAATTCCCATTTTAACCCCGGCTGCAACCTTTTCACGGGCCAGCAGGGATTCGTACCTCGGATGGTCTTGGGGTATATCGGTCATATCTGTCGCTTACCTTTTTTGGTCTGATAATGATTATCTGGTAATTGTTATCCGGTACTGTTATCTTATTTTTTTATCCGAACAGCTCAAAAAGCGTCAAGACATTAAGAGCTCGGCCTGAAGTTCAGTCATAAAGTAATTTCGGTACACAGGTGCTGATCCCGTATTCCAGGACCTGCCCGAATTCCTGAAGGGCTTCGAAGAGCGGGAATTCCTGGGCGTAGGGGGCGATTGCAAAAACCGTATCTCCAAGCATTGCCTGGGAAGCCATTCCTCCGCTTGCATGTGCAGCCTCAATAACATCCTTTGCCACACTGCTCAGAAGGCCCGTACTGCTGGCAAAAGTTTTTGCCTGATGCATGAAGTTTTCAAGAGTGGGTTTTTTAAGCAGTTCGGACATCGCAATTTTTCCTGCAGCGTTAATCTTTCCTGCCTTTACTTCGTCTGTCAGGACAGAGTCCGTAGAAATCTCTCCGAGCGCAATACCGAAAACTCTGGCTTCGGGAGCAGGAATCCTGTCTACTCTCCCGAATTCGGGGCCTCCGGGCTGCAGCCGGATTACCACTCCGCCATTGGACTGGGCAGCAATGTCCCCAAGCCCGCTGCGGTTAATAACTTCAGCCACATGGGCATATTCGGTCAGGCTTTTTACGGTCTGGTTTAAGGAAAGTACTCTGTTCAGGGCATAAGCCGCTCCGAGCGCTCCTGCTCCCGAGGCTCCGAACCCGCATCCGACAGGGATTTCCGCCCAGCTCTTTACTTTTACAGGAACATCGGTTAACATATCCATCACTGTGCGGGTGGTCTTGCCTTCAACCTTCTTGCCGTTGAGGAAGATCTCGGTCTTTTCCACGGATTTTCCAACCTTTACCTCGGTCGTAACTCCTCCATTCAGAACAATTCCACAGCCGGTAGATCCCTTGCGGTGAGGGTCTTTATGCTCATGAATCTGAAAAAACCCTGTGATATGTCCTGGAGCGTATGCTTTTGCTGAAAAGTCTGCCCCTTCACTTTCATATGTATACATATAAAACGCCTTTTTGTTGTTAAAGCTAATTTTCAAAGTTCATTTCTATTTTGTAGATATTGTGCAGGACACTTTGCAGGATCAGCCGGTATGGCAGATCAGGCACTATACAGTTCCTATTGGTTTTTTTCTTCCCGAATAATCAGGTGCTCAGGGCTCCTGTCGTGAGTTTAAAATTCCGGTAAGCTCCTCAAGGATACAGGCTGCAAGCTTGCGCTTGTTTCCGCTTATATGCCTGGGTTCGCCTTTTCCAAGCAGGTAAAGCTCATTTTCTTCCGTACCCATTCCACCTTTTCCTACATCATTTGCTGCAATCAGATCGAGTTTTGTTCCTTTTAGGGTTGCAGCTGCCCTTTTAAGGAGTTCGTCTCTCCCGACTCCTGTTTCGGCTTTAAAACCTATGATCACCAGGTCAGGGTGTTTTTCCCTGCACTCCTTTATCAGTTTTCGAGTGGGTTTCAGTTTAAGCACAAATTCTCCTCCCGATTTGATCTTCTCAGGAGAAGGTTCGGCCGTATAATCCGCAATTGCCGCAGAACTGATCAGGGCATCGTATCCTTTTTCCAGTTCCGAAAGCACGGCTTCGGTCATTTCCTCAGCGCTTTCGGCAAAGACCTCTTTAATCCCTGCAAGCCCGAGCCTGTCCCTGTGCACAAGGGTCACATCAGCTCCGCAGCGGTAAACTTCAAGGGCGAGTTCCCTGCCTGTCTTTCCGGAAGCCCGGTTGGTGAGGATACGGATGGGGTCAAGGCTTTCGGCAGTGGAGCCGCCCGTTATGAGCACCTTCCGGTTTTCCAGGCTCCGGTTTCCAAGAGCCCTTTCGACCTCAAGCACGATTTCTTCGTTTGAGGCAATTTTTGCAATGCCTTCTGCGAACTTCGGGCCCACCATGGAAACCCCCCAGCCTTTCAACTTTGCCACATTTTCAACCACGGCCGGGTGCCTGTACATGGATTCATGCATTGCGGGGACGACCATGAGAGGAACATCGGAACCAAGCGCTGTTGTTGCAAAAGAAGTAACCGTGGTATCATCTATTCCGTACGCTATTTTCCCGATGGTGTTCGCCGTTGCCGGGGCTATAAGGAGGAGGTCTGCCCTGCCCTTGAACCCGCAAAACTCCACGTGCTCCACCCTGCCTCCGAGTTCCGTAATCACCGGGTTTCCGGTAGCATAGTGCAGGGCGTCAGGGTGCAGGATATGCCGTGCAGCTTCGGTCATGACTGCATGGACTTCTGCCCCGTTCCTGATCAGTTCCCTTGCAAGTTCAACTACCCTGACCGCTCCTATACTCCCGGTAACACCCAGGGCAATCGTTTTTCCGGCAAGGGAAGAATTCTTCTGTCCCTGGATCCAGAGGGTAGGGTGAATTTTTTCAGCCTTTGTCCGGTCAGGATTTTGCCTGTCCGTCCAATCTCTCAACTTTGCTTCATCCGGCCCGTTTTGACCTGAATTCTCAGGTTCCGGTCCGGAAACGTTTGGATTTTTCCGGTCAGGCTTCATCCGATCCTCCTGCTTCTGAGACTCTTTCAATGGTTTTTTCATTCAGGCACCGAAATAATCGATAAGAATTATGTATGGAAATGAGCTCTCTTTTTTTAAAAAAATCCTGAAATCACAGTGACATTAAATACGATATTCTTAAAACTTTCGAAATATAAGGATCGATTGAATCCGCTAGAGGATCAATTTTGTTAGCAAGTTTCTCCGGAAATACGGTCCATACTCTCAGGAAGGTCCGGGAGTTTAATCCTCGTTTTACGTCATAAGTTTCGTATTAATCTCACAAGTTCCGTATTAAGCGTATGATGTTTTAGCTACTGTAATTCGCATACTTAATATGGTATTGCTAATATTATACCGTCAGTTGGTTCTGGGAATTTTTTGATTGTACGGTACATTATTGTTGCAACCAGTACGAGGATTAGGAAAGCATATGACTGATAAGAAAGCTGCAAAAAGAGAAGTTGCCGCAGATGGGAAAAAAGGTTTTGGCACCATTATAGGAAAAATCTCCGGAAAAGAGCGGCTGGAACTTGAGGTTGAAAGGCTTAACTCCAGAATAGCCGAACTCGAACATGCCCTCCAGGGTACTAAAAACCAGCTCGAAAAGAAAGAAGCCCTTGCAAGACAGGCAGTTGCGGACAGGCAGGAAGCCGAATCGCGCCTGAACCAGGAACTTGTCCGGATCCATACCCTTTCCCACGAACTTGAGACCCTGAGGGAGGAGTCCGGGGGTAAGCTGGAGTTCCGCGGAATTGAAACCCTGAGCTCTGCCGCAATCAAAGCTTATCTGTCAAAACTAAACTCTTTTCACTCCCCTGCAAATGACCTTTTAACCGTTTATCTGCCCTACGGAACTCGCCTTTCAGCCGTGCTTCCAGAAAAGACCCTCAGCTTCCTGGGAGAAGAAACCCGTTCCCTGCTTGACCGACTTGACCCTGAGACCGGCCTGGTCTTTTTCTACGACCTGCACCGCATGATTTCCGAAGCCATAGTCCCTCCGGTCCCTGTTTCCTTTCCGGCCTGGCACCTTAAGGGCAGTTTTGAAACCGTCCCCCTTGAAGAAATCCTTAACATCGATTTCCGCATGCTCGTCCTTGTCCTGCACGCAGGCGAATCCTTCATAGGCTTTGCCCCGGATGCCCGGGCTTTTGATAAGGAAGAGTTCATCAAAAGCAGCGTTAAAGAAAAGCACAGCAAAGGAGGCTTTTCCCAGCGCCGTTTCGAACGCCTAAGAGAAGAGGATATTGCCCACCATATGGACAAGTTCTTTGAAACCCTGGATAACATCCTTGAGGAAAACTCTCCTATCAACTGCGTTATTCTGAACGGGGATGCCCAGCTCATAAAGGAAGCTCAGAGGCGTTTGCCTCTCAACCTGGAAATCATCGAAAAGCCGGCTGATATTAAAGTTGAGAAAACGGGGGGAGAGGAGATACTGAGGACGGTTTTAAGCTCAAGACGGTATCTGCTTTGACATTATTATCAAGAATTTTGGGTAATTTACAAATGCGACCGCAGACTGTTTCCGATTGTCAATAGTTTGTTAATCTTTGATAAATTATCCAATCGGCCTTTATACCACAGTACCGGTATATTTATTCTTACGTTCGTCTATACTGAACAAAATTACGGATCCGATTAATATAATTACAGCCACCCATACTGCTTTAGTCCCAATAAGTGATGTTAATACCCCTCCCGAAATAGCTCCTGCTAAAAAGGCAGCGATGATTATAGAGTATCGGACTGCTCGCAGAGCTGATTTCCAGTCTCTTTTTGTAAAAGCAATATAAGCTTCCTGCGTTGCTGAGCGTAAATTCCCAGTGATCATTGTTGTGCTATATGGGGAACCTACCAATTTGCGAAATGAAGAGATTTGGACCGAAGAGACAAACGAAACTGCAACAGTTACAATAATATCCGGGCTTGTGTAGGGTATAAAGCCTATGACAAAAAGGACCGCAATTTCAAGGATTAAGACTGCCCTCTCGGCATCCGGAATGAACAGGCGTATTGAAGGTTTTTTTATCATCTCGGCGACTACTACTCCGACTATAAACGCCAAAATGGGGACTGCGTGAAACATTGCCTGTTCCCACTCTCCTGCTGCAGCCTCTATACCAACGAGGACAACATTCCCGGTCTGTGCATTGGCAAAAACACCGCCTCGCCCTATGAATGTATAAGTGTCCAGAAATCCTCCTACAATTGCAAGAAGTATGCCAAGTTTCACAGATTCGGAGGTAAGATTATATGAAATTGTTTCTCGTTCGTTTTTTGACAGTTGCATTTTCATCTTTCAGAATTCTAGAAGGCATATTTAATTGTAACGAGCCTGTCTCCATATAGTATAATAGTTATCTGTCTCCATACAACAGGGCAAAAATTGAAGATAAAGTGTTATGCAAAGTCTCGAGATTTGACATTGCCAGAATTGAAGAAATTACTGTCCTGTAAAAAAATACCAGTTACCCATTTCAGCCGGACAATCGTACGACGCCATATTTTGAACTTTCTTTTGAGGGGAAAAAAATGATCAGCTGCGCAAGTTCTAAATTTTTTTCATTCCAATAAACACCAGCTGCAACTATAATTCATATAAGTTTTCTGTCCGTGGTCTCTAACAACCGAAGCTAAGGGAATAATTGCGTACTTGAAACGAGTATAAAAATAGTCAGTTTGATGATCTGGCCAGAAAACTTATAAGAAGTCAATAAAAAGGAATATGTAATGTTCAAATGTGTTTGTGGATGATTATCTTGTTTGTTAATCAAAGAGAAGATTGAAATGAACAAAATGGTGAACAATTCAATTTTATGTTTAATTCTGTGTAGTACAGTCATTTATTCTGGTTGCGTATCAAATCAAACTGAAGGGAAAAGGGTCACTGAACTGACAGATATGGATCGACACATGATCTCAAAAGTTTCAGTCAGGAATGGACTAAATGGAGAACTGAGTACAACAGATGATGGAGTCAAAATAACAGGATTAATAAATCATCTTGATAGGTATTCATTGGAAAAAATGGATAATCAAGAGACTTTGGGTGGGTATCGTTATACAATAGATTTTTACAGCGGTTCCAATAAAATTTCGAGAATAATTATTGTAGACTCTAAAATTATGCGAGTTGATGAAGTTTACTATGATGTCATTGATTTTCCTATTGAGCTGGAAACAATTGACGAACATGTAGATTCACTGTGATAATTCAGTCTCTCATCAATTCAAATAAACCTGTAATTGTTGACACGGATAACCATCCAACATTTGATGAGCACTGGATAATAGCGCATGGATACTATGTACTCACAGTTCCATATGTTGATCCACAATATTATATTATAGTCAATAATGGATGGGGAGACAATAACGTCAATGTGCTTGTAGATAATTACATTGATGATATGGTGTATATTGAGTAATGAAAAGTCTTAGAGTATGCACCAAAACATCCTTTTTACTTTTTTTGTTTTTATTGACATTTAAGGATGAATGATTTGGCTAAACAGATAAAGACAATCGGGGATGCAAAATTTGGCTAAACAGACAAAGGCAGTCATGTTAATTTTGTGTTTTATTATAGCAGGTTTATTATTTTTCACGTCATTTTTTCCAGATTTACATGAAAAAAATACGGGTCACAAAATAACAAGTGTTAGCAATGAGAATATCACCAGAATATCTATCAAAAACGGGCTAACCGGAGACTCAATTGAAATAGAAAATAAAAATACGATAAACAACCTGATAAATTGTATTTCAGCTTATTCATTTACAGAAAAAGCCGAACAGGAAGATCTCAATGGATATCTGTACTTAATAGATTTTTTTGATGGAGATTCTCGGATAACAAGAACTACTATTGTAGACAATGAAACTGTTAACATTGATAGAGTATATTATAAATCCAATAACTCACAAATCGATAAATGTGTAAATAATTTTTTTTATGAGAATGCATCAACAAAGGACTAAAACCGTGTATCTGAGAATCTTCTCAGACTCTTTTTTAGAGGTAAATAAACATGAACCATATTATTATCACCTGCTTCAACTTTGTCCTCCTCACAAACCGTGCATGTAGTACCATCACAGTCAGCAACAACGGCGATAGGGACTCTTAATCTATACAGGAGATAATAAACAATGCCATAACAGGCGACACTATTCTGTTAAATAAGTTACGAATTTATCTCAAAAGGTAATTTTATGAAAATGAAAATCATTTTTATTACGTTGCTTCTTTTCTTTTCAATAACTCCGGTATCCGCGGAAGTGATCACGGTAGGAGTCAAAAATGCAGATTATACTTAGATTCGGGGTGCTATTGATAATGCAAATGATACGGATATCATTATTGTTTACAGTGGGGTTTATTCCGAAAACCTGCTTATCAACAAAACCTGGGTAGCGGTAAGAGATATTAATCTAACAAGCTAACAATTATTTTCTTACGCGTCTTATCAGATGTGCTTTAACCAGCATACTAGCATCAGTAGGAGATATTGGAATTGGTTCGTCTCTCGTCCATAGTTTATAGGGCATTCCTCCATGGCTTTTAATACCGCTAATTGAGATATACACCTCGTCACTGATCCATTTCCCAACTATCTCCTTTTTCTCGGGTCCTCCATACGACCTGATAACCTCTGAAGGTTCACCGGTTTCAAAATCAGCAGCCCTCATTCTCCATTCCGATTTTACACTTTTTCCGGGTTTTCTTGCATTGTATGTCATAATAACTTCATATAATCCAATGACTAAACTTGTTCATAAATTCTGTCGGTTGATTATATATAAGCAAGTTCTAATGTACACATTTTAAACTTGTATTGGAACTAGCATAGTAAGCATTTATATATACAGGTTGAAAATTTCCTCGAACATATGTGAAGATATCAGGGATCAAATCGATTCAGAAGCATTATCGTTTTGTCTATTAGCCAGTAGAAAAAACTGCAAAATTAAGTAGAATGCTTCTATCAGGTCATGGATTAAGTTTTAATTTTTTCAACAGATTCTCCGTTGTTTTTTAATAACATGGTGAGACTGTCCAGAAACTGATTAAACGTGAGAAATAAACTTCTTTTATTTTTAAATAACAACAATTATATATTTATTTAGCCAATTTATCTTACTTTTATTTAAAATTCATTCTTCCTTTGAGATCGGCAAATTTAAGATCAGGAAATAAGACTTCTGCGCAAGCTATATGAGCTTTCAGTGCGGGAAGGTAAGCAATGGCAAGAGATAGAAGAGATTATTATTATCATCAGGCAAAAGAGGAAGGATACCGGTCCAGGGCTTCCTTCAAGCTCAAGCAGATTAATGAGAAGCATAATGTTATCAAGCGGGGAGACTCGGTTGTTGATTTAGGTGCGGCTCCGGGGGGGTGGCTTCAGGTTGCAAAACAGCTTTCCGGAGGGAAGGTCCTGGGTGTGGACCTGCAGCGGATAGCTCCTATCGAAGGAGTCGAGACCATAATGGGTGACATAAACGCTGACTCGACTATCAAGAAGATAATCAGGGCTGTCGGGGAAAAAGGAGCGGATGTTGTGCTCTGTGATGCAGCCCCGAACCTTTCAGGAAACTGGTCTTACGACCATGCGCGGTCAATCGAACTTACTACCTCAGCCCTTGAGTGCGCAAAAAAGATCCTCAAGCCAAAAGGCAACTTTGTGGTCAAGGTCTTTCAGGGCGACATGTTCAACGATTACCTCAAAAAAGTCAGGGACAATTTTGTCCACGTCAAGGCTTATTCCCCTCAGGCTTCAAGGTCGCAGAGTGCGGAGATCTACATTATCGGAAAAAAGTTCCTCACGGCTCCTCTCAGGAGAGGCGACAAATTCGTTGTTGATATCGAAAAGCTCGGCTCAAGCGGAGACGGGGCTGTTCTCATTGAAGGGTTTGTTGTCTTCGTAAAGGAAGTTGAAGTCGGAGAAAAAGTCCGCATCAAAATAGCAGATGTCAAACCTAACTTTGCTTTTGCCGATGTCGAAGAAAGGCTTGAAAAGGCTGAGGCTCCTGAAAAAGCTGAGGCCTCTGAAAAGGCTGTAGCTCCTGAAAAGGCTGAGGCTCCTGGAAACTTCGGGAATTCCGAGAAAAACGAGTAAATCCCTGGAATTATGAAAATACTTAATAGGCCCTTATCGTGAGGATACTTAACAAGTCCTTAGCATGAGAATAGGAAAAAACCTTATCATTAGAATCTGAATAAGCCTTTAATAAATACCAGAACTATATCTTGCGAAGAAAGTATATATATTCAAGGTGAACTATATAATGATGAGAAAAACCTGAGTTTTTTCAAACACGGTGATCCAGTTGATTGATCTTCATACTCACACGATTTTCAGCGACGGGGAACTGCTCCCCAGTGAACTTGTCCGGCGGGCCGTTATTCACGGCTACGAGGCCATTGCAATTACCGACCACGCAGACTATACGAACCTCGAACAGCTTCTTGATGCTGCAAAGAAAGCAAAGTACCTGGAGGAAGAGTGGGATATCCGCGTCCTGACAGGAGTCGAGCTGACGCACGTCCCTCCGAGAAAGATTGCTCCCATGGCAAAGAAAGCAAAAGAGCTGGGCGCAGAAATCGTGGTCGTACACGGGGAAACAATCTACGAACCGGTTGCCCCCGGGACAAATGCAGCATCAGCTGCCTGTGAATATGTTGATATCCTTGCCCACCCGGGCCTTATCTCCGAAGAAGATGTCCGGACTGCGGCAGATAACAACGTTCTCCTTGAAATTACCACTAGAAACGGGCACAACAGGACTAATGGCCACGTTGCAAGGCTTGCCCTCGAATTCGGAGCAACGCTTGTGGTGAACACGGATACCCATGCCCCTGAGGACCTGATCACCGATGAGACCGCCCTTAAAATTGCAATGGGAGCCGGGCTTACCGAGTCCGGGGCAAAAGACGCGTTTGAAGCGTCTAAAAAGAAGGCAGCGGAGATAGTCTGAATTGTGAACGTTATATTCAAAATTTTTTATTTGTTCACATGAAAATGCGGTTGGATATTGGAAACGAAATTCCAGATAAATTGTGTCAATAAATCCAGTTCTCATGGCTGACCGGTAACTGATTCAATCTATCCCTGTAGAATTGCCATTTTGACATGAACCGGTCCATTAACGCAATGAAGCGAGAATTATGTGTCGGTTCCAGCAGATGTGTCATTTCGTGTATTATGATGTATTCGAGACATTCCGGCGGCTTCTTGGCAAGTTCGGTGTTGAGCCTGATGTTACGGGCTTTGTGATTACAGCTTCCCCATTTTGTTTTCATCCGTTGCACAAAGAACCGTTCCACCTTCACGTCCATAAGTGGTTCCCATTTGGCAATTAACGGGGGTATAGCTTTCTTGAGCTGCTCTCGATACCAGGCATCAACAACAGCCTGCTTCTTTTCATCGGCTGTTCCGGGACGCACCCGCAGGATCATCTTATTGTGTTTTAATTCGACCGACGGTGCTTCACAGACTTCGATCACCTTGAGCAAATAGCGCTTTCCCCACACGTAATGGCTTTCAAGGTCAAGGTACTCACGCGGAGTTTCACGTGCCTGTTCCCGGAACTTTTTCCGCTGCTGCTTGATCCAGCCCAGCCTGGAAATCGCAAAAACACGAATAGTATCCATATCCATTCTCAGGGGAGCAGATATTTTGACTCTGCCGTTGGGCGGATACACACTCAGGTGAATGTTTTTGATATCTTTGAGCACCACGTCTACAGTGATATCCCCGAGTTCTATCTGCGTGGTCATCAGTATTCCTTTTGTGCCTTGATAATGATGAAGATACGCTCTACCTCGGCGATGTCATGCAGGATGTCGTACAGGGCTTGCTTGATCGCCCGCTCGCGAGGCTCAACGCCGCGCCAGTCATCGGACCGCACTTCCTTTACCGTTTCGTCGATCTTCAGGGCCAGGTCAAGCACCTGATCTCCGGGGACTACGTATTCTCCGCTCTCTTTTGCCAGATCCTCGGAATATCTTCCGTCGCTTTGCAGGTTGTTGTAGAGCGCCCTCAGCGCGGGGCTTGTCTTAAGCACCTCAAGGATATCGTCTTCATGGCCTGCTTCCACCTGCTTTACCAGGTCAGCAATCCGTTTTAAATATTCTTCATACTCGATGGCTTTAGCCTTCCTGGCGGCTATAATCTCATCCAGCAGAGCAGACATTTTCTCATAGTAGGCCGGGTCGTTCAGGTGTTCTTTGATTATTTTGCTTCGGACGTTGTTCTCGATAATCTCTGCGACAGCGTGACTGTTTCCTTCCAATCCGCCGAGCTGGGTTACGATAGCTTTGTCAATGCCTGTTTTTACTATCATTTCGAGCAGAGGCATATCTTCAAAGGAGGAGACTTTTCTGGGCTCGGCTGCCTCTATGTAGGTGTCGATGAGATGGCGCATGTCCGCTTCGTAAGCTTTCAGGTCCAGGCTTTCCCCACTTGCCTTACGGATGATTTCGCGGATATTGAGGTAATGTTCCAGCAGCCGCTTTATGCGAGCGATGTCTGAACTGCCGTATCCTGCGGCTTCCAGTTCGTCGGCAATGTTGGCATAAGAGCGGACCAGCGAAGCAGTAGCCTTGTAGAGGGCAGCACGTTGTGTTTCGTGTTCCTGGAGGTCGGTTGGGATTTCAGTATTGCCGCAGAAGTAGTGGATGTACTCAAGTTCGCCTTTAGGCGGCTCGACAGATTCGCAGAGCAGGGCAAGAGCCTCCAGGGAATTCTCAAGGCGTTCCCTACCTTTTTTCAGGCGGTCATGCATCAAAACATCCGGATCGACACCGCCTGCGCTGCGGTCAAGTTCGGAAGAGTAGACCTGAAGTGCTCCGGTTCCTTTGTCATTGACCAGGTTTTTGAACAGGTCTTTGTAGTCTACAATATAACCGAAAAGTTTGTCCTCTCCGTCCAGCCGGTTAGTACGGCAGATAGCCTGGAACAGACCGTGATCCTTCATTGATTTGTCAATGTAGAGATAGGTACAGGGAGGGGCATCAAAACCGGTAAGTAGCTTGTCCACAACGATCAGTAGCTTCATGTTAGCCGGCTCTCTGGTGAAAAGGGTCTTTGCTTCCTCTTCGTAGGTCTCGGTCTTTGTCATTCCCGGATTGGTTTCGATATCTTTGAGCAACTCCGTGTAGGTGTTGTAGATGAACTCTTTTTCAGTTTCGGTATTTGCGCCAGTATCCTCTTTTGTCACGTCCTGAGCCTGCGGGTTGTAAGAGGTTACCACGGCACATTTGCCTTTGAAAGGTGTCTTCCGGAAGAGGGTGAAGTACTTGCAGGCTTCGTAGATGCTTGATGCTACAAGAATGGCATTCCCGCGTTCGCTGGACAGGCGGGGCTGTACGCCGAAGTCGTAGATGATATCGCTTACCACCCGGTCCATGCGAGAACGTGAACTGAGCAATTTCTGCATGGTGCCCCAGTGTTTCTTAAGTTCGTCCTTCTGCCAGTCGTTGAGCCCTCTGGTCTTTGCCTCAAACCAGGCATCGATTTTTTGCTCGGAACCAAGACGCTGGTCGATGTCCCGTGCTTCATAGACGAGGTCAAGGACAACTTTATCCTCCACCGCTTCGCTGAATTTGTAGGTGTGGATATATCCGCCAAAGACTTCCAGGCTGGTCTGTTTATCTTTCTTGAGCAGTGGCGTGCCGGTAAAACCGATAAAGACCGCATTCGGCATTATTGCCTTCATAGCCCGGTGTAATTTCCCGCTCTGGGTGCGGTGGCACTCATCCACGAAGGCAAAAACCTCGCTCACGGTTTTTCCGGGCTGGGATTCCAGATCCTTTATGAAAGCATCAAAATTGTCAACTCCCTTGCGCCCGAATTTATGGACAAGGGAACAAAGGAGGCGAGGGTTCGCCTGTCCGAGACAGCTCATCAGTTCTCTGCCGCTGGTGGTGCGTTTGATCTCCTCTCCCGCATCATTGAATATGCCTTTGATCTGTTTATCCAGCTCGTCGCGGTCGGTGACGATAACCACGCGGGCGTTGGGGTTGTTTTCCAGAATCCATTTGGCAAGCAGCACCATGACAATGCTTTTGCCACTCCCCTGGGTGTGCCAGATGATCCCTCCCCTGTGCTGCCGGACATATTCCTGTGCTGCTTTGATTGCGAAATACTGGTGAAAACGGGGGAGCTTTTTTATGCCGCCGTCAAAGAGCACGAAGTCGTGCATCAGCTCGATGAGCCGGTTTTTGTTGCACATCTTGAGCATGTATTTATCGAGCTTGAAGCGGCTGTCATCCTCTTCGTCTTCTTTCCACTTGAGGAAATACTTCTCCTGCGTGCCGATAGCGCCATACCTCAAGCCTTCGGAATCATTGCCTGCAAAAATGAACTGTACGGTGCTGAAGAACCATTCGTTAAACTCAGGCTGCTGGTTGGACAGGCTCTGGCGGATGCCGTCCTCTATGCTTACCCGGCTGTTTTTCAGTTCAAGCACGCCGATTGCGATACCGTTTACATAGAGCACGATGTCGGGACGGCGTTCTCTTTTTCCCCTGAGGGTAACTTCCTCGGCAATTGCAAAATAGTTTTTCTCCGGTTCCTGCCAGTTTATGAGCTGGACGCTATCCGTGACCTTGCCTGCCTCAGTTTTCACGGGGACACCGTAGCGCAGCAGGCTATAGACTGCCTGGTTGTTGCTGTAGAGGCTGCGGCTGTGGTTGTTTGCTTCGATGTCCAGCTTGTAGAGAGCAACGCCTATCTGGGTTGGGGTGTAGCCGCTTTTTGTCAGGTAGGCTTCGAGCAGTCCTTTTTCTATGTTGCTGTTTCCTTCACGGTCAATCCAGTTCCCGAGGTAGCGGTAGCCAAGCTCGTTATGAAAAAGAGAGATTATTCGGTCCTGGGTGGCACGTTCGGGTTTTCCAATGTTCATTCACTGAACCCCCCCGAAGTCGCGTATTCCTGCTCATCAATTTCATCGTTATGTCCATCCCAGTCAGTTAGGACCGCAAGCTGACCAGCTGTCAAAGCCTGAACCTTCAAAACCTTCCTCAATTCAAGTCTCAGTTTCTCTTTGCGTTGCTTAAAAAATACAATGAAGTTCTCGAAATCTAAATCGACATCATCGGGCAAATAGTTGTTTTTAGAAAATGCTGTCCGATCAGATTCATCCATTTGCATGAACCATTCTTTAAAAGGCGTTGCATTTTTAGTGCTGTTCTGCCGACCACTCATCAGTTGAAGATTAGGAACACAATCACGGAGGTCATACCAGTCCTGCCACTGATCCTGCGGGATTTTCATCTCCCGGTACTTCTCCTCATTGAAACCAGTTGCAGGATGAATATGATCCTGATGGAATATGACTTCGTTGTAGCGCAATTGTGGATAAAGCAGGGATAGTACTAAAAAAGCTCCAAGACCCTTTTTGTAATGTAAAAATCTCTCTATATCGTCCTCGGTCACTGCGAGAGATTTTTGTTGAGGCAGTTTTATCTCTAAAACATCTTCGAAGGAAAAGTCTCTATAGCGCCCACGATAAGCAATTCCATTTGTATCATTTTTAACTTCTTCGCGGAAAGCCTTGCGCAGTTCAGTGATCAATTGGTCCTGTTGACTGCCATAAATACCATTTAGCAGCGCATGAATCAGATATTTTTGTATTCCTTCCTTTGACTCTTTGTTGATGCTACCACCTTTATACAAGAAGTAAGCGATGATTATTGTCGCGTTTTGTGATGAGAGGACGCTGCCATTAAAACCGAATTCCGCGAGTAGATCCACAGTCTTTTCGATGGCTGCGGCAATCTGTGGCCATTCATTTCTAATCTTCTCTACATTTTCGGACTTGAACGAGTTGACTTTGTAAACCACTGGACCATCACTTAAAACCAGACAACAACGCATTAAATACTCATTCCCGAAGCTAAAACCGTCTCCCTTTTCGTTGATTTTCTTGAGCAGTTTCTCGATCTGCTCACGTCCATTATCCCATGTTGCTACAATGGTCGAGAAGAGTAGATCCGTCTTACTAAGTACTGTGCCTCCGCTGTTCACTCGGACAAATATTTTCAAAATATCTTCAAGGTCGTCTCTGGCTACCTCAAAATAGTTGATCAGTTCATCCCGATGCATTCGTCTATGTAGTGTATCCAGTGCTCGCTTGATGAAGCGCTTATTCTGCAAAATCGCTTCCTTTTGGGCTTCTGTCCGACATTGCTTTTGAAAATCATCAACAATCCTGTCAAACTCTGGTTCATTTCTCCATGAGAGGACCTTCCCTACTTTCATCCAGAACATGGGTATTTCTTCACTGAAAGTTCCATTTTCACCTGTAACTTTACGAGTTACACTGGATCTGGCTCCTTCCTCTGTTAAAAAGCGAAACTCAAAGTTCTGTTCTTCATTAATTTTTATATTGTCTTCTTCATCGATTTCATAGGGAAGAGAAAGCAAATTGAGATAGAGACACATCTTTTCATAAGCATTCGGATTCGAAACGCGTTTATATCGCGCTTTTTCGGCATGAGTCCCCATGAGTCCAATATACATGGAACTCAGGCGCTGCTGACCATCCAGAACACCGACAATTTCTTCGTGCAAGAATGCTCCGGTTTTACGGCGATTATAGGGATTTCTCTCATCATATTCTTTGAGGAATTCATAAAAGACATAGTTTTCTGCCTTTTTCCGATGTAATCGCCAGAATAGGAACGTTCCGAAAGGGTAGTTACGCATAAGGGAATCGAACAAAAGTTCGATTTGCCGCTTATTCCAGACGAATTTTCTTTGGAGAGCTGGCAGGTAAATTTTGTTTTGATCAATGTCTTCAATTACCTTTTTGATAGTAGTTTTCTGGTAACTCATACTAATCTAATCCTCCCTGTAAGCAGTTCCTGCATCATACCCTGCTTTATCTGGCGGGCTTTGGCAAGTTTTTCTTCCAGCACGGTGATTTCTGAATCCATATCGAAAAGGATGGTGGCGATATTCACTTGTTCTTCCATCGGTGGTAGTAGAACTGGGTAATTTCCCACGGCTGCTTGTGATAGTCCAAAAAAGGTAGTTCCTGACTTACTTTCCTCTACGAAGTTTTTGAATCGCTGAGAGCACAGCTGGTAATACAAGTACTTTGGATAGTAGCTCCATTTTATTGGGCGGAAGAGAAGCAAATGACTGTTAAGTGAAGCTTTTCCAGGGTAGGGAATTGTATCAATATAAAGAACTTTGCCAATTGTGCCATCTTTAGTCATCAGCACATCAGCAGGTCTTAATTGAATGTCACTTGCCATTTCATAGCGCTCTTCAGATATGTGATATACCTCGTTCCACCGAATAGCACCGTCTTTGAAATTCATACCTGTTATCAAGAAAGGTTCTTCTTCGTTGATGGTGAACTCTGTTTGTTTCAATCCCTGCCAACCAATTCTTCCCTTCAATGAAGATACTTCCTTTAAGAATCGTATTTTATCGCCTTGCTTCGGAGAGAGCAATTCCTGCATGGCGCCCTGTTTGATCTGGCGTTTCTTGGCTATAAGCTGCTCCAGGGATTCGATGAGGGCATCCGTATCGGAGAGCGCTTCGGCGATGGTTTTTTGTTCGGTGATAGTGGGCGGAAGCGGGATGAGCAGCGCTTTTACGTCTTTTCCATTGATTGCTGGGTAGTTGGAACCCGTAAGTAGAGACTCAATTTGTTTTGGAATTGTTGTAGCAAACAGGTGTGCAAAGATGTAGCTGGGCACTGCACTCGAATTCTTACATCGAACAACTGAAAAGCCTGTGGAGCAAATCCATTCTCCTTGACGTTGCTTAAACAAAAGATGAGATTTTAGGTTTGGACGGACAGTAGAAACCAAAACATCTCCATAACGCAATCTTCGACGGGCTCTTGATGGTGCAGAACCGAATATCTGACTCGAATAACTGCGTAACACTCCTTCATCAACATCTTCGAGTGAAATATAGTTGAACGCATAATCTACTGGTGTTCCTGCGCTCAGATTGTCTGCGTCAATATCTACTACTTCTTCCAGCTTTTTTACATCCCAATCCTCCGGTATCACCCCCACCTCGGTCTGTTTGTAGCCAGTTGGAATGTCACCGGCGCTGCACTCCGCCTTCATTTCTTTTCCTCCTTGCCTGTAGGAAGGCGGGCGGTTTCAAAACGGTTGGTAAGCGTCTGCATCTGGCGGATAGCTATCTTGTTGAGACGTTTGAGGCGTTCTCCCTGTTCCACTCCCATGTGGATAAACTCGGCATTCATGCTCTCGATGTTGGCAAGCACGAGCAGCTGCTCAACTGTGGCATGGTCGCGCATATTGCCTTCGAGTTTGGGGTTGGAATCGCGCCACTGCTTCGCGGTTTTACCGAAAAGGGCCACATTCAGCACATCAGCTTCATTAGCGCAGGTAATCCTGGCCTGGACGGGCGTGATTTCCGGAGGGATGAGGTGTTCCTTGATGGCGTCTGTATGAATATGGTAATTGAGTCTGGAGAGGGTGCGGTTGAGGTCCCATGCAAGCGATAGACGGCGGTTTTCGTCTTCTTTGAGGCGCTGGAACTCCTTGATGAGGTAGAGCTTGAACTCGACGGATACCCAGGAAGCAAACTCGAATGCAATGTCCTTGTGGGCGTAAGTGCCACCGCCGTAGCGTCCGGATTTTGAAATGATCCCGATCGCTCCTGTCTTTTCGGTCCACTGCTTGGGGGACAGGGTAAAGCTGTTCAAACCTGCCTGCATTCTAAACCCGTCGAATTCGACGGGTTTAAAATCCGGGTTATTGAGCTGTTCCCATATACCCAGAAATTCCACAGTGTTTCGGTTTCGGAGCCAGTTGCGGACGATGTCATCGGTATTTTCAGGGTTCCTGTACCTGGCAATGTCTGTCAGGCAAATGTAGTCCGCATCATCGTGGGAAATAACAGATATAGCAGTCCCCCGGACTTCAATGCTGTTAATTTTGGACTTTTTCATGACTGTTACCCTTCTTCTGGAGTCTCCTGTTCCTGCTCATAGTTTGATCCACATCCCAAATTCCGCAGACATTGTCTGCGAAATCTCCTGATGCGTCTGCGTGCAGAGATCGACAAGCTGTTGAAAACCGTAATTGTTCCCGGCGTTCATAATTTGAACCCCATCCTCTCCAGGTGCCGGTTCACTTTTGCTTCCAGCTCGGCCGTGCGGTCGGTCAGCTGTGGCATCGGGGTCTCGTAGCGCTCGGCAAGCTCTTTCACACGCTGGGTAAGAGACTGGCTGATCCGGTCCGTCTCGCCCCGGATGGCTGTATCAAGCGAAGAAAGCCATTTGTCTTCCACAACCAGCGTTTTGATATCATCTTCAGTGAGCTTGGGGTAGTGATAATATACTTTTGAATCAAGTAAAGCCTCTGCTTCCTTGATGCGTTTCTTGAGATTGGCTTCCTGATTGGCAAGTTTCAGCCAGTCGTTTAGGATGGAAGCTTCTTCCTTTGCTTCCATGTCCCCTCTTATATCCTTCAGGCGGGAGCTGACATTAGCTTTATTCACCTTCTCAAGTTCAGAAAAAGCGCCTTCTTCACCGCCCTGTTCCTCTTCAAGCTCGGTCATGCTTGCAGCGACGCTCTCCAGCTCAGCAGCAAGTTTATTCAGATCCTCCTGCTCTTTTGAGAAATAGTGGGCAACGATAAGCTGTTTTGGTACGAGGTCGCAGGTCCAGCCCTTATCTTTCTCCTTTCCCTTCTTGTCTTTCTCGATAATGCGGTAGGTCTCAGCCTTCCACCCTTCGTCAGAAACGAGGTAGCAGTCGTCCTGCATCGTTTCAGTCCAGTAGTCCATCAGGTGCTGATAAATATCGTACTGGTTGATGAGTGGCTTATCTGCATAATGGGCGAGCAGGTTTTCGGAAAGCCCGGCTATGATTTCCTTCGGGGGGCAGCCGGGTTCCAATTGCCGGAGCATAGCAGAAGTAGTCGCACGCCAGGCAGCGAAATGTGCATTCATGCCGGCGGTAAAAGCTGCAAACTCGGGGTGCTCGTAAATAGCGGATTTGATAGCGGCCTTGTCAACGGCAAGTTCCAGATAGCCGGGCCGAATCTCAGTGAACAGCGCCTTCCTGAGCTGAGGACAGACCTTCCAGTAACGTTCAAGAGCATCAATATCCGCACACGGGATTCCTCCATGCAGGTGTCCTTCGATGTCCTGAAGGTCTTCAGCCTGCTGGCTGTCGATGTAGCGTGGGAGGTTGAGGTTGAATTCGTTCTTCTCTATCTCCTCAAAACTGACCATCCGCGAGTACTTCTGGACCTCAGCCTGCTTTGTGAAAACGTCCACGATCTTGTGGATATCCTGAGCCCGGAGACGGTTCTTGGGGCCGTCTTTCATGAAACCCGCGCTGGCATCGATCATGAAAATGCCTTTGCGGTTTTGAGCTTCTTCCTTATCAATAACAATAATACATGCTGGGATACCGGTCCCATAGAAAAGGTTGGCTGGGAGACCGATGATTCCCTTAATGTAGCCTTTGCGTACGAGGGCACGGCGGATCTCGGCTTCGGAGTTCCCACGGAACAGCACACCGTGTGGCAGGATACAGGCCCCTTTGCCCGTGCTCTTCAGAGATCGAACAATATGCAGCAGATAAGCATAATCTCCCTGCTTGGCAGGTGGAACCCCAAAGGGCTTAAAGCGGTCGTAAGGATCGTGAAGCGGATCGAGACCGGTACTCCATCGCTTGTCACTGAAAGGAGGATTGGCAACGACGTAATCAAAAGTCTTGAGTGTTTCCCCTTCCTTGAACTTGGGGTCTGTAAGAGTATTCCCCTGCACGATAAGAGCTTCAGGGTTGTTGTGCAGGATCATGTTCATGCGGGCGAGACCGGATGTGGTCGCATCTTTTTCCTGGCCGTACAGGGTTATCTTGGTCCTTGCTTCTTCTGCAACCTTCAAAAGCAGAGAACCGGAGCCGCATGTAGGATCGTAGGCTGTTGTGGAACTTGTTGTGCTGGCATAACGAATTCCGAGTATCCGTGCTATAATCCGGCTGACTTCGGCAGGTGTATAGAACTGGCCTTTGCTTTTTCCACTCTCAGTTGCGAAGTGGCGCATCAGGTACTCGTAAGCATCGCCCAGGATGTCATCATCGTCGGCGCGGTTCTTTGAGAAATCAAGGGCAGGATTCTCGAAAATGGCAATGAGGTTGGTAAGCCTGTCCACCTGTTCTTTACCACTGCCGAGCTTGTTAGCGTCATTGAAGTCCGGCATATCGGACAGTTTGTTTGCATTCACCAGAGGAGCGATTATCTTCTTGTTGATCTGATCGCCAATATCCGGTTTGCCTTTGAGTGCAACCATATCCCTGAAGCTTGCACCCTGCGGGACGATAATAGGCGCAAAAGGAGAGTCAGCGTACTTGTCGCTGATATATTTGATAAACAATAAGGAGAGTACATAGTCCTTGTACTGGCTGGCATCCATTCCGCCGCGAAGTTCATCGCAGCTGGACCAGAGAGAAGAGTAAAGTTCGGATTTTTTAAGAGCCATTTCATACCACCAATGAATATTTGCTCAGGGACGATCGGCTGAACAGGAAATAGAACCTTTCCAGATTGAATATGTGTTCACGAATTTCAGGTAGTTCGGGACAACGCCGGTATTAAGTTTCCTGCCTTCGGAGTCCCTCTTGCGGGCTGAAATGTGTTTTCCGTTTTGGTTCATGCAGTTTCATCTTCTTATTATAGTAACTATTATAGTAACCATCCAACGATCACAGTCAAAAGTAATAAATTTGTTCCTTTATACCTATCAAAATTCGGAGCAACTCTTGTGGTGAACACGGACACCCCTGCTCCCAAGAACTTGATCAACGGCGAGAACGCCCTTTAAATTGCAATGGGGGTCGGGTTTACCGAATCAAGGGTGAAAGATGCGTTTGAAGCGTCTAAAAAGAAGGTAGCAGAGATTGTCTTAACTATAAACATCTTGAAAATAAAGTTTCCGGGCAGGAATCCGGGGGAGTCTAACCATTTTTTAATGTCCACTTTTGATGATTTTAATGTCCACTTTTGATGACTTCTATTTAAAACAGTTCTCAAAGGAAATGATCTTTTTTATAAAATCGTCTTGTATGTGTATAACTAGTCTCGATTTTATTTATAAATCTCCGGTTTGAATTTAAGTTCACAAGTAGCAAAAGTCAGAAAGAAATTTGCTTGTAGTTATATATTGGGGGTATAGTTTAGTTATTTATAAGATGTGTAATTAATGATAATATAATTCACATTTTAAGAAATGTACTATTATTAATTTTAAATTATCTAACTGAGTGGGTAAGTGAAACAGTAGTATAGGATATATTACTCTACCTTTGAGAAATAGAGTCTACGTGGGGGAAATAAAGTGAAGAGTAAAACTCTATTCATAGTTTTTACTTTGATATTCCTGATTGGAGTACCATCCACAGTATCGGCAAGAGATATTATAGTGGGCAACGGAAGTGGATCAAGTTCTACAATACAAGAAGCTTTAGATGATGCAGAAGCCGGAGATGTAATAATAATAAAACCTGGAACTTATGTTGAAAACATAAACGTTTCAAAAACAAGGTTAACAATTAAACCGGAAACAAATAACGTGTTTATTCAACCGGCAGACAGCACAAAGGCAACTATCATTCTAAGCAATGTCGGGATAACACTAACCGGCTTTGATATAGATGGTAGTGTTTACGTTAATAACGCAATGTTAGGTAATAGTGAGTATTATCTGAACAATATGAGTCAGATAACAAACAACGTTATTGAAAATGGTGGTATTGAAGTAGGATCTGAGAGTTCCGGTATTATTATATCCGGAAACAAAATCACCGGTGGTACCGGTATAGACGTGGCATGTTGTGGGGATTACAATGAAATAACAGATAATGATATTTCAAATTGTACTACAGGAATTTATGTTTATGATGAAAGATCTGTACCGCCTATTAGTAGTAACAAAATAAACAACTGTGATGTCGGAATACATGTTTCTGGCTTATCCTATGATCTCGAAAACAACGAAATCACAAACTGTGGTGTAGGAGTAGTAGCCGGAGAAACCGGTGGTGCAAGTTTAATTGGAAATAAAATAACGTACTGCTCAGACTGCGGGCTTAAAGTGCTTGGTTATTTAGAAGCTAAAGGGGCCTGTAATAATTATTTCAACAACACGGTGAATGTAAAGTTTGGAGACTATGAAGACGCATATACCTGGAACACCTCCCTCACTGAGGGTACAAACATCATTGGCGGATCATATCTTGGAGGTAATTATTGGGCAAAGCCGGATGGAACCGGGTTCTCTCAGACTGCTAATGATGCAAACGGAGATGGTATTGCAGATTCGGCTTATGCAATATCTGAAAAGAACTGTGACTATCTGCCACTCACAGCCAGGTATAATTCAGTATTACCTGCTCCCGACTTCACAGCCAACGTGACTTCCGGAACTGCTCCTCTGGTTGTGTTGTTTACTGATACCGGCAGTGGCGGAACTCCAACATCCTGGCTCTGGGACTTCGGGGACGGGATAACCTCAAAGCATGCCCAAACGGCTAAACACACATTTACGAATCCCGGAACTTACGACGTCAGTTTGACATTAACCAACGCTGCAGGCAGTAATACGGTGAATAAAGTAAATTATATTACTGTCACTTCTCGACAGGCCCCGGTAGCTGACTTCTTTTCTCCGGAAGTAAATGATCTCATTGATTTTGGAGAGTCGATCCCAATAAATAAAACCGTATCATTTACCGACAATAGCACAGGGTCACCCACCTCCTGGCTCTGGGATTTCGGGGACGGAGGCACTTCAACAGCCCAAAATCCGGAACATGTATACAGTGCCAGGGGCGGGTATACCGTCAACTTAACCGTAACTAATTCTACTGGAAGCAATACAACAAGCAAATACGGTTACGTACTCGTTGGGGTCATGGACGAACCTGTAATCCCTGCATATTTCTCGTCCGATGTAACATCCGGAAATGCCCCGTTAACGGTGACATTTGTCGACGACCTGGATGCCGAGTTACCGAATTATCCTATCTGGCGTGAATGGGATTTCGGCGATGGAGTCGTCCAAACTTATGTAGTGGATGACAACGAATCGGCAACACCCTATGCAACGCATGTCTACGAAAAACCCGGAAAGTACACCGTAACACTATACATGGATAACCGCGGCGGGAAGTCTATCATAACAAAATACAATTATATCACGGTCACAGACCCAAACGCGACGGTGGTGAATTTCTCTGCGAATGTAAGTTCCGGCCCGGCTCCTTTAGTTGTGTTATTTGCTGATGCCAGCACCGGTCCGACTCCCAGTTCCTGGCTCTGGAATTTTGGCGACGGTATCTATTCAAAACACGCCATGAACGCAACACATACTTTTACGGAATCAGGTAGTTACACGGTCAGTCTAACTGTGGAAAATTCCGAAGGTAACAATACGGTAACAAAGACGGATTATATAGTTGTCACAGAGCCGGTTGCTACCAGTTCCAGTGGAGGAAGCAGCCACAAGAGCAGCAGTGGCGGTGGAGGTGGCTCTCCCGAACCTGCGAAAAACGTTGAAGCAAAGGAACTTTCCCAGGTCTTCATCACAAACGGAAAAGAAGTAAAGTTTGATTTCAACGAGAATGCAACCTGTGTCGTGTATGTTGGCTTTGATGCAAAGAGGACTCTGGGTAAAACCACAACAATCGTTGAGCAGTTAAAAAACAGGTCTTCACTTGTCTCCGAACTGCCTGAAGGCGAAGCCTACAAGTTCTTTAATATCTGGGTCGGAAGCGGCGAAACCACAAGCTCAAAGAATATCGAAAACCCTGTCATAGGTTTCAAGGTTGAAAAGACCTGGATACAGGACGAGAGGATAGATCAGGCTTCTATCTCCCTGAACCGGTACAACGATAATGAATGGGAACAGCTTCCGGCCAGCTTGTCAGGGGAAGATGAGAAATTCGTGTACTTCACAGCCGAAACTCCGGGCTTCTCTTCATTTGCGATTACGGGGGAGAGTAAGAGTACTTTGGGAGTATCTGAAACGGGAGCAAACCTAGGATCTGAGACTAGAGCGGTTGATGAAACCAATGAGGGTAATAAAGGACCTGAAGCTGAACAGGAAGCTGACCCGAAAGAAAGTGCAAGTTTGCCGGGCTTTGAGATGATTTATGGGATCGTCGGCCTGTTTGCAGTTTTCCTGCATAGAAGGAAGTAAAAAAGGTGGAATACCTGATTTTATGTAAAAAACAGGAAGGGGAATTAATCCCCATATTCTTTTTCTTGTCTTTTCATCTGCTTCCTACTTATCATCCTTCTTTTTTAATTTCTACAAATTTCTTTCAGAAAAGCTGCATAGTTGTTGAGATTATTAGTGTGCTCTGGATCAATTTCCAGAGCCTTTTTGTAAAATTCTTCTGCTTGTTCATAATCTTTGCGAACATCCGCTAGGAAATTTGCATAATTCCCAAGGTTATTAGTGTGTTCTGGATCAACTTCCAGAGCCTTTCTGTAAAATTCTTCTGCTTTATTGAAATCTTTCTTAATTTCATAAAGGAATAGAGCATAGTTTCCAAGGTTACCAGCGTGATTTGGCTCAATCTCCAGAATTTTTTTGTAAAATTCTTCTGCTTTATCGTAGTCTTTACGAATGATTCTCAGAAAATTTGCGTAATCTCCAAGGTTATTAATGTTCTCGGGTTCAATTTCCAGAGCTTTTCTGTAAAATTCCTCTGCTTTGTTATAATCTTTAAGAACATCACGAAGAAAATTTGCGTAGTTTTCGAGGTTATTAACGTTTTCTGGATCAATTTCCAGAGCTTTAATGTAAAGCTCTCCTGCTCTGTTATAGTCTTTTCTAATATCTTTAATGAAAAGTGCATAGTTACCAAGGTAGATGGCATTCTCTGGCTCTATTTCTAGAGATTTTCTATAGAATTCTTCTGCTTTATTGTAGTCTTTAAGAATATAACAAAGGAAATTTGCATAGTTTCCAAGATTATGAGCGTTATCTGGTTCAATCTCAAGAGCTCTTCTATACAACTTTTCTGCTTTTTTATAATTTTTTCTAATATTTTTTAGGAAATTCGCATAATTGCCAAGATATGTAGCATCTTCAGGCTCAATTTCTAGGGCTTTTCTGTACATCTCTTCTGCTTTTTCATGTTTTTTGCGAATGTCAGTCAGGAAAATTGCATAGTTACAAATAAGTTCATGACTATCTGGAAATTGATTTATACCTTCTTGATAAATCTGTTCTGCTTTTTCTACATTTGTATTTTTGAATTTAGATGCTTCTAACTCCAATGCCCACCAAGATTTGAATTCTTTTGATGCTTTTTCAACAGCCATTTCGAGTACTTCTCTTTCTCCAGAATAAGATTTCGAATGAACTTTAAAGCTTAGTTTTTGGAAAGTTTCAAAATATGCTTTAAATAAATTTTCAAATCTCTCAGATGAGGGAGGTTTTAATTCGAATTCTTTTTTCAATTCTTCCTTTATGAGAAGCATTAATTCATCAAAATCTCTATGATTTACCCATATTGCATTCCTGTGCTTTAGGAATTCTGCCATCTCGTTACTTGGCATTTCCCGTCCCACCCAGTAAATACCCCATGGAAAAGAGCCTTCACCTTCAGGTACTTCTGCAAGGATATCAGTTATACTCTTATCATTGCCCCCGTATCCAATAAATATTAGACCAGCTTCAGAAAACAAATTTATAATTACTTTTTTAACGTTTTCATTTAACTCAGCTGTTTCCTTCCATGTATTACGAGGAGAAAGTCTTGAATCTCCATGTAACTTTACTACCAAAGGGCGTGTATCGCTAATTTTCAAAAAGCCAACTAGGGACTCGTGGGGTATGACAACAGGTTTTTTGTTTGTATAAAGGTAAATAGCATCTGCAACCATATCATCAAAATTAGTGGTGAGAACTATATTGCAGTGCTTTCCACACTTTTCTGTCAGTAGCTGAGCTAAAACCGCATATCCAAATCCAGGATCTTTATTTGTAACTAACCTTTCTATTTCCTGTTGTCTTTCTTTTGGAGTCAAGAAGAGTTTTTCTATTACATCTCCATAATATTGGGCTGCATTGTCTTTATTATATTCTGGGAATTTTTCTTTTAACCAACCACTAAAGTTTTCTTGATTCCCAGTTTGCATTTCTTTAAGTTTTGGAAGCCATACATTATCTACAAGTGTTCTTGCTGTTGGGATTCCTGAAGAAACAGAGCATCCTGCACCCAAAAAGAAGCAAAATTTAGCGTCGTTATGTTCTATTAACTGTTTCTTAAATCTACGAACAAATTCTTGGACTTCAATGGATTTTATTTCAGTGTCCATTTTTGGATCTCACCACACAAGCTGAATGTGTTTATACAGCTTCTGTTTAGATGAGGACTCATAAATACATTTTCAATTTTCATCATCGTTTTATAATAAGAGTAAGATGCCACGATATTTAATGAAACAATTTTTTAGTTTTAGAATTTATTTCAAAACAGCAGTTAATTTGTGAATATTAATCTAATCTCATACCTTCTCGCTGAAGATATCCTTGAAGAGCAGCTGAAACCGCAAAGATGATCCTATAATTGGGAGCGTATAGGCGAAGATCATACTTTAACTGTGCCCTATCTCCTCCGTATTCTATGGTTCCTGCAAAGCGGGTGAGGATTGCACTGATAATGACAACGTAAGCCCCTATCGCAAGCGAAAACTGGTCCGGAGGAATGGACTGCGAAAAACTTTCGGGACTGATTTCTACAGGCATTCCGGAAAGGTCTGCAGGGACCCTGCTTACCCTTTCTGCTACCTGGTTCAGGATTTTTGTAATAACTTCGGAAAGGGCAAGGGTAATTCCTGCAATGAGGGGGGCAAAGATTGCAGCAGTTGAACGCATTGTTGAAGTGACGTCATAGAGGGAACGCCTGATCCTCTCTTCTACGGCACTGAGTTCTTTTAAGTGATCGGCAAGCTTGATTATCGAAGCTCCTGCAGCTTCGTGGTTTTTATGGACACTTTCCGTAAAGAGGAGCATTGTGTTTCTTATCCTCTCGGAATATATGTGTCTGAAAGCTCCGAACTCTTCGTCAAAGATCGCATCCCTGAGATTTGTCCTCATGCTGAACAGGTTCATGGAAATCTCCTCAAAGGCTTCCCCGATTTTTGAGCCTTCCATGGTTCTGGAGGTATGGGCAAAGGCTTCTTCCGGGGCTTTTCCTTCCGAAATCCTTCTTCCTAGCACAAAGAGGGAATCTGTAAATTCCAGCTCCATCTGTTTTATTCGGTCTCTTATTTTCTTATATGGAATAGACGAGAAGTACAGGTAAATCGAGATTCCTGCGGCTCCTCCCACAACAAGAGGAAGAGTCGGGGGAAGATACCCTCCGAGGGGTTCGGTTGATATCATTTCTCCCGGGTTTCCTATCATCAGCAGGAGGTATCCTGAAGGGGCTATCAGCAAGAAAGCCAGGACTGAAAGGGTTATTGCAAATCGTTTTTTTTGCACGATGTCCGAAAGGTCAGGGTGAGAATCCGGGATCTGCCGTGGGATAAAGGCAACAGGCCTCTGCATCAGGATGTACTCCGAATATACTGCTGCAAGGACGGGAAATACAAAGTCGTAGAGGAGAACGAGGTCCGTAATCTCGGGTTTCATCCCCACAACCGTAACCGCTGGCAGGAGAGCGACAAGGGCAAGGGGGATCAGGATAAAAATCGAGTAGAGGATGTAACTCGGGGTCTTCAGCTTTTCGGCAAAAGCCTCCATCAGGCTTTCCGTTCCTTCAAGGCTGATGTCGAGGGCGCGGTTCAGGGTGATTATCCTCTGGGCTTCGTCGGGCTCGGCTGTAGAACTATATCAAAATCCAAAGGTTCGTAAAAACCATTTTTTTCTAAAACTTGTAAAGTAAATGCTTAAACCACTTTATGTTTAACATATTTCTCTCTAAAAAAGTGAAATTTTACCTATGAAAACTAATTTTTAAAACTTAATAGGAGCATGGTCACTATTTTGTTATATTTTAAGTTTTCTATTTTTAACAGTAGTTGAAAAAAATATATAAAAATAGAGCAAAAATATTTTTGAATTAGGTTTTTTTTCTGCCCAACTGCACATTCCAGACAAAGATCTTTTCACACATTGGAGTATTTGATACCTCCATCTGCTGTCATAATTTTCAAACTCGCAATAAATCGAGGACAGTTAGAAAAATCAGATCCCAGACAGTACTTAGTTCTATCTTCTTCAGTTGTCTCGTAAAAACCAGGGCCAGCCATGCACTTGTTGTATCGACGCCTACAGATAAAGCCCCAAGATAGTTACATTGGATATTTGTATCACCCAGAAATAATTATAATACGTAATTTTTAAGATAATTTTTACTTTCTGAGCAAGAATTACAATTCGATAAGTTAATATCATACCAAAAACCACTTTACTAAAAACCTATAGGTAGGAGTAAATACGTTGTATGTTGAACTTCTTTAATCATTAAATATGTGTAAAAATATTTAAATGTCCTTTAAATTCTTTGAGCCAACAATTATGAGTTAATATTTACCGAGAAAGCCATATACTTAATTTCTACACTTCATTTCCGCACAATAGCGCGGTCAACAGTAGCTTCTTATCACACCATTACGAAAGTAGGTTTACTGCACATTTTAGTGATTTAAGAACTGTCAGGGGGCTTTCCTTAATGGAAGAACTTGAAAAATCACTGAATTCGAAGCATAAAGCTAAACTTGAAACAATAAGGAGTCATTGCGAAGAACTATTTACAAAAGGGCTTCCTAATTTTAAGTACTATACTTTACATGATATTGGTCATTCTAATAGAATAATCTCTATAATTAATAATTTGGTTAAAGGAATCGACCCGAATCATCTAAAACTTAATAAACAAGAGATTTTTTGTTTATTAGCTTCTGCATATCTTCATGACGTTGGAATGCTAATAGAGAAGCCTGATGATCAAAATATTGTAAATATAAATATTAAAAATAATATGGAACCCATCACAAAAGAAGATTTGATACGAAAAAATCACCATCTGAGAAGTGGAGAGTATATATATGAAAAACACGCCGAGTTAGGTTTAAATCCTTCGGAGTTGATTTGTATTAAATTAATTTGTGAAGGGCATAGACTTATAGATCTCAATTCATATGAGGAAGAACATTTAATAGGTAACGACCCAATAAGAATCAGATTTTTGGCTGCGCTTTTCAGAATTTCAGATGAATTAGATATTTTTTCTGATAGAGCTCCATCTAAATTGAGGCATCTCCTCATTAATATGCCCCCATCGTCACAATTAGAGTGGATTAAACATCACTATACTACCGGTGTGAGAATTGAACCTCCATATGGTAAACCTTCAGGTAAAAAAACTATTATAAAAATACAAATGGAGTTTCCGAGTTTATGTAGTGAACAGGGATTAATTATTGGAGATCTATTAATTCTTAAGCCTATCACTGAAACACTTCGGTCTGTAGCAGTGATATTGCTTAGCATTGGAGGACTCAATATACAAATAGCTCCTCCAACCTACAGTACGAATAATTTAATGGACACGATGCCCCCAAAAGTTGTAGAACTGTTAGACAATAAATGGATGAAGGAAATTGAAATAAAAGATAAAATTGAGATCTCTTATGAAGGGTCAGTTTATGGACATCGTAGTACCCATTTTCGTTATGAAAAAGAAATACTTGCAAAGAAAGTTGTGGCAAATATAGGTGAACTTCTGTCAGATCACTCTTCTAACCTGAAATATTGTCTTCTTATCGATTCTGGAACAACGACTTATCATATATTTAGGCAGATTTGTAAAGAGATGACGAATCCAGACAAAAAAGAATTGTGGAAAAATCGAGTTCTTATTTTCACCAACAGTTTGCCTGGTATTCAGTATTTAATGGCGAATTGCAAAGAAAATTTTTCGAGTGAACGTTCCGAAATCTCACTAAGATGTTTCTTACTACCCGGAAAACCTTTACAACCTTATGGTGCTGTAGCTTGTGGTGAGACAATAAAATGGTTGGAAACTCTTGAGGATTATTTATCCAGGGAATGGAAACTAGAAAGGGATGATTATCAGATAATAAGTATCTTGTCAGCTAGTTATGTAGTTCGTCATAGGCAGAAAATAAACGAAACTGCCAACAACTATTATTGCATTGCAGCAAGAGAAAAAGGGCATGTTGACATAAAGACTGAATTCTTAAAGATGAGTGATAAAGTATATTTGGTGTCACCATTAACGAAATTCTCATTTGTTGATCTAGAAACTCTTAATGATATACTTGGATACAAATTAAGCATGGATGATTTTGCCAAAAGAGAAGATAATAATATTACAAATGGTCATTCAAAGATTAAATACGAAGAAATTCCCCTTGGTAAACATAAATGCGTATTCTTTACTACAAAAAGGGTAAGAGGGAATATATTTTTCAATTTTAGTGAAGCTTTGGAAAACGATTTAAGTGAAAATAAATACGATGTAAGTAATATACTGATGGAAGAATTTGATATAAGACGCTATATAGATAAATCTAGGTCAACTTTCTCAGAGATAGTTCTGGAGATACCTCATAAAAATTTGAGAAATCAATACTTAAATGGAGTTGATATTTGGGACCCTAAGTTGATTAAAGATTAATAAAGACACTAATTTTTTGAATCACAAGAAAAAACATACGATGAATCCTTGAATTACTAATCTATGCAACCAACTCCATTTTTCACCGCCGTACTTAAAGTAATCCATATTTTCTGCATACTTTTTTATTCGCGATAAGTTTATAAATGTAGAACTTAATTTAATTTCAAAACGCCAGTTAATACATATAACAATATAATAAAATCATCACTGATCAATACATTTATTTGTTCACAAGGTCACTCGTATACGATATTTTGAGTACAGATTTTTTTGTGACCTTACAAGATATATGTCTGATCATTTGTTAGTTCAGAACAAATAGAGGTATAGGTACGAAAAACTAGAATCTCTTAAAACTATGTTAAAGAAATACTTTTCATCTTAACAAAATCATTACCGGAAGGATTATTCTTTTCTCAGGCATACACAAACAAAGTCGCTAGATAACGTAAAACCACACATCTTTGAAAGGCAAGTATAAGGAACATATAGCTTTCGAGACTCCTGCAGATTCCACTGTCATTTGGAGGTATATTCTATTAGTCCTGGTATTTTCTATCCACCAGTTTCGGATCCGGGTAACTGTTCAAGCCGACCTGCATCTAACCCCGTCGAATTCGACAGGATTGATGTGGAACTAGGGCAATTGGTCAGTGGATTGTTGACTGGTCTCAGATGAGCTCTCTACTTCGCGGGAAAGACCGCCACTCTCCTGCGTCGAATGAGAATGTTTTGGTTCAGTGAATGGCGTTGCGCGGGTAAGAGAAATCTAATTATTCCTCTTGATCAAAGTTCCAGACTCTAAGCATCAAGTAATCCGCTTGAGCTCAGTCCACTTCTTAACCCATAAATAGTCTGCTTGAGCGAGCGACAGCGAGTGAAACGGACGGCGTACTGCAGAGCCGCAACTCTGCCGGGATAGATTTAAATTGAAAAAAACGAGATATATCAACATGCACACTGTGGAAGAAAGGGAAGATTTGTTTCGCAAAATTTCTTCCTTTCTGAAAAAATATGGGGCAACTAAAGTATCTGTTTTTGGATCTTACGTTAGGGGTGACGAAAAACCGGAAAGCGACATTGATGTCCTGGTTGAGTTTGCCGAAAGGAAAAGCCTGCTCACTCTGGTGAATATAGAACTGGAGCTTTCTGACTCCCTGGGCATAAAAGTCGACCTGCTTACTGAGAAGTCGATAAGTCCTTACCTGATTGATGGAATTAAAAAAGAAGCCAGAGTGATCTCTGAATGAAAAAGGACGACAGAGTATATCTCAGCCACATCCTCCAGTCAGTCTCCTTGATTGAAAAATATACAGAAGATCTTACCGAAGAAGAGTTCCTATCAAATAGCCTTTTTCAGGATGCGACTATCAGGCAAATCCAGATAATCGGCGAGGCTACTAAAAAATTATCAAAGTCTCTGAGAGATAAATATCCACAGGTCCACTGGAGAGGAATAGCAGGTATGAGAGATAAATTGATCCACGATTATTTCGGTGTGGACATCAATGCTGTCTGGGATACCATAAAGGAGGATGTTCCTGTTCTCAAAAAAATAGTCATGGAAATTATCCAGGATCTTAATGGAAACAATTAATCTTTTGCTCCCGAGGTCATTTGAATGCGGGAAAGATTTTTGTCTTGCAGGTAACGTTATCGCAGTCTCAGTCTGTAATTCCAATAATCATAATTCCGAGCCGGTAGAGGATATTTCCCGCTATGGCTGTGGTGTCGTCTCTCCTTTATTTTTTCAGCTCATATTCAACCTCACACCATCCCACTGAAAACAACCCTCGAAGCAGCAGCCGAGACCGCAAAGATAAGCACTGTAATCGGGAGCATGCAGGCGAGGTCGTATTTCAGCTGTGCCCTATCCCCTCCGTATTCTATAGCTCCTGCAAAGCGGGTAAGGATTGCACTGATTATGACAACGTAAGCCCCTATAGCAAGCATAAACTGGTCCGGAGGAATGGATTGGGAAAAACTTTCAGGATTGATTTCTACGGGCATTCCGGAAAGGTCTGCGGGTACCCTACTGACCCTTTCTGCCACCTGGTTCAGGATTTTTGTAATAACTTCGGAAAGGGCAAGGGTAATTCCGGCAATAAGGGGGGCAAAAATTGCAGCAGTCGAACGCATTGTCGAGGTGACGTCATAGAGGGAACGCCTGATCCGCTCTTCTACGGCACTGAGTTCTTTTAAGTGGTCGGCAAGCTTGATTATCGAAGCTCCTGCAGCTTCGTGGTTTTTATGGACACTTTCCGTAAAGAGGAGCATTGTGTTTCTTATCCTCTCGGAATATATGTGTCTGAAAGCTCCGAACTCTTCGTCAAAGATCGCATCCCTGAGATTTGTCCTCATGCTGAACAGGTTCATGGAAATTTCCTCAAAGGCTTCCCCGATTTTTGAGCCTTCCATGGTTCTGGAGGTGTGGGCAAAGGCTTCTTCCGGGGCTTTTCCTTCCGAAATCCTTCTTCCTAGCACAAAGAGGGAATCTGCAAATTCCAGCTCCATCTGTTTTATCCGGTCTCTTATTTTCTTATATGGAATAGACGAGAAGTACAGGTAAATCGAGATTCCGGCAGTTCCTCCCACAACTATAGGGAGGGTCGGGGGAAGATATCCTTCGAGGGGTTCGGTTGATACCATTTCTCCCGGGTTTCCGATCAGAAGCAGGAGGTATCCTGAAGAGGCTATCAACAAAAAGGCCAGGACTGAAAGCGTTATTGCAAACCGCTTTTTTTGTGCGATATCCGAAAGGTCAGGGTGGGAATCCGGAATCTGCCGTGGGATAAAGGCAACAGGCCTCTGCATCAGGATGTACTCCGAATATACCGCTGCAAGGACGGGAAATACAAGATCGTAGAGAAGGATGAGGTCCGTAATCTCGGGCTTCATCCCCACAACCGTAACCGCTGGCAGGAGAGCGACAAGGGCAAGGGGGATCAGGATAAAAATCGAGTAGAGGATGTAACTCGGGGTCTTCAGCTTTTCGGCAAAAGCCTCCATCAGGCTTTCCGTTCCTTCAAGGCTGATGTCGAGCGCGCGGTTCAGGGTGATGATCCTCTGGGCTTCATCCGGTTCAGCCGTGGAACTCTTGATCAGGTGGAGGGAGCGCTTGAAGTATTCACTGTTCCTACCCCACAGGTCGGCAAAAGAGAGGAGAGCATCGTCCATACTGCTGTAGAGCCTCAGGTTCAGGTCCCAGGTCAGTTTCTTTAGGTCCGTGGCAAGCGGCCTCTCCGAGTTCCGGGCTGCGAAGAATACGGCGTGTTCGAGATTGGGGACCAGCTTCATTGACATGATGATATAGCTCAGGATTTCAGGGATATCTCCGAGGGAGGAGATTTTCATAAAGCTGGCCTTTATCTTCACATACTCGCTCAGGTAGCAGAGAACTATCAGCGGGAGGATAAAGGTCAGGGTTCCCATTATGAAAAGAGTCCTGGGTTCGAAACTCCTGGAAAGAAGAAGGAAAAGGTCTAACCCGAGAAGTAAAATTAAGGTTACGAATGTCCCCACGTAAGAAAATAAAACCGTCTCGAAGGCTTCAAGGTCAAAACCCGTAAACCGGAGGGCGTCTCTGTACTCAGGGCTCACGCTTTTTTCGCATTTCCTGCTGAAGGCCTCAGGGTCCGGGACAGCCCATACCCACTGCTTCGCCGTGGTCTTACAGGCTCTGACGTACCAGCTGTTTACTTCCACACTCCTGCCCCCTCAGGAAGTTATTTTTATTTCTGGCAGCTGTTTTTCCTTTCCCAATAATTTTTCTTGTGCCAGTTGTTTCTCTGATCCTCTTTTTCCGTTTCCTTTTTTCTCTGCTCCGTCCCACACCCGGGAAAAGTTTTCAAACCATGTTTCCCACTGCCTGTAAAGCTCTTCAGATTCATCTCGCAAGGAAGCTCCAAGATCTGCTTCAAATCCTCCGTTACCTGCTTTTTTGGAATCCGAAAGCAGCCAGAACATATTGTTTGCCTCGCTTACGGCGTCGGCTTCAAGCAGGAACGGGCTGCGATCCCCTTCAGCTGCAATCCTTTCTTTTATCCTTGTCCTGAGTTCTATATTTTTCAGGGCACTGTCAATGGAAATACCCCATTTTAGGGCAATCTTCCCTATAAGTTCGGACTGCCCCTGTTCAAGCACCTCTCCTGCAAGCAGACAGTCCTGAGCAGCATCATAATACATGATATCCCTGAAGAGTTCCGAAGGTTCGGGGTCTTCTATCGACGTGCCGGCCACTTCCGAAATCCGACTCACCCGCTTCAACTTTTTCATACTACCCCCGGGCCTGATTCCCGAACAGATTATCACTGCATCGGTCGCTTTGAAAGAAGCCGGAGGGACGCCAAGGGTGTGCACGACTCTCTCGTATATGTTTTCAACGGATGAGCCGTGTATCGTTCCTATTACGGAATTCCCGGTATTTCCGACCTGCATGGCTTCGTAAAGCACTTTTACTTCGGGCCCCCGGACCTCCCCCAGCACCAGAGAAGAACTCCCAAGCCGCAGGGCGGCCCGAAGGGCGGTTTCGGGGCTCATTTCCGCTCCTGACTTCAGGACCGAAGAATGGGAACTCATACCCTGTACTTTCCAGCCCAGGGTTTGAAGCTGTTCTGTCGGGAGTTCGTGGGTGTCTTCGATTGTCAGAATCCTGTACTTCTGCGGGATTTCAAGAAGCATTGCCGTCATAAGAGATGTCTTTCCTGCTCCCACTTCCCCGGCTACAAGGACCGAAGCTTGCCCGTCCATAAGGAAACTCAAAAACCCTGCTGCAAAAGGAGAAATAGAGCCTGTATTGATCAGTTTCGGCAGGGTCCAGGGTGTAAGGGAGTGTTTACGGAAAGCGTAGGCAAGCCCGTTTGCACTTAGCGGGTCTCCTATTACGGATACCCTAACCCCGAAAGCTTCAAGGTTGAGTTCAAGTACCGGGACAGCTTCTCCAAATGGCCTGCCGCTAATTGTCCTGAACCTTGAGACCAGGGCGTCAAGGTCGTCCTGCGAAAGAAAGACGTTGCTCGTACATTCTTCCCCTTCCATCACAACGTGCACGGGGTTTGTATCCGCAGGGGCATTGATGTACACGTCCGTTATCCTCGCATCGGAAAGGAGGTCTTCTACGATCCCGAGCCCGTTCGTATACCTTGCAAGTAGGTCGGCATAGCTTTCAAGCTCATCCGGGCTGCAGGCTTTCCCGCTTTCGAGAAGTTCTTCCCCCAGCAAGTCTTTTGCTAGGCGTTTGAAGTACTCCCTGGCTCCGGTCGGGTCTGCAAAGGCGAGGTCCTTTGGTCTGTGCCGGATCATTTTTCTCCTTATTTTCTCAAGGAGCCTGAGTTCCTCCTGCCTGAGATTATACTCGGGAGGCCGGATCATGTAAAGTCTTTCAGGCCTGTCTGTGTAGCGGTAAATGGTGACCTCAAGGTTTCTTCCTTCTCTGCCGTTTATGTCATAACATTCGAGAAATTCGGTATTTTCAGGAGCTTCGGTGTAAATTCGCGAACTGGAAAAAGGCGGCCTGACATGAGATTTGATCCTGCTTTCGTAGGCGAAAAAATTATCATCTGGCTTTTTGTTCTCCTTTCTTTCGTTCTCTTGTCTCTGATTCTCTTTTCTTTCGTTCTCTTGTCTCTGATTCTCTTTTCTTTCGTTTTCCTGTCTATTGTTCTCCTGTTTTTTTCCAGCCCCGGAAAGTGAGAGCGAAACATTTCTGGATAAGGAAGCAGGAGTTATTTCTCCCGGAGTATTTTTTATAAGGGTCTCGATTTTCTTTCCTGATTTTCTGGTAATCTGGACTTCAGGAAAACAGGATATTTTTTCTTCAATTTCATTCAGGATGCTATAGAAACACTCCGAGCATTCAAGACAAATAGAAGTTGTTTCCGGAACTCTGCCAGCCTTTTTTTTGTGAATAAGCTCTCCTAGCTCCAGCCGGGCTTTTAAGGGATCGGTTCCCACGGTTTCGGAGAGAGAAGCAATTATCTCTTTTCGCTCAAGGCTGCACGCCTTTTTTTCGGGACAGGCACATGCTTCAGGCACAACTTCAATGCTCCTGTAAGCAGCAACGGTTCCTTTGAAACCTGCCAAATCATAAAGCAAGGAGAGGGATTTTCCTTCGTAGTCCCGTTCATAGAGCCTTGAGAGTACAAGACAATCGGCATGAACCTCCCTCCGGAGGATGCCGAAGATATTTTCCCTGCACTGCGGATCATTAAGGGAAGACCCGGCTTCGCATTCCCTGCAGTTGATTACAATTGTTTTCCGGTTTTTCGTCTGCTTTATCCTGTGCGGGCAGTTTTTTTCTTCCTCTTTATCTTTTACTTGAAGCAGGCACGGAATTAAACTCTTAACAGTATCCTGCAGGCTGCAGGCAGCGTCCTGAAGTTTTAGCATTATATTCAGAATAGAAACCCCCATTTCCCCGGATTACTTTGGAATTTAACTTCAAATGTAATAAGAGTTTCTATCGATCGGAGTACAGGACTATCAAAAATTAAATATGGTACTTAAGATTAATATGCACAAGTAAAATTATTTCGTTAATAAATAACCAATTTCTTAAACTGGTTTGTATGTAGAAACTAATATGTATTTATTATTTTAATTGAATAAATATCAGCAAAATTAATTAATTATATGTATTACAATTAAGCTATTATGAATAATGTTTAAAAGAAAGACTGGATTATGGAATAAAGACTCTTTATATTCGCTTGATGGTAAAAATTCCTACAGTTCTCCTGATTCTTTAAGTTCCTCAGATAGCCTGAACATACGTACAAAATTAGAGAAAGGTGCTGGTTCTGACCCCTGTGAAGATAAAACTTATAACTTTATTTATTTCAACTATCAGATAAAAATATTTGCAGGTTTGGGAATTTTGTTACTATCTTTATTTTTCTTTATGGGCACTGTTTTTTTATTGTTTACAAATTCCATTGGTTCCATTAATTCATTAATGTTAATTGCTTTTTTTTCATGGGCCTCGGTTATTTCTGTATACTACATACGTAAGCAGCAATGGATCTTCGCTAAAAAATTTTTAAAATAACTGAGTATAGATCTATATGAAAAAAGCAAATTTTTGTTCGGGATCTTGAACTTTTTAATTAATTTTTATTTTATCCGGTTTTGGGGGATTATCCCGTTAGTTCTTGTATTTTCGATCTACTGTTCGGGGACCCGGGTAAAACTGTTCATACCTGCCTGCACCTAACCCAACGAATTAGACAGGATTTATGCGGGACCAGGGCAATCGATCAGTATTGCTGACTGATCTCAAATGAGCCCTCTTTTTAGCGGGAAAGATCGCTCTCCTGCGTCGGGCGGGACAAGAATAGTTTGGTTCAGTGAATAACTTGCACGGGTAAGAGAAATCTAATTATTCCTCTTGATCAAAGTTCCAGACTCTAAGCATCAAGTAATCCGCTTGAGCAAAGCTCACTTCTCAACCCACAAATAGTCTGCTTGAGCAAAGCGAAACAGACAGCGCACTGCAGAGCCGCAACTCTGCCGAAACAGACAGCACACTGCAGAGCCGCAACTCTGTCGAAACAGACTGCAAGCTTCCGAATCGCAATTAGGATGCCGAAGCTTTTGAGTATCAATCAGTACCTTCCGAAAATGAAGTCTAAAGTGTGATAAGCAGTTTTAACCATAAGCAGTTTATCAACTTCATTATCGGATCTCTTTATCCTACACTATTCGTTGAATAATATATCGAGTATATATCGAGTATGGTTTGTTTATAGAAATCTGTTCTCAAGTCACGACAGGATATCGAGAAATTAATAAGTCCGAGATTACGTCATTATTGGAGTTATATTAATGTTGAACATTTTACTCCAATACTCATTTGCAAGACACCCTCCGGCACATATATCCGTATATGGGCAATCGCAAGCGGGCTTTTTCCGTAATGAAATCATCGTATCGCTATGCCATAGGTCCATGATTTTCATATCGCGGATATTACCGATTGTGTGGTCCAGGTTACCGCAAGCTCGCACGTCTCCATCTGCACTGATATACATCAGAGATCTTCCTGCTGGACAGCCGTATATTGCTGCGTTATTCCCTATTTTGTAGTAGGGAGGAAAACCCCCGCTTTCAACTTTTAAGTTATTTATATTTTTATCGCTTAAGGTTTTAAGATTATTTGCCATTTCCGTTTTTTCCTCTTTTTTCCATTGACTGAGTTGGGTACCCCTTCCTTTAGAGAATAAAACGAGAAAACGAATTGATTCTACCTGCAAATCTCTTGCAAGCTGGATCATTGACTCCATCTGGTGGGCATTTTCATTCATAACCGTACATGAAATGTTTAATGAAGAAACATTATGTTTCTTGAGCAATTCTATTGCTTTACATGCTTGGGAAAATGCTCCTGGCCGGCCAACAATAGCGTCATGGATTTCACTATCGGCTCCATGTATACTTACCTGCACCGAATCAAATAAAATCGCAATTTTTTTTGCCAATTCTTCATTTATTAGCCAACCATTCGTACTTGTGGACAGAGTACGAATTCCTGACATTCTTGCAATAGTAGCTAATTCAATAAACGATGGATTACAGGTTGGCTCTCCTCCCATGAATGAGAATTCAGGAATTCCTATTTTACCAGCCTGCTGGATGACATCAACATAATTCTGAAGAGACATTTCACCTTCAGTTGTTGTCGGAGAAGCTTCCCTTGAGCAGTGTTTACAATGAAAATTGCATTTTTTTGTTATGTCAAGTTCAATTTTTAACGGAATATGGCAAAACCATGTAGTCTGTGAACTCTCATAAAAATCAAAATATTTTTGACTTACTTCCGGGATCACTAATTTAGCAGTTGTGTTTTTTTCGTATCCTATTAAACCATAGCGATAATATTGTTCAATCTCTTCTAAATCTTTCTCATTATGGCAGAGATCATTCACACTTTTTCCACGAATTAGCTGTAGAAGACCAATAGAATCCGTCAGGAATTGACCATTATTATTCTCAACAATAAACCCTGCATTCATAGGATAAACGAATAAATCTTCTCTTAAATAGAGCGGAGCTTCTTTATCAGATATTACTTTTCTTTCATACGTGTATGAAATTTCAGGTATCGAACAGGGAAGATATTGTTCATTTTTGAATATAATCATGATTTATCCCACTTCGCATAGCTATGTTTTTATCGAAAAGAAAATTAACAAATCTGGCTCTTTGCTGTTTTGAGTGGGATGAAAATAATTCCCCGGTTGAAAAGTGACCATCCAGAATAGACAAACATCCGTCTTGGATGTCATTTTCCAAACAAATGCATTTAATAATTAAATGTACTCAAACATTCTAAGTATTGCACTCATATTTAGAAAATAATTATAATTTTAGAAAACGATTGCAATTACCCCACTTGGAGAGCCAAAAAGTTATATCGCGAACAACACAATTCACTGTTCTAAATTCACGCCTTTTTCTTTAAAGTATTTTACAACAGACTTTTTATTTTCTACTATATATTCTTTGATGAGTTCCTGATGATCTCTAATATTTATTGAGAAGCTATCACCAGCGCATCCCCATAATTCAGGCATTTCTAGTCCAGGCATTTCGGCCGGGCATTTTCCTTCTCTGCAACACCCTTTATCCTGGCAGCATCCCTGGTCCTTAACGCATCCGCAGTCATTGCCTGCCTCAATCAATATATCCAAAGCGTCGTCGATTTGTTTTCTGGCCTTTACTCTTGTAGACGATGATACGCCCTCAACAACTTTTCCAACAACTTTTCCCGGCATATATAAATATAGGTATTATTGATACTTAAAATTTTGTTTCATGTTCGTAAGTGATTGACATTTTATATGTCTGTGAATTCGGTTTAGGAAATTTCTGTATATGCTGTTGGCATGAAAATGATTATGAATCTGCAGCAATGTGGAAACTATATTCGGATCTTGAAAATGGAATTGCCATCCAATCAACTTTCAAGAATTTAAAAGAATGCTTTTTTGAAGATGAGCCTGATGTTGTGATCGGGAAGGTAGAGTATCTTAATTATAACGAGGATTCAATACCCTGGGGAAATAAATTATACATATACAAGCCTTTCATGTACAAAAGACGAAGTTTTGAATACGAAAATGAAATTTGGGCCATCGTTTTTGTTCGTAATGAAGAAAAACGAAATAACAAATGAAATTTACGTTCCGGTTTCTCTAGATATATTAATTGAAAAAATATTTGTTTCTCCTAAGGCACCTAAATGGTTTTTAGACTTGGTTAGATCAATCTTAATAAAATACGGACTGGATAAAAGAAGTAATTCAATCGGATCTATATAATGGACCATTATATTGATAATTTTTAATTCTGTATCTCTTTGATTTTTTCTTGGTTTAGGGATATTTGTTGTCAGACCCTCTCCTTCGTCGAGCGTGGCAAGAACGACATAAAACAGCGAATGACGTTTTATGGGTCAGAAATATCTAGAAAAAAACGAGATATATCAACATGCACACTGTAGAAAAAAGGGAAGATCTATTTCGCAAAATTTTGTCCTTTTTAAAACAATATGGGGCAAGTAAAGTATCTGTTTTTGGGTCTTACGTTAGGGGAGAAGAGAAACCAGAAAGCGACATCGACATCCTGGTCGAGTTTGCCGAACGGAAAAGCCTGCTCACTCTGGTGAATATAGAACTGGAGCTTTCTGACTATCTGGGTATAAAAGTCGACTTGCTTACTGAGAAATCGATGAGTCCTTACATGATTGATGAAATTAAAAAAGAAGCCAGAGTGATCTCTGAATGAACAAATACAAAGATTGCTCAAATGCTATGTATAATCAATAGCTTTTGAATAGCTTTTGAATAGCTTTTGAATAGCTTTTGAATAGCTTCTGAATGGTCCCCAATCAGAAATTGAGCACGTAAATTACCTGCTGACCGATTTTCCCATTTTGTTTCAGGAGTTTTTTGTCAAGCATATCCTGGATGTCACGATTTGCAGTGGACTGACTGACATCACATATTTCCTGATACTCATTGCTTGTGATCTTACCATTTTCTTTTAAATATTCAATCGCCTTTATCTGCCGACTGCTCAACCCTATCTGTCCGAATTTCTCTTTCATCGAACGGTCGCTGCTCAGCTTCAGAAACGTTTTTTCGACTTTTGAGATTTCCACGGCAATGCCGAAAAGGAAATATTCGAGCCATTCGGTCAAATCTCTGTCCCCGGCATCCACACTTGAAAGGGCGGAGTAATAAGAGGGCATGTCTTTGTTGTAGTGCTCCTCAAGAGCGAAAAAACGCTTGGTGTCAAAGCCTCTCTTTGTCAGGATCAGGGTGGCAAGAGCTCTCGCGGTTCTCCCGTTTCCGTCAACGAAGGGGTGTATTCTGGCAAGTTCCTGGTGAGCAACTCCTGCCTGCACGGCGGGCATGAGGTCAAGGGCATCTTCGCTGTTAAGCCACTCGACAAGGGCTTTTGCCAGGGCAGGGACTTCAGCAGGTCCCGGAGGGGTATGGTGACTTTCCCGGTTTTCGGGTCTCCGACAACGACCTGCACTTTCCGGTAGTTGCCGGCAGAATCATCAGGAAGGATATTTTTTGCCGTGAGCCTGTGGATTTCCAGGAGAAACTCTTCGGTTATGGGTCCGTTTTCAGGTAAGGAATCGATATATTTCAGTACATCCACATAATTCTGGACTTCCTTTTTGTCCTTTTCGTGGGCAAGGACCTCTTTTCCCTCTATAATAAGCTCAACTTCCTCAAGAGTCAGGGGGTTTCCCTCGATACTTGTCGTGTGGTGGGTCTGCTTCATAAGGGCTTCTCGCTGGAGCTGTTTTTCCCATGCCGGAATCAGAGGGCTGTATATGATGACTTCCCTGGCAGCCTGGATCCTTACAAGCAGGCGCACGATTTTGTTTGTGTACTTGAAATTTGGCTGAAACATCCGTTTATCCGCCTTTCCGTCCCTTATTAAAAGAGTTACTCCTTTTGTTATTAACTTAGCGGGAATTTGTTTCCGCACTCATTGCGGACATTTCCGTAAAATTGCTGCAGAAGACGAAACTGCATTCGGTACCCGGGAATCATAAGTTCCATTTCAAGGGAGTCTGCTATGCTAGTATTCAAAAACATCTTCTATCGACAGCTCTGCCAGTTTCAGCACATCTTCTTTAAAGGCGAAAAGGTTCTCAAAAACAGCTGAATTTTGACCTCTCAGGAGTTCCTGCTTTACTCTTTTGCCTACGATATCATCGCTCCCTCGTATCAGCCTGAGGACAACCGAGCCGGGAAAGATTTTTGACTCGCAGGTGACGTTATCGCAGTCCCCGTCAGTGATCCCAATGATCGGGATTCCGAGCCGGTAGAGGATATCGCCCGCTATGGCTGTGGTATCGTCTCCAACGGTGACTGCAAGTTCCGCTCCGGAGGCCAGTTCATAGGAATTTTCGGCGGCGTGGTCTATCAGCACGACTTTTCCTCTCCCGGGCCTGGAAAGATAAACTGATTTTCGTGGGCAGGTATTTTCTTTTCGGGCAGCCTGGAGGGAGGAACTGTTTCTCCGGATCTCCCCGCTTTTTACCCAGGCACCGGCAAGGTCAACAGGGTCCATTTTTTCGTAATTATGGAGTTTTTCGAGCCCGTGTTCCTTTATTTCTCCGCCTTCGATTGCGGTAATGAAGCCATTTTCAGCAACGATTCTGACCCCGGAAGAGAAGGCTTTTCCGATCACGATCCCGTTCACAAGGATGTTTTCGCCGGGAAATACTCCCGAGATTTCGCGGATAGTTCGGGTTTTGCCGGTTTGGGGGCAGGTTTCCAGGCAAACCGAATCTTGAAAGGGGAGAGGGGTTTCGGCAGGCAGCCCGAAGATTTCGGAGATTTTTTCCAGATGAGATACGGCTTTTTTATTGAGGGGGATCAATTTCCCGCCTGCACAGTCTGGGCTTTCGATCTGGATAAGGGATTTCTTTTCAGGCTCTTTGAGGTGCGAGGTGACCATTGCTCCGAACACTTTGCCCGTTTCGACTGTTTTTCCTCTGTTCAGGAGGCAGACAAGGTCTGAGTTTTCAAAAAAGGATTCGATACAGGCGCTCGGCTTCAGGTGCCGGCTTATGTCTATAACATGTTCAAGTCCTGCGTCAAGGACGGCTGTCTTTCCCATGGCTCCGCCAAGTTCTGCTTTTACTTCACCAAGGCAGGAAAGTTTTTGCAGGACTATTTCCGCTTCTTTCGAATCAATTACTTCGGGGCCGTGGATTACGAGGCCAATCTTCATTTTCATCCGGTTACATTCAAGCATTCTCACTTGATTACACTTAAGGGCACATATTAATGTTACCCTGTATTCATCTCCAGGTGTGCTTCTGATATCAGTCGGAACAGTGTGTTGTGTAATAATTATCCGTTTATTATAGAAAATTACATTACACATTGTTACGTTCTGACAAAAAGATAAGGACAAGAGGCAAAGAGATGGCTGACTTAAAAATAACCTGGCTTGGGCACGCTGCTTTTTTGCTCGAAGCCGAAAAAAAATTACTGATCGACCCGTTTATTTCCGAAAACCCGAAAGCTCCCTGCACTCCCGAAGAGCTGAATCCTGATATCATAGCCGTGACCCACGGACACCGCGACCACCTGGGAGATACCATCGAGATCGGAGCCCGGACAGGCTGCCGGATCATCTCGATCCATGAGGTTGCAAATTATATCAAATCAAAAGGAGTCTTTGCCGAGGGCATGAACAAAGGCGGGACCATTGACGTCGAAGATGTCACTTTGACAATGACTCAGGCCCTCCATTCTTCCTCAATTGACGCTTCCTGCTTCAGTTTCGACGGAGGCAGCCCGGCAGGGTTTGTGATAGGTATTGGCGGGCATTCCATTTATCATGCCGGTGATACGGGGATTTTCGGGGACATGCAGCTTATCGGGAACCTCTACGAACCCGAAATTGCTCTGTTGCCCATAGGAGACCGGTTTACTATGGGGGTAAAGGAAGCCGTAAAAGCCGTGGAGCTGATTGAGCCCCAGATTGTTGTGCCGATGCACTATAACACCTTTGATGTAATCAGGCAGGACCCTGAAGTTTTCAGAAAAGCTGTGGAAGCGAAAGTTGACACGAAAGTAATTATCCTGGAACCAGGAGAATCTATAGAGCTTTGATTTTTCAGGTTCCGGTTCACCTGGATTCAAAATAGAACGGAAGAGAGGCAAGTGAAAAGAGGCCGGATAAATCTTTATTTTTAAGACCTCTTTTTTCAGGCCTTCAATTCTTAAAATCCCGCTCTCAAACTGTTCTTAATTTCTTTCTCAAATCCTGCTTTCAAATCCCGAGTTTCTTTCTTTTTTCCATGATATGTTGCTCTATCCCGTCAGCTGCTTTTACAGCATCCTTTTCCACATTCAGGACTCCGCCCGTAACATCCCGGCAGTCTTCCGTAAGCAGTTTGACCAGGTCAGGGGCTCCGGTTACGGTCGGGACAGGGTTTACATAGGTGTAGAGCCCGAGGGCCAGGGAAAAGATGGCGTCGATCGTAGCTTTTTGTTCCATGTATTCGGGAGCTGCGGCAGCAACCGGGAGGTCAGGAACAGGGGCTCCTAGGACTGCGGAGATGGCTCCGAGAAGGTCGGCAAGCCTTCCGGTATCTGTACAGGTCCCGTAGCTGAGTACGGGAGGGACTCCAAGGGCTTCACAAACTGCCTTCAGGCTGTCGCCTGCAAACTCCCTGGCTTCGGGACTGCAAAGGCCTGCCACCTGCATAGCCCCGTTCCCGCAACCCATGGACAGGACAAGGATATTCCTTTTGATCAGTTCTTTTACCACGGCAACGCTGTGCACATCCTGCCCGTAGTCCCTTAATGTAGTGCAGGAGACCATCCCGACCACTCCCTTAATCGCACCGCTTTTTATAGCATCAAGGAGCGGGTCAAGGGTACCCCCCAGGGCATCAAGTATGCTCTCGGTTGAAAAACCGACGACCGCTTCTTTTACCGGAAGATTTGATACGGGCTCTCCCGGGCTTTTTCGGTTTTTGAAATTTTCGATTGCCATATTCAGGAGTTTTGCTGCCTGTCTTTCAGCCTCCACAGGGTTGTAGTTCAGGCGTTCGGTGATGCCTTCAAATGCTATGAGTTCGCTTACGGGCATGAGTTTGAACCCGTATTTTTCGGCATAGAGAGGGGCTACCGGAAGCGAGCAGTTCATGTCTGCGGCAAAAAGGTCCACACTCCCGCTTGCAAGCACCGCCTCCTGAGAAATCCAGTTACCGGTAAAACCGTAGAAGACATCGTCTTCTTCCCACCTCTGGATCATTTCCTGTCCGGTTTCTATGCTGGCAATGACCCTCAGGCCTTTTGCTCCGGATGTTTTTGCTTTTTCCTGCCATTCGGGCTTTCTTGCAAGCCGGACCATGGCAAAGCCCAGGAAAGGTTCGTGTCCATTCGGAAGTACGTTTACATACTCAGGGTCGAGCACCCCGAGATCAACCCTCATCGTATGAGGTTTTGGGATTCCGAAAAGGATATCCTGGCAGTATTCGTTTACAATCTGGCTCTGGTATGCCATTGCAATCCCAAGACGCATGGCTTTCAGGGCCAGGCTCATATAATACCCGTCAACGTTTGTCAGACAGGAGCTTGTTGAAAGCATCATCTCCCCGTAGATCCCGCCTGGAAATATGTCCAGCTCTTCCCACCTTTTCTTTCTTTCGGGAGGTGCAAGGATCTCAACAATCCTGCTTGGCTCGTATGCAGGCCTGTTAAATTCCTTTTCCACAAATTCGCACAGGTTAAGGGCAATTTCGGAATCGTTTCCGAGGGTTTCTATCCCGAGCCTGCCTGCAAATGTCCTCAGTTTCTCAGGTTCTCTGATGCTGTAAGGGGTTTTGCCCTTAGCGGTTTCTCTTAAAGTCCGGATGGTCTGGTCGGTATGGTAGTGATAGGTCGAAGCCCCCATCACGTTTCGGAGAAGCATCATCCGCATTGCCATCCCGTCGGCGGTGATTCCGCATACTCCTCTTTTATCCTTTGCAGCATCCGAACGGCAGGGGCCATTGGAACACAGATCGCAGCGGGCTCCTGCCATACAGAAAGTACATCTCCTGTCCGGAACCCCGCCTATTCCCTGAGCCTCATAACGGTCCCATACATTTGTCATATTATCTTTCTTTATCCGCTCATACATTTTTTGAACGGACTCGTGATAGGAAATCCTTTCTTTATCCATGATGATTACTCCCCGGTTAACTGCTGATCTTTTCTCCTTCTCATCTCCAGGTCAGGAGATCCTTCCAGGCTGTACCGTATGAATATTTTCCTGTGAAGCATATCTCCATCAGTATCTCCATCAGTAAGCCTGTTTGCAGTTATCAATAATATCAGCGCAGGAATTATTTACAATTAATTCAAGGCACAGTAACTGTCAGAGAACTTCACTGACTGTTGGAATATAGAGTGTGTTGACTCTATGCTGCTACTGCATTTGAGGAAAGGAAATAGTAAAAGACTAAACAAAAAGTAAAAGACTAAACAAAAAGGACACAATAATAACAGAAATACGTAGAAGATACGGTAATAATAGAGAAGTTAACTGGAAAGTATATTGATAGAGAAAATAACATGGAAGGCACAGACAGGTACAAAGAAGTTATACCTGCCTTCTTTTTTGTGCCTCTACGGTTAGACTTCTTGTTGGAATTTTATACTTCACTCAACTTTGTTTATTCAACTCCGTTTATATATACTTCATAATTATGGCCATCTTCAACCCAGAAATTAATTGACCTATCCTGTTCGGTTTCATAGTCAAGGTACTTTTCGAGTGTGATGTCATAGACCTGTGTGTCGTTTCCTGCAGGAATATTTATGTTTACAAGAGCCTTGAAACCATTTGTATGTGCGTCGAAAGAAAGCAGGTTCTCATCGTACTGCAGGTTTTCAAAGCTTGCATCGTATGTATTGCGGCTTATCTGGTTATATTCATAAAATGACACAATGGTCATGTTGTTTGCGTAGTAGTTATCCACCCATTCCCGGAACTTCGAGCGGCTTATTGAGTATTTTATTGCAGGTTCCACATCGAGCTGATGGGAGAACACCGGATATGACATGCCTGCTTTTGACGCTGCCTCCCACCATTCCCATGTGTCATCGTACAGGTTTCCTACTTCCTTTTCCGCGTGAATTGCTGCATCTCCGTTTCTCCAGGTCATTCCCATGTTTTCGTATGCATAGATTGCATGCGTAAAGTTATCCCGGTTTCTCAGGCAGCAGCAGCTTGTAGGTGGCTGGCCGATTTTATCATACACGTATGCGTATTCTTCATCCATAACTCTGTATGCTTCTTCAAGTGGAAGGCTGTTTAACTCCTTTGTATAGTGTATGCCAACTTCCCAGGAATCGTTAACAACCAGGTCGCGCAGGTAAGCAATGTATGTATCATTTGCCTTCTCACACATCCCCTTATCAAACCACATCGTACCTCTATATCCTTTACTGTTCAGGTATTCGATTCCTTCTCCTGTCGTGTTCAATGGCAAAGGTCCGTCAAGCCCGAACGGGATTAGCTTCTTGTCCCCGATTGCGGTTATAAGTTTTCTCTCTGCGGTCTGGTTTATGCTGTAAATGTCAACGTCAAAATAGGTTCCTTCTCCAAGGATAAATGAAGTGAACTTGATATACCCGTTTGAAAAATCGATATAGGGCAGCTGTTGCCGACCAAGGTTATAGAACGGGGTAACTATGAAACTGCCGTTCTGTGTGTAAATGGTGTTTGTTTTATTGATACCATCAAAGATAACTTTGAAATTTGTTTTTTCTGACGCATCACCAAGAATAATTTTTCGGTATTTAAGCTCTCCGGAAGAGCCTCTATAATAGCTTTTAAGTAAAGTCTGTCCCTCACTTTCCTGAATTAACAGTCTTGAACCCGGGCTATTCAGTTCAACAAAGCTCTGCGGGTCATCCGCATACACATCCAGCGAGATTTCATACGCACATTTTACCATTGGTGTGAGGTTGCATATGTACAGGGCTCCGGCCTGTCTCGGCTCCTCAAGATAGTGAATTATGGGGACAGAGGTACATTGACAAAAAGTAAAAATATCCAGATTACTTTTGAAATGTCCCAGGTATTCGTTGATTCCAAAACAGGAGATAATGTCCATATCTGGAAGCAAACTGCATGGAATTAGAGGCGAGTCTCTTATATTCGTATACTCCAGCCCTTTTGAAGTGTTATTTAAACACATTTCCGATTCCTGAGTTGCATATATTGTGGAGTATATTTTATCGTAAGGTTTTTCTTTCTGAACACATGCGATGAAAACATTAGCTGGAAAATTATGTGTTTCAGAGTAGTTCTGTGAAAATAGGATTATACTTCCCTGATTAATATTCTCAACCGTTTTTGAGTTCTCCGTAGCCGGGGTTGCGTATGCACCCCCTATCCACAGGTAACTTGATATAAGCAGTATGAATATAACCATTTTTAGACTACTTAAATTTTTCATTAAATCACCAAAATTAATTTATATTTACCCCTACACTCATCTGTAACTTTTATAGCTTTTGATTAACAGGCTTTCGAAATATCTTCTACAAGCTCTTTGCATGTCTTTTTTTAAAGAGGGGTTTTGGAATGTTCAGGTTCCAGATGTAAATATAATTCCTTTCATTATCCGAAAATTCCATTTTCCAGGAAAAATTCCAATATATCAACTACCACCTGTAAATTAATGTTTTGTTTTTATATTCTGGGAAAAATCCGGTTTTGTTGTTTAAATTTATAAAAATTATTCTTATATACACATTATTAAAAAAGTATTGGCTGATCCTGTTTGAACCTTTGGAATATTTCCCCCTTTATAGCTAACATTATTTTATTACCTGGGAGTATCCTTATAGTTACGGTATTCTATGGGTGAAGGAATTTTTGAGCAATAAACTGGCTGAAAATAATCTGGATTCTCTCAGTCTGTTTAAACATCAGGGTTATTGGAACAACCACTGAAAGCTTGGATTTTGAAACGCAGATTTAAAAGTACTTAAAGCATAGTTTTACTATTGTTTACCATACGGTTTTATATTATCAATGCGAACTCCCCGACATGAACATGACGACAAATATGAAAAAGATTCCACTTGCTTTCGGAAGTGGGGTTTTTGAGCTAAATATTCCGGAAAAAAATATTTCCGGCCTTATTTTGCCTTCGGAACCTGAAAAAAAGGAAGATGAGGCTTTTTTAATCCGTAAAGCTCTCGAAAATCCCATAAAAAGCAAGAGACTTTCCGAGATTATAAACCCTGAATCCAGGATTGCAATTATCGTAAGCGATGTTACGAGGCCCACCCCTACGGCAAAAATACTTCCTCCTCTCCTTGACGAGCTTTATCTGGGGGGAGCAAAAGATGAACACATCACGATTATCTTTGCGCTCGGGCTTCACCGCCGGCAGACTGAGGAGGAGTGCAGAAAGCTTCTGGGGGATGAAATCTCTAAAAGTATTCGTTTTGTCCAGCACGACAGGGAAAGATGCATGCATATAGGGGAAACAAGTTTTGAGACTCCGGTTGAAGTCTTTGAAGAGGTTTTGGACGCAGACCTGATTATCAGTACAGGAACTGTGGAATTTCATTATTATGCTGGATATGGTGGGGGAGGAAAGTCTATTCTTCCGGGAGTCAGTTCGGAAAAAGCCGTACTTTCATTTCACAGTCATTATAGTAAATTCTTCGAAGGTGATCCCCTTTCGGGCAGGATCGATAGCCCTGCAAGGAAGGATATCGAAGAAGCGGCAGGAATTGCAGGGCTTCAATTTATCCTGAACGTGGTAATCAACAGCAGGAAAGAAATCGTTGCTGCCGTTGCCGGAGATTTCATCCAGGCTCACAGGGAAGGGGCAAGATATGTGGATTCCATGTATAAAATAAATGTTGAGCCTGCAGATGCAGTAATCGTTTCCTGCGGTGGCTTTCCTAAAGATATCAACCTCTACCAGGCAACAAAAGCTCTGGAAAATGCCATCCCTGCTGTAAAAACGGGGGGTTCAATCATACTTGTGGCAGAATGTGCGGAGGGAATCGGAAACAAAGTTTATGAGTGCTGGAACAGGGAGTGCAGGAGCCCTGATGACGCTATAGAACGCTTCAAGCATTTCTTCGAGTTTGGAGGGCATAAGAGTGCAATAGTTGCAAAAGCTGCAAAACAGTTTAAACTCTATATTGTTTCAAAACTTTCCGAGGAGGAAAGCAGAAGAGCTTTTTTCATTCCTGCAAAAAACATACAGGAAGCTCTTGAAGCTACTCTTGATGAAAATCCCGATGCAAAAATTCATGTGATGCCTGAGGGAGGATGGACCCTGCCTGTCCGAAAATAAGTGATAAACTCAGTAAACCCGGTAACGAAAATGAAAATCGTAAAAGAGAATTTCGGACATCTATTTATCTATTGTTTACCTATACGATTTTATATTATCAATGAGAACTTCCCGGCATGAACATGACGACAAATATGAAAAAGATTCCACTTGCTTTCGGAAGTGGGGTTTTTGAGCTAAATATTCCGGAAAAAAATATTTCCGGCCTTATTTTGCCTTCGGAACCTGAAAAAAAGGAAGATGAGGCTTTTTTAATCCGTAAAGCTCTCGAAAACCCCATACAAAGCAAGAGACTTTCCGAGATTATAAACCCTGAATCCAGGATTGCAATTATCGTAAGCGATGTTACGAGGCCCACCCCTACGGCAAAAATACTTCCTCCTCTCCTTGACGAGCTTTATCTGGGGGGAGCAAAAGATGAACACATCACGATTATCTTTGCGCTCGGGCTTCACCGCCGGCAGACTGAAGAAGAGTCTAAAAAACTTGTTGGGGAGAATATCTACAAAAAAATCCGGTGCATCCAGCACGACACTTCCAGGTGCAGGCGGATAGGGGTAACCAGCAGGGGAACGCCTGTTGAAATCTTTGAAGAAGTGCTTGGTTCCGATTTTGTTATCGGGACAGGAGGAATCGAGTTCCATTACTATGCGGGGTACAGCGGGGGAGCAAAGTCTATCCTTCCCGGCGTAAGTTCCGAGGAATCTGTACTCACCAACCACAAAATGATGATAGAGGAAAACGCGGTTTCCGGAAGAGTTGACAGTCCTGTCAGACAGGATATGGAAGAAGCCGCAAAGATCTTTGGCCTTAAATTTATTCTTAATGTTGTGCTTGATAGCAAAAAAGGAATAGTTTCTGCCGTTGCCGGAGATTTTATCGAAGCCCACAGGAAAGGAATCGAAGTTGTGGACTCCATGTATAAAGTGCCTGTAGAGCCCGCAGATGCCGTGATCGTCTCTTGCGGGGGCTATCCCAAGGATATTAACCTTTACCAGGCGAACAAATCTCTGGACAACGCAACCCAGGCTGTAAAAGAAGGTGGCTCTATCATCCTTGTAGCCGAATGCGCTGAAGGAATCGGAAACCAGGTTTATGAGTGCTGGAACAGGGAATGTAAATCTCCGGACGATGCAATAGAACGCTTCAAAAACTGCTTTGAGTTCGGAGGACACAAGAGTGCAATTGTTGCAATAGCCGCAAAGAAGTTCAAACTCTACCTTGTCTCGAAGCTCCCGGGAGATAATGCCAGAACCGCCTTCTTCACTCCGATGGCAAGTGTAGAAGAAGCCCTGTCTGCAGTCCTTTCAGAAAACCCTGATGCAAGGGTCCACCTGATGCCTCACGGAGGACAGACCCTGCCTGTCAGGAAGGAAAATTAAAAACCTCCGTAAAACCTGTATCAAAAAGATTCCTCTAAACAAGGTCTTTTTCCTTTTATTCGTTTCATTTTTTTATTTCCATCATAAAGTTTAAAAAAGATATAGGAAGAAAGATATTTCATCTACTGGACAGAGCAACCTGGAATAAGTCGAAAAAAGCAAGAGGATTCTTTCAAAATAACAAATACTGGTTGCAAATATTACTGTTCCCTCCAGTTACTCCAGATAGGAACCCAACTGAATATTGTTGGAAAACGACAAGATAAGAGTTAACGTCAATAAAATTATTCAAGAATCTTAAAGTATTAAAAGAAGAACTCGATGAGTTTTGGGAGAAGCATGTATTCACGCACAAAATGTCGCATTATTTAAAGTGGTGACTATATTTGTAATCATTTAACTTAATAAATAGTTTCAAATGTTTGTAGTTTTGAAGACTGCCTTGAAAAAATTAGAAAGGTAAACCTGAAACCTCATTATTTATTGGCAGTTGAATAATTACCCAACAATTTTTCCTTTTCTACTTGTCACATAAACTTTTTTTCAGTCTGCAGTTGCTGCAAATGCCATATACGTCAAAATTCCATTCCCCAGCAGAAAAATCCGCTTTATTTGACATCCGGTCCACAATTTCAGAAATCATCGGGTCTGTGCAGTCACTGATGCTTTTGCACTGGAGGCAAACCAGATGGGCATGTGGCTCCATATTGGGATCAAATCTGGCCTGATCTTTCTCTAAATTCAGTTCCTGGATCAAACCAACATCTTTCAAGATTTGAATCGTTTTATAAACTGTTGCAAGACTGACTGTTGGATAGATTTTCTTGACTTCGTTATAAATTCTCTGAGCCGTTGGGTGGGCATGATTGTGGAGAACAAATCGACCGATCGCTATTCTCTGGGGCGTAGCCTTGTATCCTTTTCCGCGGAGAGCTTTGATTATGTATGAGTCTGAGTCCTGAAGGCTAGTCATAGTTCATTATTACGTAATAATCAATATTAAATAGATATCCATGGTTATAGAAGTTGATTATTAAACGGAATACAAGGATAGTAAACAATTAGTAATGGTTAAAAGGGGGATATAGGCAGAATCGGAGTAGAGATGCCTAAAGTGAACTTCCAGTATTGGAAAGGCAAAGTCGACAAGAGGATGAAGGTTTGGAAGAATATTGGATGGACTTTACATGAGCTGGATTATGATGATTTAATAAAAAAGCTTAGATCGTTCATACCTTAAAAGATTACAAATTGGACATCGCAAAACAGCATGTGAGAATTTCAAGCTCTCGTAACGCGGACCAAAATTAAGCTTTCTAGTAATCGGCACTCTCTTCTTCCAAGAAGAGACAAGATTGAAGAGATTGCTACTGGATATTTGGTCTTGAATTTTTAATCAATGGTGGGTAACGTTATGACTGACGACAGAAAGAATTCTGTAATGGACAGAACAAGCAAACTAGAAACCGGCAGAGGCACATCGAACCGCGATTGGTGGCCGAACCAGTTGAAGATCGAGATCCTGCACCAGCATTCCCCCAAGTCCAACCCGATGGGAGAGGGCTTCAACTACGCGAAAGAGTTCAAGAGCCTTGATCTAGCGGCTGTGAAAAAAGATCTTGCGGAGCTGATGACCGATTCGCAGGACTGGTGGCCGGCGGATTTTGGCCATTATGGCCCTTTACTCATTCGCATGGCGTGGCACAGCGCAGGCACTTATCGCGCCGGTGACGGCCGCGGCGGTGGCGGTAGAGGCCAGCAACGCTTCGCGCCGCTCAACAGTTGGCCGGACAACGTCAACCTGGACAAAGCGCGTCGCTTGCTCTGGCCGATCAAGCAGAAGTATGGCCGGAAAATTTCATGGGCCGACCTTATGATTCTTGCGGGCAACGTCGCCATGGAAACTATGGGATTCAAAACATTTGGTTTCGGAGGCGGTCGCGAGGACGTCTGGGAGCCGGATCAGGACGTCTATTGGGGCTCTGAGGACACGTGGTTGGGGGGTGATGAACGCTACACCGGCGACCGGGACCTCGAAAATCCACTCGCTGCCGTGCAGATGGGACTGATCTATGTCAATCCGGAAGGGCCGAACGGCAACCCGGATCCAATAGAGGCGGCCAAAGATATCCGTGAGGTTTTCGCTCGCATGGCCATGAACGACGAAGAGACCGTTGCGCTCATCGCTGGCGGCCACGCCTTCGGAAAAACCCACGGTGCCGGCCCTGCGTCCCATGTAGGACCTGAGCCAGAAGCGGCCGGTATCGAGGAGCAAGGCCTCGGTTGGAAGAGTAGCTTTGGCACCGGCAAAGGAGGGGACACAATCACCAGCGGGCTGGAGGTCACCTGGACCAACACGCCAACGAGATGGAGTAACAACTTCTTCAGGATCCTGTTCAGCTACGAATGGGAACTGACGAAGAGCCCGGCCGGTGCATATCAGTGGCAACCGAAGGATGGTGCAGGCACCGGCATGATTCCTGATGCCCATGACCCTTCCAAGCGTCATATGCCAACCATGCTGACCACTGATCTTTCCTTGAGATTCGACCCCGCCTACGAAAAGATTTCAAGGCACTTCTACGAGAACCCGGATCAATTAGCAGATGCATTCGCCCGCGCATGGTTTAAGCTAACGCACCGCGATATGGGTCCGCGCACCCGCTATCTTGGCCCGGAAGTTCCTGCCGAAGAGCTCATCTGGCAAGACCCTATCCCCGCAGTCAATCACAAGTTGATCGATGAGAAGGACATTTCCTCCCTCAAGGACAGGATCCTCGCCTCTGGGCTATCAATCTCGCAACTGGTTTCGACCGCCTGGGCGTCGGCGTCCACCTTCCGTGGCTCCGACAAGCGTGGCGGTGCGAATGGTGCACGAATTCGCCTCGCCCCACAGAAGGATTGGGAAGTAAACCAGCCAGCCGAACTGGCGAAAGTGCTGAACACTCTCGAAGGTATCCAGAGCGAGTTTAACAGCGCGGCCTCCGGCGGCAAGAAGGTCTCGCTTGCTGACCTGATAGTTCTGGCTGGTTGTGCAGGCGTCGAGCAGGCTGCGAAGAATGCCGGTCATGATGTGACTGTTCCCTTCTTGCCGGGGCGGATGGATGCCTCGCAGGAGCAGACTGATGTTGCCTCCTTCGCCTTGCTCGAACCGCTCGCGGATGGCTTCCGCAACTACCTCAAGGCCCAATACACCGTATCAGCTGAGGCGTTGCTGGTTGACAAGGCGCAATTGCTGACGTTGACCGCTCCCGAGATGACGGTGCTCGTTGGTGGTATGCGCGTGCTGAATACCAACTTCGGACAGACCCAGCATGGCGTTTTTACCCAGAAGCCGGAAGCTCTAACCAATGACTTCTTCGTGAACCTTCTCGACATAGAAACGGAGTGGAAGGCGGTATCGGACGCAAAGGACATGTTTGAAGGATGCGATCGCAAGACTGGCGAAGTCAAGTGGACCGGCTCGCGTGTTGATCTCATCTTCGGTTCTAACTCCCAGCTCCGGGCCCTAGCCGAGGTTTACGGAAGCGCAGACGCGCAGCAGAAGTTTGTCCAGGACTTCGTGGCGGCCTGGGCCAAGGTAATGAACCTTGATCGCTTCGACCTCGCCTGATCGTAGCATAAACGTCTTCAAGGACTTCTTACAGAGCAGAGAAAAAACGGCCAGCTAACAACCAATTTCAGCGGATGGCTTATCGCCGCCGCTGAACTGGGATGTTCAGATCTTGGCCTAGAGTTTTTAGGATGAGCCGATCCCAAAACCAACTTCATCCATCAATTCATATGAATTTTGTAGATGTTTTCCTGATCGGTAGGTCAATTGATAATTCTAAGTCCGAAACATAAAGACGTAATTTTTAGTTTTGGGATTAGTTCGATATCTAAAAGATACCGAAATAAGCCCACTCCCTTTTTCTGGTTGCGAGAACCTCACAACATGACTCATCTACCTATTCCTGTTCTGGAAGTGATCAAGTCTCTCAAATCAGTTTTAAGACCTGAAAGCGAAGTTTACTACGTCGCTGATAGTTCCTTTTACACAGACAACAAAATTAAGAATATGAGAAAGTCATTCCGGATCAGTCGTGTTCCTGCAACAATTACCGAGGCAAAGGAACTACTAACTGCAAATCTGAACCTGAAAACGCTAAAGAAGGACAAATGAAGTCAGAAATATTGAATATGGAGGAGATTCACTGGAAGATACTGGGTCTAATGGGAGAGAAATATGAAAATATCTATCTATAATTACGTTAACCTGCCGAATCTAGGACATATCCGCCTCTTCCCTCTAGCTCTTCTCCTCCAACTCATCCGAATCATCTCCTTCACCTCTACAGGTTAAGCCCTAACACCTCCGCCAGTATGATGAAACTTTGGCAGCATCTGTAGAGCCAAAAGGAGTTTGAAGATATATCGAAATAAAGAAGACTATCCTCAAATTCTCTATTTTTTATCACGGACGTTAACGATCCTATGAATCAACGAATTTACTCATTCCAGGCCCCATTTTTTCCTGAACTCGAGCTTCTGCTGGCTATTCATCCAGTGGCTGCCGTCACAATAGGGCTTGTTCTCTGACTTCCCACAGCGGCAGAGGGTTACTCTGTTCCGGGATTCGTACATGCTGCCATCTGCAGATTCGATGAGGACACCGCCTCGAACCCAGAGAGGGCCTTCACAACTTTTTTGTCTGTCGTGAACCAGTACAATAGATGGTTCAAATTTTTTTTCAAAGGGTTTGCCTGTTTTCTTGTCCCACAGGACCAGCCGTCCCGACGGGCAGATCATGGCTTCCTCTATGGCGGTTTGTTGGGCTTCCGGGTCGTCTGATTTTTGTATGAGATTCCTTATTCCGCCAGACCGCTGGCAGAAACGGGAATGATCGCAGAGCTCGGGGGCATCGGTGAGTTTTAGATCAGGACCTTCAAAAGTTTCCGCTTTCTCCAGGTAAGGCTTTCTACTGGCTGTTTCACTACCGTCAAAACCGATCTTGCGGTGGGTCCCATCACAGAAGGGCTTTTTTTCTGATGAGCCACAGCGGCACAAAATATAGGATTCCCGCCGGGGGTATTCCTTTATATCAATTAAATCTCTTGTGTGGCCGGCGTCATCGGTGACAATTACCTGTTCTAAAAACGGCACTTTACCTGTAACCCGATACGGTCCGTCTTTTATTATCTTAATCCTCATTTCTTTCTCATTGACTGCCATAATAATAATCCCCCATTACCTCTTATTATGCAGTACTTATTATGCAGTACTTGATGTTTAGTCTGACTATTCGCCTCTTTGATGATTTCTATGTTTTTCCGATTCGTACTGTTAAAGTAGCAGGGTATTTAGAGATACTTGCTGAGAGCGTGCACAAATCTCTGGTTAAGCACCGTTTTTCTGAGTTTATCGGAAATCAAAAAATAAAGCTTCGGGGGTTGGAGTTTCAAGACTCAGGGAAAGAGAAGCGAAGTAAATCCCGAGAACTGATTTTATGTGACTAATTAATTGTGGGATTCAAGCCAAAATCATTGATTTTATTGAGAATGTTTATTCTCATAACCTGGCTAAATTTAAAAGATTATATATAAATGGATTTTTTTGTAAGAATTTCTTTGAAGATGTATTTAAAACAATAAACGGCGATAAACTTCAACTCCAATTCTTGCTCCATGGCCCTGGTATATATTTTAAGAGATCAGGTTTCCCTTCCTCCCAAAAACTCGATAATTTTACGGAGACCGGAAATGGTAGGGAAGGTGTGCACTCCGTCTGGAGTGCATTATTAGCTGAAGAACCTGGTCTGAACCAGGATATCCAGAATGTAATATTATATCACTATAACCGATTATATCATTACAACCGATTATATCACTATAATAGTGACTCTTCGGAAGGGGAAAATACAAGAGCACTGAATCAAAAGCGAGGGGGATACCATTGACGAAAGTTGTAGAGATCTCTCCGACAACTAGACATGAAGGCCACTCCAAGCTCACCCTGAAGGTGAATGATCGGGGTATCGTCGAGCGAGGAGACTGGCTCTCCATCACCCCGGTAAGGGGTATTGAGAAGCTCGCTATAGGTAAGACGATGGAACAGGTTCCGAAGATTGCATCTCGGGTCTGTGGTATCTGTCCCATTCCCCACACCCTGGCAAGCATCGAGGCTATGGAGACCTCGATTGGCTGCGAAATCCCCACGGATGCAAAGCTCCTGCGGGTCATTCTCCATGCCGCGAACCGCCTCCACAGCCATGCCCTGCACAATATCCTGATCCTCCCGGACTTTTACCTACCCGGGAAGGAGACGAAGATCAACCCGTTTTCCAAGGAGCAGCCTTTCAGGAGCGTTGCGGAGAGGATTTTCCGCATCCGTGAGATTGCACAGACCATTATAGCCGTCGCAGGCGGCGAGGCGATCCACCCCTCCAATCCGAGGGTCGGCGGCATGTACCGCAACGTGAGCCCCCGGGCAAAGCAGAAGATGGCAGACCTGGCAAAGGAAGGCCTCGTCCTTGCCCACGAGCAGATGGAGTTCATGCTAGAGGTCATCAGGAACATGCAGAATAGGGGGTTCACCGATGTCGCGGGTAAGGAGATCCCGATTCCCAGGAATCTCGGGTACCACAACCAGGGGGTCATGGCCACAGCTCCTATGTACGGCTCATCCAGTCTGGACGAGAAGCCCATGTGGGACTTTGCCCGGTGGAAAGATACCCAACCATGGGATTGGTACATGGGTGAGGTTATCATCGATCTTGAGGATCCGAGCTACCCGATCGGCGGCACTACGAAGGTCGGCACTAAAGCCAATCCCCGGATGGAGGCCTGCAACACCGTTCCGACATACGACGGCCAGCCGGTTGAGGTCGGTCCGAGAGCAAGACTCGCTACTTTCAAGAACTTCACCGAGAAGGGCACCTTCGCCCAGCACATCGCCAGGCAGCTGGAGTACCCCAACTGCTTCTACACCATCCTCAAGTGCCTTGACAACCTGGATACTTCGGGCAAGGTCCTCGCCGACCACATCCCCCGGGGAGACGGGTCCATGGGCTGGGCTGCAAACGAGGCCCCACGCGGAACCGATGTCCACATCGCGCGGGTGAAGGGCGGGCAGGTTCTGTGGTATGAGATGCTTGTGCCCACAACCTGGAACCTCCCTACCTGTAGCCGCGCTCTGGCGGGAGCGCCCTGGCAGATCGCCGAGATGGTTGTCCGGGCCTATGACCCGTGCGTCGCGTGCGCAACCCACATGATCGTAACGGACGAGGAGAACAGGATAGTCGCCCGGAAGCTCATGCAGTGGTGAAGGAAAATGGCTTCGCTGTACTCTGAGATCGTGGTGGCAGGCTGCGGTAACCCTCTCTATGCGGATGATGGGTTCGGACCCGCAGTCGTGGAGAGTCTCAAGGGACTTGAGCTTCCCGAGAACGTCACGGTCGTTGACGCGGGGCTCGGGGGCCCCCATTTCATCTTTACTCTCCTCAATCCCGAGTCCACGAAGACTCTTATCATCGTGGACATCGCGGACTTCGGAGGGGAACCCGGCGAACTCAGGTGGCTCTTCGTGGACGAGCTCCCCGTCGGGAGCCACCGGGACGCCCACTCCTGGGATCTGACCGAGCCGCTCCAGTACATCAAGGATGATATCCGGGTCCGGGTCCTTGCATGCCAGAAGAAGTACGTTTCTGCCCCTGAGATGATCATCGGGATTACAGATGAGGTACAGAGAGCCATTCCGGACGCTGTATCCGAGATACTGAAGGAAATCGGGATGAATTATGTAATTGCTTAAAAAGTGGAAGCTACAAAGGAGGCGAAACAAGTGGCAAACAAGATCAAGCTCGGGCATGTGCACTTTAGCGGCTGTACCGGCTGCCTCGTGTCCGTGGCCGATATCTACCAGGGACTTCTCAAAATCCTGGACGACTACGCCGACCTCGTCTACGCCCTCACGCTCGTCGACGTCCGACATATCCCGGAGATGGACGTGGCGCTCGTCGAGGGATCGGTCTGCATCCAGGACCATGAATCGGTGGAGGATATCAAGGAGACGCGAAAGAAGTCCAGGATCGTGGTGGCCCTCGGCTCCTGCGCAACCTACGGGAACATCACACGGTTCTGCCGCGGAGGACAGCACAACCAGCCCCAGCATGAGTCCTTCCTCCCTATCGGGGATCTCATTGACGTGGATGTCTACATCCCCGGATGTCCCCCGAGCCCGGAGCTAATAAGGAACGTCACTGTCATGGCGTACCTGCTCCTGGGGGGAAATGAGGAACAGAAGGCCCTTGCGGGCAGGTACTTAAAGCCCCTCATGGCCCTTGCGAAGCGAGGCACAACCGGATGTTTCTGCGACCTGATGAACGACGTGATCAACCAGGGCCTCTGCATAGGCTGCGGCACCTGCGCTGCAGCCTGTCCCGTGCGGGCTATCACCCACGAGTTCGGGAAGCCGCAGGGTGACCTTAACCTCTGCGTCAAGTGCGGCTCCTGCTATGGCGCCTGCCCGAGGTCGTTCTTCAACTTCGACGTGATTCCTGAATTCGAGAGTATCAGCGAACTAATCGCAGACGTGCTTAAGTGAGGTGAGAAAGATGGTTTCGGATCCGTATCTCGGAAAATACACGACCTGCGTCTCGGCACGGAGCACGGACAGGGAGATCCTGAAGAAGGCACAGGACGGCGGCATCGCCACCACCATCATGGTCTATGCCCTTGAAGAAGGGATCATCGACGGGGCCATTGTGGCAGGTGAGGGCGACCTGCCCTGGAAGCCCGGGCCTTTCGTCGCGATGAGCCGCAAGGATATCCTCAAGGCACAGAGGGCTAAGTACAACATCAGCCCCCAGATTTCCTGGCTCAAGGAGGCGACCCGGGCCTTCGGTCTTGACAGTGTCGGGGTCACCGGCGTCTGCTGCCAGATACAGGCGGTCAGGAAGGCTCAGCTCTATCCCATCAATATGCGGGATGTCCCCGGCAAGATCTCCCTCGCAGTAGGGCTCTTCTGCATGGAGAACTTCCTATACGATTCCATACAGGCCATTGTCGAGGACCACACGAACCAGAGCCTCAGCTCCGTAAAGAAGATGAGGATCGGGAAGGGTAAGTTCCAGGTCTATACCGAGCGCGGGAACGTAGCCAGCACGCCGCTCAAACCGATCCATAAATACGGGCAGCCAGGTTGCTACGTCTGCCTCGATTATGTCTCCAACCTCGCTGACATCTCGACCGGCTCGGTCGGGAGCCCCGACGGCTGGTCCACGGTCTTCGTCCGCACCAGGGCGGGAAATGACATCTGGTCCAAAGCAGTCGAAACAGGCCTTTTCGAGACAAAGCCCATCGAGGAGGTCAAACCCGGCCTGGAGCTCGTCATGAAGCTTGCAAAGGTAAAGCTCGACGGGAACCGGAAGACCCTTGAGGAACGCAGGAATTTCGGAGTTAATAAGGCGTTAAGGGACCCTTACGCTTAGAATTTTCTTTTTATTGTCAAAATTATTCGCGTTATCTACGCTGGATACGGGGATAGGAGGGGGGGCATCCCCAGCTTATGATTTTATTTCTGTTATTTGCTCCTCACTATTGCAACTGAGGGTTTCAAGATAAGACTGAATATCAGTAGTTCGCTAAAATCTTTCCTCACTTTACTTTATCCCCTAATCTCAAACCCAACACTGTTGTCCTCACTCTTAACTTTTTTCATAACCATCCCTCCATTAGAAGTATAAATACTTCAAATATGAACCTATCTTCATCTATAATTTGAGGTCCTCTCTTAACAATAGTAAAATGTTTTTTCTGAAGGTATAGCCCTATATTCTTTCGAAGAAAAGATGTGAGTGCATAAAAGTACCATAAAAGTACCTGATACTGGCGTTTTTCGATGATGTCTTTGGTTTAACCAGATTCCTCATCCGGTATGAAGATTCAATAGCAAACCTTCTTCTGTAAACAGTACTGACCTTTCTTGGAGACCATTTGACCCCAAAAACTACAAAACCAAGATTTTCACGTCCCTTTTTTCCTCTTTTGCCTTTCAGATACTTGACGTCAATTACAATGTCCAGGAGAATCTTTTCATTCGATTTGATCAGTTCATCCATGTTTAGTTTATTAAGGCGGTATCGCAGGGATGTTTCACAAGCAATATCCTGATACTGTGTTGAGAACTGCTGCAGGCTAAAGCGATTACTTCTGCAGCATGTTTTTCAGTATATTTTATAAGTTGACCGGATATTGGTTTGTCAAAAAGAGCATTTGGAAGATCTTCCTCAAGGTATCTTTTCCTTATATTCAAAGCAGTATTTCTGGAAACGTCTGAGATTTCCACCATATCTGCAACTCCTTTTTGCTGGTTTGAGAGAAGGAGAATACGAGCTCTAGTTAGTTCTCTCGCACTTTTATGCCCATTTCTTACAAAGTTGTGGAGGAAATTTACCTCATAATCTTCAAGTTTAATTGTAGCATGAACATATAAAGGGAGTCAAAGCTTATAACGATGAGCAAAAATTAAATGGTTAAGACACTAGTTAGCCCGGATAAACATTTTAAGTTCAATAGCAGTTTAAGCTTAAGTTCGCTCTTCCACGACCCCGTCTTTTAACCTGATCACCCTATCAGCGTATGCAGCGTGCCATTCTTCATGCGTGACCATTACTATCGTCTGGTCTTTTTCCGTATTGAACTTCTTGAAAAGGTCGAGTACTTCTCTTGAGGTTTGAGAGTCCAGGTTCGCGCAGGGTTCGTCTGCGAACAGGACTCTTGGGGAATGGGCAAGGGCGCGGGCAATAGAGACTCGCTGCTGCTGGCCGCCGCTCATTTTTGAGGGAAGCTGGTGCAGGCGGTCGCCAAGGCCGACGGCTTTGAGGATTTCTGATGCTGCTGATTCGCATTCTTCTTTTGTTTTACCCTGCATCATAAGGGAAATATATACATTTTCGGAGGCATCAAGTTCCGGCAGGAGGGCATAGTCCTGAAAAACGTATCCCAGGTTATGGAGGCGGAATTTGCCTTTTTCTTTGTCAGACATGAGGGAGGTGTCTGTATTATCTATAACGACTTTCCCGGAGTTGGGGGTATCGAGAAGCCCCAGCTGGTTTAAGAGAGTGGTTTTTCCGGAACCGCTGGGACCCATGATTGCAACGAACTCTCCTCTCCTGATTTTTACATTTACTCCCCGGAGCGCCCTTACCTGTACGTCTCCCATTTTGAAGGTCCGGACTATTTCTATTCCTTCAATAATTATGTCGCCGTTCTTTTCGAGAGCTGTTTCCATTTCAAGTTCAGGCTTCCCTTCATTTTCCATTTTTTTCACCTCCTCTCACTTCCCCCAGATAAGTTCAAGAAGATCTTTCTGGGCCAGTTTATACGCCGGGATTACGGAGCCTATTACGGAAGCAAGGAAAAGCAGGACTGCCCTGTCTATAGCTTCGGCATCGTCAAGTTTCAGACTCATAGCACCCAGGGGGACCTGGAGAGGGTGAGAAACCGTGTAAGGAACAAGTCCGAAACGCATAAAAGCATAGCCGAGTATGATCCCTGTGCCGGCGTAGAGCATTGCCTGAAGCACGAAAGAAGCAACAATCACATTCTGTTCTATCCCTATTGCTTTCTGGACCCCGATCTGCCGTTTCTTATTCACTATATTAACATAAATTACCACGAAGATAATCACAAACGCTATCAAAAGGCCTATTGCGTTCATAATGTTCCTGACAAGGCCCAGGGTGTTTTCAATGAGGCGGAGGATGCCTGCAAACTCATGCCAGGTACGGATATTTTCCTTTATACCGAGGGACATCAGGGCCGTGCGGGTCTCATATTCATCCGTGCCCGGGGTGGTCTTGACAGCTATTTCCTGAGCATAATCCTTGTTTTCCACTCCCAGCATCTCTTCCATGTCAGCGCGGCTGATGTAGGCTCCGGAGTCGGCAAGGAAAAAAAGGGTAGTATAGATCCCTTTGACCCTGAATTCCCTGGTTTTTCCGCTTATGGTAAGTTCTATGGTGTCTCCAACCTCCACACCGCCAAGAGACCTTGATTCCATCAGGGCACCGTAACCTCCAGAAACCTCCCTGCCCAGAATAATCTCGCCTCTGTCGGGCCTGCTGAGAAACTCCCCGCTTATTACGGCCCCCTCAAGTCCGGTTACAAAGGATTCATCCGCAGGGTCAATCCCGTAAACCGTACCTCCGATCTCTTTTTCTTTGTAGCGGAAGGTTCCTGTGGTCTTCAGGCGGGCCGAAGTCCCTACCACCCGGGGGAGACTTTCGATCTTTTTCTGCAGGGCTGATGCATCCTCTATATAATGTTCCTCTTCTTTTGGCTCGATCACCACGTTCCCTGTCTGGTAGTCCACCATCAGCTCATTGAATTTGAGCGTAACTCCTGCCAAAATACTTGAGAAAAGCACAAGCTGAATAAATATCAGGGTCAGCACGAAGACCGTAAAGATTGTAATCCCTTTGTTGCCGCGAGTAATTGAACGGCTGGCAAGAAAAAAGGAGACTTTAGCCTTTTCAAGCATAATAGGGCATCCTTTATGGTTATTTGAAACGTTCCTCTTTTCGTTTCCCCAGCTTAGATTTTGCCTTTCTTTTTCAGGTAAAAGCCTGCGGCTGCAAGTACAATGACTGCTCCCAGGACAATCGGGACAATACTGGTTTTTGTTCTTATCACATTGAACTTCAGGTTTTCACTGAGCTGATGGGCCCCGAAATCGTCCTCGTACTCCACAAACAGGGTTACCTCCTGTTCTCCTGCCTTTTCAGGAATGAAGATAAAGACTGCAGGGGCATCATCGTCTTTTTTTAGTTTTCCAAGAAAAGCATATGTATTGCCGCCTCCATCAAGCCCTTCGAGCCTGGCTTTCACAAAACGGGCTTCTCCATCCCCCACATTTTCAAGCCTCAGGATCATGGAAGCCTGCTGGCCTTTTTCAGGTATCTCAGGGTCGAATTTAAGGCTTGCAATATTTATTTTCGCCCGGTTCAGTACATTCACTCCTATTTCCTGGGACTTGTCGATCTGAAGGGTTTCGGCTTCGTTTGAGGCGGTTATCCGGAGAGGAATCTTGTAAGGCTGCACGCCTGCATTGCTGCCTAAAAGGAGTTTGAAAGACAGGTTTTCGACACTTCCGGCACCCAGGTTTTCAAAGAAACGGACATTATCCTGCAGGGAAATTACCGGAGAAGAGCCGTTCAGGTCGAGGATAACACGGACGTTTTTCGCATCTCCGTTCCCTGCATTTTTGACTGTAGTCCTGAGGTAAAATTCCTCCCCCGGGACAAGGGCTCCGGAAGAGGAATTTTCCGCATTTACCGGAAAGATCCCGGTATCTGTGAGCACAAGATCAGGGTTTCCCTCCACTCGAATAGGAATCCTTTTTGAAAAGCTTGTTCCGCTGTCATCTTTGATAGTAAATTCAAGCTGGTAATCTCCAGATTTTGCTTCGGAGTTGACCCTGAAATGGAAGTCCACCTGGACCTTCGAACGCTGCCTTATCTGTTCGATTTGAAAAGTGCGTTCGGTATTGGTCCCGGAACCGTACACATCCGAGGTGCTGTACTTAAAGATAAAAGGGTCAAGTTCTTCAATCCCTATTATCACATTCTCTGCAGGCTCATCACCGGTATTTTCTATATTGACTGTTATAAGCAGGTCTTCTCCGGGCCTCGCAGGGTTAGGGGTTATTTCCGAGACTTCAACCTGAAGATGAGTATCTCCTGAAACGATAACTGCAGATGCAGGCGAAGTCAGAAGAGTGGCTGTTAGCAGTACCGCCGCTACAAAACTCAATCCTTTATTTCCATTTTTCATAGCCTCCGGGGCTTTTTCTGGAAAGGCAAACTTCATAGGTAACAATCCCTGTCTGGTTTGATGAAAACTTATGATTAACAATCTTTGAGCCTTGCTTATAACCGTTACACTTTGTTTGCAACCTGCATCAGGTTGTATTTTTCATGTTTTTCAAACTTCTTCCCTACAATTTTTCAGCTCTTCTTTTTCTTCAAAGCTTTTATTCCCTTAAAAATCCTTTTTTCCCTTAAAATACCGCCCGGTTTCGGATTCAACAACCTTTCTCAGCGCCAGGAGAGCTATCAGGTTCGGAATCGCCATAAGCCCGTTCACGATATCTGCCAGGACCCAGATGACATCAAGGGTCAGGAAGGCGCCTGAGGCAACGATGAGGATATATAGTACTTTATAGGGAAGGATTCCTTTAACCCCGAAGAGGAACTCCGTGCAGCGCTCCCCGTAATAGTTCCACCCAAGAATGGTTGTAAAGGCAAAGAATATGAGCCCGACCGTTACGATATAACTCCCGGCTTCTGCAAGTACGGTGGAAAAGGCATAGCTTGTCATGTAAGCCCCTGCAAGATCTCCGGTCCAGGAATCCGTCATGATGAGCACTGTTCCTGTCATCAGGCAGACAATAATGGTATCGAAAAAGGTCCCGGTCATGGAGATAAGTCCCTGCTTTGCCGGCTCCTTGACCCTTGCAGCTGCGGCTGCTATGGGGGAGCTTCCAAGCCCTGCTTCGTTTGAAAAAATTCCCCTGGCAATCCCCATCCGAATTGCAAGCATCACCCCGGCCCCAAAGAACCCTCCCTTTGCTGCTGTTTCGGAAAAGGCGGAACTGAGGATCAGAGCGAACGTTTCCGGGAGTTTTTCAAGGTTCAGCCCGATAATCACAAGGCAACCCAGCACATAAGCCACTGCCATAAAAGGCACCATGAACTGGGCAACAACCGCAATCCTCCTGATCCCTCCGAGCGTCACAAAAGCCACAAGCAGGCTCAGCACGGCTGCAGTCAGGACTTCGGGGACATCAAAAGCAATCCTTGCCGAGTCCACGATAGCGTTTACCTGGGGAAAGGTCCCTATCCCGAAAAGGGCCACATTCACCCCGAAAAGGGCAAAGAGCGGGGCAAGGATCTTGCTATACCTTTTGTGCCCCAGTCCGTTTTTTATGTAGTACATGGGCCCTCCGGACATCTGCCCGTTTGCATCAACTGTTCTGTATTTGACTGCCAGGAGGGCTTCGGAATACATGGTTGCCATCCCGAAAAAGGAGGCAAGGAGCATCCAGAAAAGAGCTCCGGGACCTCCGGTTTTGACTGCCGTTGCAACTCCTACAATGTTTCCGGTCCCGATTGTTGCGGAAAGTGCGGTACTGAGGGCAGCAAAACTTGAAACGTCGCCTAAGACTCCGTCTTCATATTTTCTAGAATTCAGAACGTATTTGAGTGCAAGGGGAAGCCTGAAAACCTGGATAAGCCCAAGGCGCAAAGTCAGGAAAATTCCTGTCCCCACAAGTAAAATCAAAAGGGGCGGCCCCCAGACAAACTGGTCTACTCCCGTCAAAACTTCTAGTATGTCCACACCCAGCAGTTCCATTCGAGCCAGCCCCGGAAGTGATACAGAATTAAAGGATAAGGAAAGGTCTGGACTAACTATTTGTTCAAGGTTGGTCTTAAACGTTGACTTCAAAGGCTTCCTTGATTGGAATATTATTCAGAACCAAAAAGCCCAAAGAGCCTAAAAGGCCCAAACAAGGTTACCTGAGTTCAAAAAAGGATTCTTCTTAATTAAAGATCCGGACCCGGAGGACCGGATCTTTTGTTTTCTCCAGAAACTCAATCTTTTAATCCGATCCTATATGATCCAGAATGATATGATTTTATCTGGTAAATCATTGCTCCATCTTCTGGATTTTCACTCTTCTTCGTCTGTCACGACTGGCCCCGCCTCTGCCCTCACTTCACGGTTTACGGGAGAATATGCATGTGTGCCTGTTTTTTCGGCTTCAAGGGTTTTGAGGTACTTCTCGGTTTCTTTTACCACCACTCCGCTTAAAGCAAGGAGGGCGATAAGGTTCGGAAAAGCCATTAGCCCGTTGAAGATATCGGCTATGATCCAGACGGCTTCGATTGAGAGGAACCCGCCTGCAGCTACCAGGAAAACGTAGACGGCTTTGTAGGGGCGGATTCCTTTTACGCCTGCCAGGTATTCCACGCAGCGTTCCCCGTAATAGTTCCAGCCCAGGATTGTTGTAAAGGCGAAGAAGATCAGACCTACGGTCACTATATAAGTGCCTGCGGTTGGGAGGAAGGCTGCAAAGGCGGTGTTGGTCATGTATGCGGCTTCGCTGGCTCCTGCTGTCCAGGACCCGCTAAGGATGAGAGCGAGCCCGGTCATGGTACAGATAATAATCGTATCAAAGAAAGTCCCGGTCATGGAGATCAGGCCCTGTTTTGCAGGTTCTCTGACCCGGGCTGCAACTGCTGCGATCGGGGCACTACCGAGCCCGGACTCGTTTGAGAAGATCCCCCTGGCAACTCCCATCTGGATGGTAAGCATTACGCCTGCACCGAGGAAACCCCCGCTTGCAGCAGTTGGGGTAAAAGCGCTCTTTACGACAAGGGCAATAGCCGAGGGCAGGTTTTCGAGGTTAAAATAAATTATGACAAGACAACCCAGTACGTAGGAAAGTGCCATGAAAGGCACCAAGAGCTGAGCTACGCGCGAAATACTCTTGATCCCTCCGATAGTTACCAGAGCTACCAGCAGGGCGATGATAATTGCCGTGTCGCTGCCCGGAATTCCGAAGGTGATTTCCACGGAGTTTACGATTGCGTTTATCTGGGTGAAGGTACCTACTCCAAAACAGGCAGCACAGATTCCAAAGAGGGCAAAGAGTTTGGCGAGAATCCCGCTGTAGCTTTTATGCCCGAGCCCGTTTTTGATGTAGTACATGGGCCCGCCGGACATCTGCCCGTTTTCGTCAACGGTTCTGTATTTGACTGCCAGGAGGGCTTCGGAGTACTTGGTTGCCATTCCGAAAAAGGCTGCAAGCCACATCCATAAAAGGGCTCCTGACCCCCCATTTGCAATGGCCGTTGCAACTCCGACTATGTTTCATGTTCCTATTGTTGCCGAAAGTGCCGTACAGAGTGCAGCAAAACTTGAGACATCTCCCTGCGCTTTCGTATCAATTTTCCGGGAACGGGCTACGTATATCAATGCCGTGGACAACCTGGACACCTGAATAAATTTCAGGCGCAATGTCAGGTAAGCTCCTGTGCCCACAAGCAGGAGCAGGAGAGGAGGACCCCAGACCAGGCTGTCGATACTGTTGAGGAGGGAGATTATTTCTGACGAATTTAATAATTCGAATATCGAACCTACTACCATTGGAATCAAACCTTAAAATAAACAGAATAGAGGGGTTTTGGAAAATTCAGCATTCGCAGGCGATCTTTTTCTTTCCCTGGTTTTAGTTGAAGTGACTCTTTTCCAAGTAGATCTACGTTCTTTCAAGTTCTTTCCAAAAACTTAAAGAAAATATCCTACCCTGCCATGCAGCGTCATTATATTTTTTGGTATTGGTAGTTAATTATAGTTATATATTATGAAAACCTATATTTCTGCATGAATTGCCCAAGATGCAAAAGTTCCAATCACACAAAAAACGGTATAGTTTGTGGACGTCAACGCTACAAATGCCACGATTGTGGGTATAACTATTCAGTCGAGCTAAAATCAACTGCTAGTTCTCCTTTAGTTAAGAGACAGGCTTTGCAACTTTATCTTGAGGGATTAGGATTTCGCTCAATAGGACGATTTTTAGGGGTAAGTCATGTTTCTGTCCAAAAATGGATAAAGAAATTTGGTCAGGAGATGGAGGAGCTAAAAAGCGAAAATGAGATATCTATTGTTGAACTGGATGAGATGCACACTTACATCGGTAACAAAAAAAATATTGCTGGATCTGGATTGCTGTTGATAGAGTTGGGAAAAAGTTCATCAACTGCTCTTTTGGTAGCAGGGGAACGAAAACTGGACAACTACTCTGGGAAAAATTAAAGAAGAAAGAGATTGGAGAAGTGATGACTGATCACTGGAGGGCATATGCAGAGTTTATTCCTGAAACTATTCATACTCAATCCAAAGCAGAAACGTATACAGTTGAAGGATATAACGGCATATTAAGGCACTTTCTGGCAAGGTTGAGACGAAAGACAAAGTGTTATACCAAGAGTATTGAAATGCTAAAGTACTCTGTTCTTCTATTGATGAAACACAGAAATAAAGAGTTATCTATACTTAATTAACAATACCTATTTTTTAACTAAAAATAGTCGGAAAAATTATTATATTTAAAAACATTGATTTTTTTTATTTATATATAAATAAATATATTTATTTATTGAATACAAAATTCGCATATGTTTACCCAAAAACATTATTTAGAGAGCTTTTTCTCTTACCTTTCTCATAACTTATAAGGTAAATTTGTTCTACCTTTATAGATAATATATAATGTAACCGTTAGGTATATATACCATGCTTGTGGCTTTTTTGCATCCAATGTACTTATTTTAGTCTCTATCATCAGAAACTGTTTTTTGATCAGGTTCTCTGCACCAACTACAATACGACTAATTTAACTTAATCCTGTATAACAGGCTTTTTTTACGAAAATTTTATAGTATTCCAGTGTAACATATATGTTATCAGTATATTGCTTAAGAATAACTTGTCCTATAACCCTTGGAAATGTCTGTTCATTTTGGGGAAAACGTAATGAGACAGCTGTATTATTTAGGATTGTTTAATCAAGGGTTGTTTGATTAAGGGCCGTTTGATTAAGGGTTGTTTGATTAAGGGTTGTTTGATTAAGGATTGTCTGCAACGAAGAGAAGATTTTTGCTTTGATTGACAGGGAATTTGGCTTGAGACTGATGAATGTTCCAAAGTTAAAGTTCCTCGGGTTTATTCTTCATGTTCCCATAAATTGTAGATTTATATAACCAGTTCAAACTTCAAAAAACAACCTGGGTTAATCTCAGAAATAATGAGCATCTCTCAAAAGCGGTGCAAATTTAACAGAAATAACAATTGTAATAAAGTAATAGGTGATAATATGACGGAGTATATGAATTCCAAGATAGGGGAAGCCGCAGGAGCGCTATATCACAGGCTGGAAGAAGGAGAATGCAGCCTGAACCAGATAAAGAATCATCTGAACTCAAACGGCTTTGACTCTCAGATGGCTCTGATGGCCGTTGGCTGGCTTGCCAGGGAAGACAAGATTGTCCTCAACAGGGGGTCTAACCGCTGGTCTGTCCGGTTGAATGAATAAGTCCGGGTAATGTTGAGTAAATAAGTTCAAGTAATTTCGAATGAAAGTATCAACCGGGAAATTTCTCCCAAAAGGATCTCATGTCATTGTAAGGCCCCTTTTCTTCAGAAAAACCGAATCTCAAGAAAGTTTCTGGCTGCTGGTTTGCCAGTTAACAGGAAGTGTTTTACGAATTTTGAAAAGTCACTGAAAGTCTTGAATAAAAGAATTTTAAGTCTGAATAGCTCCCGATAAGTACCGGGCCTTGAGGGATAGAAGAGATGCGTATCTTTTCCTTTCCAGTCTTTATTTTTTTGTTTCTCAGTGCTTTAAGGGTTTCCGGGTTTTTATATAAATTGATTTCATAGGTTCCCCTGGGAAGTATCTGTCACTTTGAAAATAACATTCAGCGACTGGTTGTGTGCGTCTTCAAAAGAAACTTCCTGAAAATATCTGTTACTCGCAAAAACTTCTAACGAAACAAATAAAAAACAAGAAGGAAAATGGAAGTCGATGTCGGGCATGAAGCAGAATAAGCTTACTTTGAGTGTCCTGAAAAGCATATTCGGGATTTGTAAACTGGATTCAGGGTCTGAAATCCCCTCATGGGTTTATGAGGGCAGTTTCTTTTCGATTACGAAAACCTCTAAAGAACTTTCTTTAGTCTGCCCGGAAAGCAGTATTCCTATAAATATCCCGGAAAAAGTTCGGGTTGAGAGAGGCTGGAGTTGCCTGAAGGTTGAAGGCCCCCTGGATTTCGGGCTCACCGGAATTCTTGCAGGAATCAGCAGGATCCTTACTGATAATGATATCAGCATATTTGCTGTCTCTACGTATGATACAGATTACATCCTTATCAGGGAAAAATGTCTAAAACTTGCAGTAAGAGCCCTTGAAGAGGCAGGTTACGAGGTTCGAAACAAGAATTACTAAACGGTTGATGTTTTACCTGAATATCGGATGGAATTAATCAGTTTTGGCATGCCATGCTTCAAAAAAACAGTATCTTACCCCCTATTCAAAAGAATATGAAAATAACTTGATGCTGCTGCTATTCGAAGAAACCAAATGCCATAGGAGTATCCCCGGATAAGAAATACCCCATTGACTCTGAAAATCTTTTTTCAATTCATAATTTTATTCCACAATTTTTGTCCACCTTCGGTTGCTCTTACTTTCGTCTTTCTTCTCCCTCTTCTTTTTTCTTCTTGTTTGTGGGAAGACCGTTCTCCTTCGTCGAGCGGGAAAAGAACGACCCTATATGGCTAATAAGGTTTTAAGGCTCGGATAGATCCATATTATTTAGTCTGCTTGAGCGTAGCTCATTTCTCCCGCAAATAGTCTGCTTGAGCGAGCGATAGCGAGTGAAACAGACAGCGTACTGCAGAGCCGCAACTCTGCTGCCGCAACTCTGCTGCTGCAATTCAAGTGGGCTGGAAATCAGGGTAGTTTCTTATCCGATGCGGAAGATGGAAAACATGAATCCGCAGTAAAGAAGGAGAAGGATAACTCCTTCAGTCCTTTTTATCCTCCAGCCCGTGCGGATAAAGAGCAGGAGCAGGAGACTGATAAACAGCATGAAGGGAGTTATATAATATATACTGATTTTGGTTACGGTGAGGGGGTTGACAAGCCCCGAAAAGCCCAGAATCAAAAGCGTATTCGTAATATTTGAACCTATAACGTTTCCAAGAGCTATGCTTGCATAACCGCTGCGGGCTGCAGAAATCGTTACCATAAGCTCGGGAAGGGAAGTCCCGATTGCAACAAGGCTTATACCAATAAGGGTTTCCGGGATCTCCAGCAGCAGGGCAAAAAATATTGACTGCTCTATGAAGTACTTTGCTCCAACAATTATAGCAATTCCGCTTACAATCAGCTTGATAAGTTCTATTAAAAGGCTACTTTCAGAAAGATTTTTTATTTCACTTTTACTTTCTTTCTCGATCTCAATCTCAGTTCCATTTTCGCTTCTAATATCAGTTTCTGTTTTGATTCCAATTCCATTTTTTACTTCAATTCGCCCTCGAATTCCTGTTTCAATTCTCGCTTTTAAATCGAAGATGTACTCAAACTTGAAAAAATAGTTCATAAAGTCCTTGAAGTATATGTCTTCTTCGTGTTTTTTCACCTTATCAAGCAGGAACAGGAGATAGACAAAGTAGAACAAAAGAAAAATTAAGGCTTCAAGCCTTGAAATTCTAAAGTCCAGAATAAACAGTAAAAAAAGAAAGAGGGAAAAGAACATTATGTAACCGTCTCTTCGAAGCATCAGCTCTTCAGTTCTCACGTTGGACAGAAGGGCAGCAGTACTAACGATCAGTCCTATATTTGCAATGTTTGATCCGAGTACATTGCCTATGACTATACCATTTGCGTGTTCGAAGGATGCCGTAAGGGAGGAGGCAAGCTCAGGTACGGATGTCCCGATTGATACAAGGGTTAATCCGATTATAAACTCCGAGACCCCAAATCTCTCCGCAATCAAGGACGAAGACATTACAAAAAGGTCTGCTCCTTTTACCAGCAGCAGCAGTCCACCTACAAAAATAAGGACGTCAACCAGATACACATTGAACTGTGAACTCGAGTTTTATTTAAGCATATCCTTTTACCTTCCTGACCTGGTAAAAGGATGATAAGTGATAAACTGTAAAAAAAGGAGAAAATTCTCCTCAGTTAACGATTTCCTGAAATTGTGGATTCCTGCAGGAAAATAACAAATGTAAAAACAATTAAGGAATTATTCAGGCAAGCTTTAACTCCATTAAATAGCATTTCTCTTGCTTACCACATACTTCTTCGATTTCTTTGATTATTTGAAAATTCATTTTCTCATATAGTTTTATAGCAGGAGTATTGATAACATTTACATACAGGAGAACTGAAGTTATTCTGTTCAATTTCATCTCCTTTATGCTTTCTTCCAGCAGCTTTCTTCCATGGCCCATCCCCCGGAAGTTGTTGTCAATTGCAAATGACTGTATCACAGATTTCTTTTTCAGCCCTTTGAAAGAGAGTTCTGGTTTCAGGTAGTATGTGCAGTAACCTGCAATTTTGTCCCGGCTTTTTATTACGTAAAAGATTTTTCTTAGTTTCTTTGAGGATTTTTGAAGTTTGTTCTGGGTTTCCCTATCAAAGTTCTCGGCATGAATTCTAAAAATCTCAGGGAGCATAGTTTCATCTACAAGTACAATATTTTCCTTCTCAGTACTTTTCCATTCCTTTAAGAGGTAGGCTCCTAAAGTATCCTGCAGCAGTTTCTTAAAACTCATAAGGTATGCAACTAATCTTTTATAAATTCGTGTAGGATTTATAGAACCACCTTTAAGCTGAAAGCCACTGTTATAATTCTCCGTGGGTTTTTTCGTTGCTGCTATCAAAAGAAACTCTTTCCTTTGCTGCAGATCTAAAGTCATGGTTTGCAGGCATACGGGGTTGTATATTTTTATTGGCATGAAAGCACTTTGGCATGAAAGCACTTTCAATTACTTTCATTATTTGTGCTTGTTATTCGAAGAATTTTCGGTATGTCTTTTATGTACTCTTGGATTAATGTACTCCCGGAGTCCTTAATTACCGGAAAAAGGTGTAGAGAGTACACCTTATAATAGTCTGGAAGTACGGGGATTTCAATAAAACCTAATATTGACCACTTGCCTATATAACTTGCCTTCGGCAGGTCTCTTCAATTATAGATGGATTTCTTCATATTTCTCCTCCATAAGACTTAAAATCTTACAATGTATCTCTTCCATATTCAAAATTTCAGACTCAATTCTCTCTTTTTTTCGGTAATAAGCTCTATGATTCCCTGAAATATAAAAAATATCCATCTCATCGCGGGAGTTTTTGCAGACTTCTTTATCTGGTATGGAACAGTTCCATTCTCTTCTTTCAATCTTGTCCTCAACTTCCATTCTGCAATTGAATAAATCAGGAGATAGAGAACCATTATCATTACAAGTGCTTCTGTTCTTGTTTTCTTTTTTAGGAAAACTTTCGATATGCTGAAGGTGTCACTTTTCAAGAATCCGAACCCTTTTTCAACCTTATCTTGCCTATGATAGTGATTTTGTCTGGAGCGTTTCCCGAATGAGTACTCATGAAAAGGGTATACCTTGCTGATTTACAATTAAACTCAATACTAATTGCTTAAGGTCCCATCTTCCGTTTTTAAGCAGTCCAAAATTGATGTCTCCTATTGCGCATTGATTCAGGTATTCCTTGGTTACGTCTTCTCCAAAGAGCCATCCTGTTGAAATATTTTTAAAAAAATTAGGAAATAAGTACAAACGTTGCCCCAAGAAACCAAGACCATTGATTACCATGGCAGGAATACGGATCGAATGGGATATTTTATGATCTCTTTTCTTAGGGAGCTTCTCATCAATAAGTTTGTCAACTTCAAGTTCCTGGAAAACTCCAGCTATGAGACCAAGGTGACTTAAAAAGCTTGCCCGTTTCAAAGCTACATCAACGTTTCTAATGCTGTTTCTTTCTGCCATGGGAAGACCAGGGAAAATATACACATTCATATAAAATTATTAATATTAATCTATATGTTTACCTGCCGAATCTAGGATATAATGAACATAAAAATAATTTTATTGAAGATCAAAATGTCTACCGAAATTCTCACTCTTATATAATTAAGCTTTTGTATAAAACATTTTCACTAAAAACAACTTCATTAAGTATTGGTGTAAGAAGAATTATTTCGGTCGAATACCTCGCTAGTTTGCTGCGGGGATAGAAAACTTCCCCGGTAACCGTTAACGATAACATGATTTATCAATTCCATTTTTTGGTTGTAAACTTCCGTTCAAATTATATTGTTCAGGTTATTGTCTCCTTTAATGTAATTTGGATCCGTGGCGCGAACAGACCCCATTGCTTGTAGCGGGGTACACCAGCGCAACGTTGATTGTAAAAAACTCACTTTCCGCAGTAAAATTTCATACATTCATAGTTTTTAATGCTATCGATTTTCACGTAGTGGGGGTGAATCATTGATCAAATTTGAAAAAACGAGTACACACTCCATGTTCGATTGAACGTAAATTTCTTGGATTTCTACGGATAAGTTACAAATAATCCGGTGGCATACTTGGTGACCAAGAAAAGTAGCATTCAATTTACAATAATTTCCATTCGGTTCTCTATGATTTTATATGTTTTGAATACGATATCAGAAGAAATTTTGATGTTATTAAAAATACCGAGTAATGTGGGGGGGAAAAAATTTCCAGGGAGAGATTCATAAAAATTTGATCAAAAAAGTTTCAGTTCCATTTTGTAACATCTCTCATTTTCTCCACATATATTTTCTACTTCTTTGACTATAAAGAAACCTGTTTTCCTGTACAAATTAATGGCATGAGTATTATTTACATTCACATATAGGAAAACGGACAACACCCCATTAAGCTTCATTTCCTTGATGCTTTCTTCCAGAAGCTTCTTGCCGAATCCCTTATTTCTAAATTTAGTGTCAACTGCTATCGAATAAACCACCGATTTTTTCTCAAATCCTCTGGATGAAAAAGCCGGTTTCAGGTGATACATACAGTAACCTATTACCTGGTCCTGACTCTTAATAACATAAAAGACATTTCTAAATTTCTTTGAGCATTTGATAATATCTCCATGTTTTTCATTTTTAAACCCTTCTGCCTGAATTTTAAAGATCTCCGGAAGCATTGTATCGTCAACGGTCTCAATATTTTCATTCTCTAACTGTTCCCATCCTTTTAAGAGAAAAAATCCTACCGTATCCCGTAAGGTTTTTTTGAGCTCTCTTAAATAGATGTCTGGTTTTGCGTGGATTTTTCCAAGATACATATATATCCCTTAGGTGTTGGAACTGAAAGAAATAGAGTAACTATTTTTTTCTAAATTCCAGGAGGTTGGATCGCAATAATTTGTTTTTCTGTTTAGGGTTTACGTATAATTTCAAAAAATCTCTCACAGAAGCGGTCAATAGACAAATTTTAGGTCATCTGCGAAATAAGATAGATTTTTTCAGTCCCCTTTGTTTATTTTGTCTTCACTTCAGGCACGGTTGTCAATCGGGAGTGCTTAACTCCTTTTAGGCTGAGGATTTTTTCAGCCAGTTCTACTATTTTTTCCCCTTCTCCTTCGAGGATTATAGCTTCAAAGCAGAAATCTTCTTCCATATGGAAATGAACCGAAGATGTTATCAGGGATATATATTCATGCTGAATTTTTGCCAGGGAACTTGTTATGCCTTTTTTTGAACAGTCATATACCAGAGAGATGGTTGCAGCTCTTGTGCCTTTTATCTGCTGCATCCACTCATAGTGCTGGTTATATGTTCTTATGGAATCCCTTATACCTTCAGAACGCGAGGAATATCCTCTCTTCATAAGGGTTTCATCAAATCTATCCAGAAGTTCCCCCGGAAGGGAAACCCCTATTCTCTTGAGGTTTTTTTCCATACATATCTCCTGAAAGCGGAGTCCTTTTTATCGGGCCTTTCCTGCTAAAACCGTTTGAATGAAAAATCAAGCAGTTTGCCAAACAGATAAAAACCACTATATCTCCTTATCCCCATCAAATATTATATCCAAGGTTGTATTTAATATTTTATCGTATTCAGGGCTATTAACAGTAGTACAGAGTAAAAATGACTAATAACTGGAGAATTTTGATTCAAAGAAGGTTTCTGGCTGGAGTAATCAAAATCATTCCGGGGATTTATCTTATAAATATAGCATGACTGGATCTTTCCGGACGGGCATCTCTATGCCGAAACATCCCTTCGAAAGCTGAGATAAAGGTTATTTTTACCTCGGGGACAGTTCACAAGCCGAAAGTGAAAGGAATTCTTCTCTCTTTATACAGGTTGAACTTTTTCCATCAAGTCATCTAAATGGCAGCCGGTGCTGTTTCATGAGGGATTCCACTCAATTTCAAATTTATACAATGACCGTCGAGCTTTTAGGCAACCAAGCTGATTCCCAAAAAGCTTATTAAAGCCAGAGTTCTATAGCGTGGAACGCGTTTACTTTGAAAGATCAGGAATTTAACTGATAGAGGATAATTTCCTTGCTTATCAAGTTTAATTAATTTAATAAAAGAGTTGATAATTATGGCAATTCAAAAAGGCGATTTCATAAAGTTAAACTACACAGGTAGATTTGAGGACGGCAGGATTTTCGATACAACAGACGAAGAGCTTGCAAAAAAGGAAGAGATCTTTAACCCCCGCGGCCTTTACGGCGGAGACGTTGTTATTGTCGGGGCAGGGCACACCATTGAGGGCCTTGATGAGGATCTTGAAGGAAAAGAAGCCGGATACTCCAGCACAATTACCATCCCTCCGGAGAAAGCATTCGGTCCGAGCGACTCCAAGCTCATTGAAACCGTTTCCATAACCAAATTTCAGGACAGAAATGTCCACCCTGGCCTGCCTGTTGAACTGGACGGCAGAAGAGGAGTTGTCAGCAGGGTTATCGGTCGCAGGGTCACTGTAGACTTTAACAGCCCGCTTGCAGGCAAAACCGTCAGCTACGAGTACACCATTGAAAAACTCCTTGAGGACAATGTTGAAAAGATCCAGGGCCTTCTTGCCCTCTACACCGGCATGCGCGACATGGAGGTCGAGATCGTTGACGGTGTTGCAAAGATCAACGTACCCACAGGCCTGACCTTCAACCAGCGCTGGCTCATGGCAAAGAACAGGGTCGCATCCGAACTCTTCAAGTACGCCGGGTTCAAAGAAATACAGATCATCGAGAAACTTACAGCTGAAGCTGAAGTCCTTGTCCCTGCAGAACCTGAGGCTGAGGCGGGAGCTGAAGCAGAAGCCGAAACTGAAGCAGAAGCTGAAGCAGAAGTTAAAGAAGAGACTTCAGAGTCCCAGGAATAATTTTACTGAATTTACAGAAAAGCGAGGAGATCTTTCTCTTCGCAAATTTTATATATAATAATCAGGTTGTCTGTATACGCTTCCCGGCATATAAGGGCGATTTGCCAGACTTGGTCCGGAAAGCTAGAAAAAAACATTGAATGTATTTTTCAACATGCTGAGGTAGCCAAGCGGACCACGGCGCCGGTCTTGAAAACCGGTAGCGCCACGCGCTACGGGAGTTCGAATCTCCCCCTCAGCGTCTAATTTATTCGGCTTTTCTTATAAAAGTAATTTTGTTTCTATTTTACGAAACGGTTTATCGGAGTAGTTGCGGCCTTTTCTTAATACTATAACTCAACATCAAATTTCATTGCTTATGGCTAACTGATTTAAACCCCAAATATTAACATTAATAGTTTCGCCCCAATAGCCAACCCAGCTAATGTTACTATTAACATAGCTGCTGAAATAAACAAGCCGACAATTACTACCCCAAATACAGCCACTTGGGCTTTAGCAAATGCATCGAAGAGATCACAACACTCAAATCATCTATTGAATAAAAAATAGAGAATTTCTACATATCCAGAGGAAAATTAATGAATTTGAAAATTCAACGTACTTGTTTAAATATCGATTGGCATCAGGTTTCAAAAATATTAAGAGAAGTTAATATGGCATCTTTTGAGGAAAATGTGCATAAAACAGCCTTTGAAAATAGCCACACTGTTATATTTGTTTATGATGATGAAAAGCTAATTGGCTTTGGGCGTGCAATTTCAGATGGAGTATATCAAGCTGCAATTTATGACGTAGCGGTATTGCCTGAATATCAGGGCAATAAGATAGGAAAGAAAATTGTTGAACACATTTTAAATTCACTTCCTCAATGCAATTTTATACTGTATGCCTCTCCTGGCAAAGAGCCTTTTTATGAAAAATTAAATTTCAGAAAGATGAAAACAGGAATGGCTTTATTTCGCTACCCAGAAATAATGCAGAAGAAAGGTTTTACTGAATAAACAATGTTCTTTGAAGCAGTTATTGAATATTCATCAGAATCTGGACATGATAATGATTCGTTGTTTTAGAAGATTTCTACAGAGCCAAATCAATACAAAAAGTAAGATCACATTTTAATTCCAAGCTGTGGAACATACTTCATATAAGCCTCTCTAAGCTCATCATGTGTAATGTGATGATAAATATCAATTGCTTCTTTTCTGGAATCTCCCCGGAGCTCCTGAACATATTCTCGGGGACATCCAGAACGCCTTAACCAGGTAGTAAAAAAGTGGGCATTGGTAGTTAATTATAGTTGTATATTATGAAAACCTATATTTCTGCATGAACTGCCCAAGATGCAAAAATTCCAATCACACAAAAAACGGTATAGTTTGTGGACGTCAACGCTACAAATGCCACGATTGTGGATATAACTATTCAGTCGAGCTAAAATCAACTGCTAGTTCTCCTTTAGTTAAGATACAGGCTTTGCAACTTTATCTTGAGGGATTAGGATTTCGCTCAATAGGACGATTTTTAGGGGTAAGTCATGTTTCTGTCCAAAAATGGATAAAGAAATTTGGTCAGGAGATAGAGGAGTTAAAAAGCGAAAATGAGATATCTATTGTTGAACTGGATGACATGCACACTTACATCGGTAACAAAAAAAATATTGCTGGATCTGGATTGCTGTTGATAGAGTTGGGAAAAAGTTCATCAACTGCTCTTTTGGTAGCAGAGGAACGAAAACTGGACAACTACTCTGGGAAAAATTAAAGAAGAAAGAGATTGGAGAAGTGATGACTAATCACTGGAGGGCATATGCAGAGTTTATTCCTGAAACTATTCATACTCAATCCAAAGCAGAAACGTATACAGTTGAAGGATATAACGGCATATTAAGGCACTTTCTGGCAAGGTTGAGACGAAAGACAAAGTGTTATACGAAGAGTCTTGAAATGCTAAAGTACTCTGTTCTTCTACTGATGAAACACAGAAATAAAGAGTTACCTCTATTTAATTAACAATACCGTTTTTTATAAATGAGTCTATCCAAAACCAATTTCTTTCCTAATTAAATAAGAGTTTTCAACCTATTTTCTTAATCATTAGACCAATTATTAATTCAATACTTGAAATAAAGAGAAACAGTTTTGAGTTTTGGGGCCAGCTCCCTGTATATTGTCATAAAGTCTAATATACAAGTGAACATAAAAAATAGAAGGAAAAAGAAGAAAGGGAGATCAATAAAGGAGATTGTGATGATTTTAATAAGAAAAGCATAGTAGAAAGGTTTTTTTAGCAGGATAGAGTCATGCAAAAAAGTCTTACCAAAGTATGAAATCAAAGATATATCATACCTTGGCGTTGTAATCTTAGCAGCAATAATCAAGTCAAATCAAGTTGTTTGGAATTAAATCTTTAAAAATCTATATATAATTCACCTGAGTTACTAGCTACATATTTGTATGGGTTTCCTGAAATAAAAGTTATATAATGTGATCCTACTGTACAGTAGTAACCAGTATCTTCTACGATTGCACTATCTTCTGCCTCTACTGAATAGCACCATGTATCTTCATCAATGGCCGCATCTATATATTCATCTCCTGCTGGATAATATAGATAAGAAAGTACCTTCATATAGGGCACTGTTGTGAGTGGAGTTGGATAAAACATAAATGTTGTAGAGGAAAATTCAGCCTCAGGTGCTGAGTTTGCATAAAGGCTTGATTGAGCAAATGCTATATGAGAAGGTATTTCAATTTTAACTTTTGGGAATAACTTAGCTGCAGGTAATGTTGGGGTAGGCCATACCATTTTAGTTTTATAATCTAATTCTACTATATCTTTTGGTGTCTTTGCTTGCACATCAGGGAAAACTTCTTCCATGAATTCTCCAACTGACATATCTTGTCCAGAAATTTCATTGAGTTTTTTGAGCTGACTTTCATTAGCAGTAGCTGATATGTGTCCACTTTTTTCTTTAAGTGGGACAATTCTTACCGACATGGTTGCTGGAAGAACCTTATTTTCAGATACTATTGTTACATTTGAAGTTTGTATAGATTCGACATCCATACCAAGATTATTCAATTCATCAATAATTTGATAAAGCTGATCTGTACATATTAGGACATCTTCATATGATGAGTTATTATCTGTAACTATCATATTATAATTTTCAACATTTTTTTGTAGACGAAAATCCAATTCTTTTATTTTTTCGGTGTCATTTCCATTTGCTGATGCAACTGGAGCTAGTAGGATTGCTATTGTTAGAATTGATGTAAACAGCATTTTATTATTTCTTTTCACGAAATCCCTCAATATGGTAAAAATATATAGGGCATTATCTTTTTTTTCAATTTAATAAATTATGTAAGACCTGAAAGAACACTGTTCCCAAATCTAGTGATTTTTAATTTTATATCATCTCTTGATTCGGGTACAGAGTCATAAAAAGCTGTTTTTAATTGAAATTATTGTACAACGGGGTTCTATAGAAAAAAATCCAATCTCCATTGATGAAATAAGCTGAAAAGAAACCAATATATCTAGATTAGAATTTTCAGTTCAACTTTATGAAGATTCATTCTTTCTAAGAATTTCTACGCGCTCTAGAACAGCATATATTATCTACTTCCGTGTATATATGTGTTTAGGAATATTATATATTTAGAAAGTAGTCTATTTATAATAATATTTGCTTTATAAATATGGAACTTGCCTTTATTTATATAAAATTTTCTATAAATTTAGTTTTTTATATCATATGGCTGTAAAGTTTAGTTAATATGCAGAAACTTTTTGCTCTCAAGTAGAATAACCCCCTATCAAAACAGACTTATATATATTTATTAAATAGAATTCTTTAATATAGTCTTTGATTTGCAGAAGAAGAAAAGAAGGCTTATTTTCATTCTCTTCCTTTCAGTATTTCAGCATTTATTAAAAAATCCTATAATCTCACCCTTTGTTTAAATTCCTGGCTTCTTTCGTTGAAATTCCTAATAAATTTCAGTTTGAGATTCAGAGAAGCAATTTTTAGTTTTAGGACCAACTCAACCAATGTTTCAAATTCTCTTCTTTGTGATTCACTTATCCAATAATTATGCACATCTTTTTCCGTTGCTGAGTCTAATGAGATCATATTTGGAGTGTTTTCCATTTTCCTGTTGAAATATTTTTCATTTTTTGATTTCTCTATCTAAACAGTCTTTGCGTCACAAAAATAGGCGAAATGTATTGCCTGGATAATACTTAATAAAAAAACTAAATATTCCTACAATCACAGATTTCCATTCTGATTCAAGATATACTTTGGATATTCTATACCACATGTAAGCTATCAATGCATAACCGACAAAAAGAATAATCCAAAATAAGAATCAGCAAACACTCATACCAGCAATGTCAAAAAGTAAGCATGCTCTAACTAATTGACGGTATTGGTATCCGTGCATAATACCCTTTACCACTTCAGGTATCACTAGACATTTTACTATAAACTTTGGCCGGAATAATTTAACATATCTAAAAACAATTGACCAAATTGTTGAATTCCCCATAAACAAAACTCAAATTTACTGAGTAACAACACATAATCCTATGGTTTAGTTTTTCCTCATTTTAAAATTTGCCACAAGGAAATATGTGTCTCGGCTCTTCACTATTTCATGTGGGTAACTCAAATTTAAGTTCTCCTAATTTTAGATAGATCATATTAATAAAATATTGTATGCTTTTAAATCCTCTTGCATTTCTGTTTTGCAACTGTACAATACTGTTAATTCCTTCGAGGATTCCATTCGTTATCTTTGAGTCGAAATAATTCAATATCCCATCCCAATGTTTTTTGACCGTATTTGCTGCTTCAGTTATTGGAGTTAACCTGCTATGAGTTGCCCAGAAATACCATTTTTTGAGATATTGTGTAGCTTCTTTCCTATTTTTAGAATCCCAAAACTCTTGAAGACTTAACTTTACATTATATGCTCTTACTGTTTTCAGTTTTTGATTCTTAAGAGCTAGTACCTTGACAGCTTAGTTGTGAGTCACTTATATACTTTGAGTTATTTTTATATCATATGTTAAATATTAATCTTAACAATAATGAAGTGAAATTCCTTACAAACTTTATAAAAAAAGGACTGAAAAGTGCAAGATCAATTACCAGAGCACGTATTCTACTACTGGCAAATCAGGGAAAAGGAGACACCGAGATTGCAAAAACGTTAGGTGTTGGTAGGAGCACCGCTTTAAGGATAAGGAAAAGATATCTTGAAGAAGGTCTACAAAGTGCTTTGGTAGATAAGCCAAGATCAGGTCAACCTAAAAAATATAATGAAAGGCATACTGCAGAAATAGTAGCTTTAACATGCACCAAACCTCCTGAAGGAAGAAAGAGATGGTCGCTTGCACTGCTCTGTGAGGAATTGAGAAAAAAAGAAGGCTTTGAAACGATAAACAAAGAAACTATCAGACTTATTTTGAAAAAGAATAAAATTAAACCCTGACTGAAAAAAATGTGGTGCATTGAAACGATTAATTCTGAATACAGAAAGAGAATGTACGACGTTCTTGACCTATACGAAGAAGATTACGACCCGAAAAGACCTATTATCTGTCTCGATGAGAAACCCAAACAACTTATCGAAGATAAGCGAAAGCCCATTCCAATGAAGCCTGGAAGTCCAGAGAAGTATGATTATGAGTACACCAGGAATGGAGTGGCAAACATATTCATAGCTGTAGAATTCAAAGCAGGAAAAAGGGTCACTCAAGTTACTCAAAGAAGAACAATGACAGATTTTGCACGATTCATGAAACTTCTTGTCATCGATGAATATTCAGAAACTGAAGTAGTCCGGGTAGTTACAGATAATCTCAATATCCACAAAGAGAAATCATTCTATGAAACATTCAGCGAAGATGAAGCTGAAAAGATTCTGGAAAAGATAGAATTTCATTACACGCCAAAACATGCAAGTTGGCTCAATGCAGCCGAAATAGAGATTAGTGTGATGGATGAAGAATGTACTGATAGGCGAATAGGTGACATTGGAATGCTTACGAATGAAGTGGATGCTTGGACCAAGAGAAAAAATGAAAATAAAAAGAAAATAAACTGGAAGTTCACAAAGAAAATTGCTAATGAGAAGATGTCCAAATATTATGTTTCATAATTAAATTGTCAAGGTACTAGAAACCTTTCTTTTTGCTTTTCACTCAAATTCCCTTCATTTTTGAGCCATAGGTACTTACTATTCTTCAATTTTTTATCGTTGATTGTTCCTGTTTTCTAACTTCATCAACTGCTTCATTCATCATTTTCATTACATGGAACTTATCAAATGTAATTTTTACATCTGGAAATTCACTTGAAATTCCATTAATGAAGGCTGATGACATATCACAGCTAATGGAGCGAATCATGGACTGAACAGTTTTCACCGCTACATTTAGGGCAAGGAAATTTAGATCCTTTTTAAAATCGATCCAAATATCAAGTTGCTTTAATTCGGATTAAAATCAATATCCTAATGTACCAAGGATCTTCGATATTCAAAACTTTCTGAAAAAGTTCGTTGTAAATGATCGATCAAACTCCTGCAATTATATGAATTAAAGTGCCATGAATCAAAGTGTCCGATATAGTTTAAGCGGGCTCCGGCTCGAGTTCAACCGATGAGAATAGCTGTCTCTTTTCCCTTCATTTTTTTGAACAAATTTTCAGGCAAGCTGCAAAAAAGCCGACTACATGGTTAAGGCATTGTCTTGGATCCCCAAGAAAGTTGTACTTCAAAACCTGAACAGCTGCACATAAAAACAGTATCATTAACAGTTATATTCTTTAACCATAGGAAAGCCTTGAAGATCCAGATTAACCAGGTCTGCTGTAGAAAGAGAATGCTACACAGCTATAAATAAAGTCATTGAGATATATCTAATAAAAGAGTTAAAAACCAAAAGGGGCAAAACCTAATGAAAGAGTTTACCGTCTTAATCGAACAGGACGAAAATGGAATTTACGTGGCTTCAGTTCCAGAACTTCCAGGATGCCATACACAAGCTGAAACGCTTGACGAATTAAACAGAAGAATAAAAGAGGCAATAGAACTTTACCTTGAAGTTGAAGCCGAGGAAGAGGAAGAAAATCATCTTGATTTCATCGGAATACAGAAAGTTAAAGTTGAGGTTTAAATGAGTAAAATATTACCTCTTCCTGCAAAAAAAGTTGTAAAAGCACTTGAAAATATAGGTTTCGAGCAGATAAGGCAGAAGGGTAGTCACTTATTTTTACGGCATCCAGATGGAAGGACCACTATAGTCCCAATGCACCCGACAGAAAAAATCGGAAGCGGAATGATCAATAAAATAATAAAAGATGCAAAAATTACACGGAATGAATGGATTGAATTGGTAAATAGACTTATTCTTTTCTAAAAAATAACAGGATTGACAATATAAAGACCTCTCTGCTGAACACCGTCAGAATCAACTAGTTTAATTAAAATTCCTTTCCTGGTAAGCCTTTACCGCACCTATCTATTAGCTTCACAGGCCTCAAAGATATCAAGATCTTTAAGCTGGTAAATCAAATCCTCAGGTTCCTTAAGAGCTTTAGAAAGGAACTGTACAACATCATCTAATGACCTGTCATAACGATCTACATTAATGTCATATAACCCAGGGAGAAAATGAATAAAATTTATTAAATCGCTGGCTATTGACTCATTATTCCGGGAAAAATCAAAAAGCTGTTTAGCATCTTTCGAATAGATGGTAAATTCAATCCGGCATAACCCGAAAGTTTTTTGATATATTTTAATCTGAAGCTTTCGCCCTGCTTTGCCAGAGTAAACCTTATTCAGAAAAGTTATATCAGGCCTTAAATCTGCATCATCTATTGAATCCTCTTTGTCATATTTGCGATCAGGGACAGAAATTCTATTGTCAGCCTTCGAATCATCAAGATAGATAGTTCCTGACTGAGTGTTGAATTTCTTGAAACTTACTCATTTTGCGTACAATTTCCGGGAGATGTCATCAACAGAAGCCGGGTAAACCTCGAAAGGCAATTCGATCTGAGAGAACTTTACCCGGACTGCCTGCAGTTCAACGCCCCATTGCTTCAGAACAATTTCCTTATAGATTTCCTTAGCCTGGTCTACAAGATCCCTGAAAGCCCGGACAAAATCAAGGACCGTAAGCTTACAGTCAACAGGCAGAAAGTTATCATCATAAATGACGTTGCAAGGCCTGATATCATGGAGTTCCTGAAGGTAATGAATTACATTTACATGGAAACGCATTGCTCGACCCCCACGTAATTGTAAATCCCAGGATGAGTATTTTGACTCTTTCCGGAGGACCTGCTCAAACTGGCCTTTTTTAATCCTTGATTGTTTTATGTGCTGGATAAACTGATCTCTAAGCTCTTTATCAAAAGAATGATCTTTTGTAACGTATTCCTCATCATAAACGAGGAAAAAGACCTTATCTATACATATACGCTCCAGGTCAAATGTTTCAAAATAGGTTTCATCGAACTTTTTTCCTTTTTCAGCCTGGTAAAAATTAGATTGCAGGAAATCCTGCAACCCGGCCTTACAATGCTTTTCGCGTTCTTTATTTGAATACATTGTAAGGCCTCACTTAAACACGCCCCCGGCCATATCCTTTAACGACCTGGTAATAAAATAAATCAGGCCTTGTATATGTTTTCTGAAGGTCAGGACACTTATAAAGGTCTGATTTGTTCCATCTTTCCATAACCTGCTTAACCTGGTCCTGCTCTGTTGGGGTGAGCTCTGCAAAACGGTACTCTACTTTATATGAGGCCCCCCTTAGCCTCCGAATCCGCCAGTGCCTGAATAAAGCATTGCAAGTTACAACCACCAAACCACCCTCATAAGTCAGAATCTCGTCTTTATGAAATTGCAGCAATAAAAAATGCTGCAACTACTTATATACGAGCGAAACAGACAGCGCACTGCAGAGCCGCAACTCTGCTGGCGCAACTCTGACATAGGAATCTCGCCGTACCCGGCTACCTAACAGAAATTACTTCAGTAGTTCAAAGCCTCATGCAGTCAATGAGCCTTGTGATGCTGGTTTTTCAGTTAAACTGCGCAAGCCCTGTGTCTTGAACAATCATATAGCCTTTTTATGCCTGTACCCGGGAATCTACGAATAACCGGTTATATTGATTTGTCTCTGAATATGAGATTTTTAATGAGCCTTTTAGATATTTAGTACTTTATTTTCATTTATAATGAGAAGAAAAAGTTTAAAAATAGTTATTTTCTGATATAAATTCTCTTAAGCTCTTTTTACCTGGAAACAAAAATATGTCTCAGGGGTGAAAATTCCGTCACTAATGGTCAAATAAGAATACCTGAAAGAATCGATGGCGAGGACGAATTATTAGATCTGATCTGAAAAAACAAACACTATCTCTATGTTCTATAAAATATGAAAAAATTTGTCTATGTCTGAGATATCCAATAATTCACTCTCAAAATTAAAATATTAAGGGATCTTGAGGGCATTAAATAGCATATTTAAGGATATAAATCGATTTAAAAACTTGAAAACTTTTATTTTATTAATTAAATCATTTAAAACTCTTATTTTATTAATTAAACCTTTTTAGGCTGGAATTTATTATAAGTATATTTATATTTAATCTGCTCTATTTTAGAATTGTCAAGCCGCAGACAGACGGTAAGACAAAAAGTTAGTTTCAAACCGGCAGTAGCCGGAAAACAATTTGATACACAGATACACAAAACCGAAGAACAATTTGATACACAGATACACAAAACCGAAGAACAATTTGATACACAGATACACAAAACCGATGGTTTCAGAAAGTCTGGAAGTTTCAGAAAGCCTGGAGGAATTATCGGTATTTAGGTGTATATCGGTATTTAGGTGTAGGAATATATTGATTAAATAAATTCTGGGAGTGGGTAAAGTCTTGAAAATGAAGAAGATAATTGGTATTTTTTTAGTGGTTTGTTTTGTACTGTCAGTAACTGCTGCAGCCGCAAGCGCGGGATATGATAACAGAGGACATTATAACAAGAAAGGGGATAATTACAAGAAATATGATTTTAAAGACGGAAAGAAGCATAAAGATTATAAGAAAAGCTGGGTGAAAGGTCACTCTGAGAAGAGAAAAGTAGGGTACTACCAGAAAAAGTGGACTGGATATAGATACATACAAGTTATATACTACAAGATAATCATGGTGTGGATACCTGGCTTCTGGTCCTGGTGCTGGTATTAACTACAACAGTTAGCTAACTAAAATGCCGAACCACAAGCTTGAGTACAATCCATTACGGTAACACTTGATGAGATAGGAATTTACCAGTTAAGGTTTACCAGTTAAACTACTGAGTAAGTCCTAACTCATCCTGCCTTTTTCTAAAGTTCTGCCTTTTTCTAAAGATAACTTTTACAATCGTTTTGGGAATAGTTTTGGGAGTGGATTAAAGCTTGAAAATGAAAAAGATAATTGGTGTATTTCTGGCAGTTTGCTTTGTACTATCAGTAACTGCTGCAGCAGTAAGCGCGGGGGGAGCTGATCAAAATAAGTACAGGGATAAGAAAATCATCAACGATGGTAACACTAAATCTATGAAAAATGATAAAGGTAAGAACATACACAGCTGGAAACAGAAATTCTGGATATGGGTATGGGTACCAGGTCACTATGAGTTTAAAGTAATAAAGATGGATAGTTACGACAAGCATCACCACATAACAGTGATCAAAAAAGTAATCAGGATATGGATTCCCGGTCAATGGGAATTGAAACTCTTAAAATTCAACCATGGAATCTTTAGCTAACCGGGGAATCTTCAACGGAAGATAGCGACACAAACCCGTACACAAAATTATTTACGTGACGAGTAACAACTGTTCACAAAATGTATAACTCAATGGGATAAGAATTACACATATAAGGTTCAAACTGAGGCACTAGCAGGTCTGTAATAGTGATTGTGATTTAAATATTTCTTTTAAAGCCTCCTGCTGCTTGTTTCCTCGCGAAGCCACTGTGTAAGTCCTAACTCATTCTGCCTTTTTCTCTAACCAATGCCGCCTTATTTCTCCAGATGATTCCTGCCTTTTCAGGTCAAGAGTTTTTAATAAAAACTTCAGAATTCTTCTCTCATATTATTTATGGTAATGTCGTCTGGTAATGTCGCCTAGTACCTTGCCAATTTAATTATGAAACATAATATTTTGACATCTTCTCATCAGCAATTTTCTTTGTGAATTTCCAGTTTATTTTCTTTTTATTTTCATTTCTTCTCTTGGTCCAAGCAGCCACTTCATTATTAAGCATTCCAATGTCACCTATTCGCCTATCAGTACATTCTTCATCCATCACACTAATCTCTATTTCTGCAGCGTTTAGCCAACTTGCATGCTTTGGTGTGTAATGGAACTCTATCTTTTTCAGTATCTTTTTTGCTTCATCCTCGCTGAATGTCTCATAGAATGCTTTCTCTTTGTGGATATTGAGATTATCTGCAATTACCCTTATTACTTTAGCTTCTGAATATTTTTCGATGACAAAACGTTTCATGAATTGCGCAAAATCTACCATTGTTCTTCTTTGAGTAACTTGAGTTGTCCTTTTCCCTGCTTTGAATTCTACAGCCACAAATATGTTTGCTGTTCCATTCCTGATATACTCATAATCATACTTCTCTGGACTTCCAGGTTTCATTGGAATGGGCTTTCGCTTATCTTCGAGAAGTTGTTTCGGTTTCTCATCGAGACAGATAATAGGTCTTTTCGGGTCGTAATCTTCTTCGTACAGGTCAAGAACATCGTACATTCTCTTTCTGTATTCAGAATCAACCGTCTCAATGCACCACATTTTTTTCAGTCAGGGTTTAATTTTGTTCTTTTTCAAAATAAGTCTGATAGTTTCTTTGTTTATCGTTTCAAATCCTTCTCTTTTTCTCAATTCTTCACAAAGGAGTGAAAGCGACCATCTTTTTCTTCCTTCAGGAGGCTTGGTGCATGCGAGAGCTATTATTTCTGCAGCATGTCTTTCATTATATTTTTTAGGTTGACCTGATCTTGGCTTATCTACCAAAGCACTTTGTAAACCTTCCTCATGATATCTTTTCCTTATCCTTAAAGCAGTGCTCCTCCCAACACCCAATGTTTTTGCGATATCAGTATCCCTTTTTCCCTGATTTGCCAGTAGTAGAATACGTGCTCTGGTAAGTGATCTTGCACTTTTAAGTCCTTTTTTTATAAAGTTTATAAGGAATTTCACTTCACTATCTTTAAGATTAATATTTAACACAAGATATAATAAGGACTCAAAGTATATAAGTGGCTCACAACTAAGTTGTTATGGTACTAGTAATGTCGTTCCAGCATCGATGCAATTACTGAATTCATGCCTTTGAAATAGACTGAACCATAAATTTCAGTCCAAATGACGTCCTGTATTCAGGTATCTTCGACAGAGCACGAGCATAGGGTGAAATGCCCGGGACCTTGCCAGGTTCCTGTAAACGCCTTTTGCAATTCAGGAATCTCCCGGTTACAGGTTTTAACGAGATAAACAAAGAAGCACCTGATTATAAGAAAAAACGTTTCATTTCAGTCGAATACTTCAGTTTACAGCGGGATGCACCAGCCAACTTTAAATGACACAACTTAGAAGCACATTTAAAATAGCATAACCTAAATTTAGAGATGTTAAGAATAGGTGAAAAGGTCAAAGATAAGTGAAAATGTTAAGTCGCTGGACTTTCAGTGATCTTCATCTATTAAAACCAGAATATTCTCACGCCCGTTCCTGAGCTTCCGAATCAGGCCCCTTTTTTCCAGTTCAGAGAGCATGAGACTGACCTTTACTTCGGAATAATTCAGCCTGCTGCGCAGGTCTTTCTGAGTAATCCTGCACTTATGGCCTCGAATTATGTCCAGGACTTCACATAGCTCTGGAGAGAGGGGAATTCTGTTTAGAGCAGCAGTTTCAATATCTGGATTACCTGCAGGTTCTATTATTGGCTCTGTTACGGAGACTGCCCCTCCGGGGTTTTCGGATCTTACGCCCAAACCGGTGCTTCTACCGGGGACTTTTACCAGAATCCCGGGAATATCGAACTTTCCTTCCTGGAATTTATTTTTATTCACGTTTTTGTGTTTGCTGGAAAATTTATAGCCTCCACCGAGCAGCAAAAGAAGCACAAAAACTATTGACAGGTAACTTATTGGCAGGTAACCTGTAGTTGAAGGGCCAATCCCGATATTTTCGGGAGGTTCTATGCTATAGGAGTCCTGAATTGGTTCTGTTACCGGATATTCGGAGACAGGATAAAGCAAGAGATCAAACACGTAATTTCCTTCCCCTTCAATCTTGAAAGTGGATTCTTTCGAATAAATGAGGGTATTATTCCGGTAATACCTGGCTGTAATAGCATAGTCTCCGGGGACCAGTTCAAAGGAATAAATGCCGTCTTTTGCTACCATGGATTGAGGAGGAGTCGAATTTATACTAATCACTGTATCGTTCAGGAGCTCAAGAGTGTCCTGGGCATAGGTTGCCCCATGGACTGTTGCAGTGACATTTTTGTCTTCTAAGAAAGGTACCCCTAAAGCTAGCGAGGCTGATGCCAGTAAAGTGAGTAAAGCAGCAACGCAAATAATGTAGAACCTCAAATTCATTTCTACCAACAAATCCATTATTGAAAGTCGAGTAGAGATCGCTACTAATATTGTGAGCAAAAATTTCTCCAGATTTTTCGAAACATGAGATCTTTTTCTTGAATAAAGGAGATATGTTCGGTTTTCCAGATTAGATCAATAACTCACCCCCTTTCCAATCCGGACTATATTACCCCACAATCCAACCGGACTATATCACCCCACAATCCAACCGGACTATATTACCCCACAATCCAACCGGACTATATTACCCCACAATCCAACCGGACTATATTACCCCACAATCCAACCGGACTATATTACCCCACAATCCAACCGGACTATATTACCCCACAATCCAACCGGACTATATCACCCCACAATCCAACCGGACTATATTACCCCACAATCCAACCGGACTATATCACCCCACAATCCAACTGGACTATATTATCCCCTATAATCCAATTTGGGTTTTATTATTTACGAGCAGGTTTCAAAATTGATTCTGATAAATACGACTAATATAAAATTTTGAAGCCGGCTCATTGCGATTTTTTTTGATGTCTATCGATTATTTATTTTTACATTATAGCTGTCCCTAATCTCCACTCGAAATGTAGATTTATTATTGAATCTATCAAAATCCATTCCTGAATTGAACATTAATTATTTTATTATCTCAATAAGAATGACAATCAAGATCGACGATTCAAACTATACGATACAACTAATTCGGTATTAATCCAGAAGTTGACACTACGAGTTGACTTCATTAATCTGTACAACAATTTACATTTTTACTTTACGAAATAAAATGTAATTGATCAGGGCAACTGATCATAATTAAGTAAGGATATATGGTAGATAAATATTTCATTTATTATTAATTACGATTTAAATAAGTAGATGATACAAAATAGAAATATATATACCCGATAAGTAATAAAAAATATAAATTACTAATATATACATTCATAAAAAAACTCTGAAACATTGGTTATGAAATAGTAGGAAATAAGAAATTTGATGCGGTGAAGAGAGATACAATCCGCATGTTGAGGCCACTTGAATTTCATCCGTAGATAATTCGGCTTCAAAATGCAGGGGTGTATCGGCATCCGATTCATGAACTCCATGAAATATTTCTTCTCGAAAAATGAGTTCATAAGTTCCGAATCTTCATAAATCATATTCGTGTATAACTACTTCGTTTATTTTTGAAGGAAAGCAAAAGCTACTAAAAAGGATTCAAAAGCCGAGAACCATACCCATCATAAGACCCATACCCATCATAAGACCCGGGAAAGGATTCTCAAACAGGAGTTCTAAAATATAAATTTTTGCAGAAAAACCCCTGTATCGGGCATCGTCTCAGGAATTGAAATCTTTTAATTTTAAATTTCAAGGGGTTTATTCCTTATTTTAAGCATTCGTATCTACTTTTACTGTAACTATCTAAATATCCGTCTTTATAGCCTTTGTTGTAGCTTTCTATATAATCTTTGGTCCAGCTGAGTTGATTGACAGGAGTGGGTATTTTATTAAGAACTTCTGTGCCGCCATATTGCTCGCAGTCGTTCTGACCCTGTATTTTACCGTCTTCGTAGCCTTTGCTGTGGCCATCTTCGTAGCCATCTTTACTCTTGCCATAATTAATATTGTCATCTGCGCTCCCCAACGCAGCTGTCACTGACAATACAAAAGAAAGTAACAGCAAAATAGCAAGAGTCTTTTTTGATCTGTCAAATCTTTTAGTTTTCATAAATTATACTCCCAATCGTGTTCAGTTGCATGAAAATAATTTATGCACTTATGAACATACTCTGTTCTGAAATCCGGTGATTTCCACAATCCGGTGATTGGATTTACAGGCAAGAGTTTGACCCTTGGAACTCACTCTCCAAGGTGTCTCTCCTGATCCTTTCATGTTCATCAGGGATTAAATCCGTAAATTGTTGACTCTATAACTCAGTGCTCCAACAATATTGACTGAAACGAAGCTCGAACACATTGATGTTTTCTATGCGGATCCGTTTACATCCGCCCTTTCGGCCATGGTAACCTATACGGATCCGTTTTTACACTCGCCCCTTGGCCCTGGTAAAATTCATTCCAATTGTCTTGCCGACTGTATATCGGCTGTTAGTGTTAATATTAACCGGTTTAAATATAAACATACTTACTGAGGAGAAGCGAATAAAATTTGATAGAAGAAATAAGCATTTCTAAACTTTTAATTTAAAATAAAGCCAGAAATATTGGATTTAATATTTATCAAACCCCTTAAAAACCGTATTCCCTCTAATTGTCCCCAGAAATAGCTTTTTGCAGTTTGGAATTTTGGTTCAATCAACGATTCATACATGTTCCATATATGAGTATAGGGTTCCCGGAAGAAAATCAGCAGGACTTGAAGTTACTGAGAAGTGGATAACATTAGACTTTTAACCGTAAAAAACCCGAAGCCAAAATGTAACGTCTGATGAACTTATTTTTGTACTTTCAATGCATAAGTCCTTATCAACTTATTATTGAGTACATCAACAAATTCAATTGAGAATATTATCAAATCTTCAGGCTGTTTACACATATGTATTTTCACGATTAAGTGGCCGAGAATAGATTAAACTAAAAATGTTAAATTGAGATGTAAATATTTAAAAAATATCCCTTCTGGTGGAAAACTTCCCGGATTTGATTTGTAAAGTTCAGATTTATTCGGGTTTATGTATATCTGAATGTAACTTCCATTATAGAATACCGATAAAGTCATTCCAAAGATTCAGGTTCAGGGACGAAAGGATGCGACAATATGGGTACAGGCGAAACCAAGAGCAAAGAGAAAACGCAGGCATCAAAAGAAGAACAGATGCCTGAAAAGGAAAAGATGCCAGAAGAGAAAAAAACGCCGGAAGAAAAGAAGATAGAAAAAGAAACCTCTACCAGTGAACCTCCTGTTTCAAATAAGGATTCTGAGAAATTCACAAAAGGGGACTTTCCTGTCGTGGGGATTGGCGCATCGGCTGGTGGGCTGGCTGCTTTCGAAGCTTTTTTTACATCCATGCCTGACAGCCCAGGACCGGGCATGGCCTTTGTCCTGGTACAGCACCTTGACCCGAAACATAAAAGCATCCTCACTACCCTGATAGGGCGCTACACAAACATGTCTGTTTACGAGGTTGAGGACGGAATGGACGTCAGACCTAACTGCGTCTATGTCATCCCACCTAACAGAGACATGGTTTATCGTGAGAGTGAACTGCACCTGCTGGAACCGGTCGAGCCGCACGGTCATCGTACGCCAATTGATTTCTTCTTCCGCTCCCTGGCCGAGGAAAAGAAAGAGCAGGCCATAGGAATTGTGCTTTCAGGCACAGGCAGTGACGGCACACTGGGAGCACGGGCAATCAAGGCTGAAGCCGGTATGGTAATGGCGCAAGCTCCGGAATCCAGCGAGTACGATAGCATGCCGCGTAGCGTCATCGACCCCAGTCTGGCAGACTATATCCTGCCGCCGGAAGAAATGCCTGCCCAGCTCATTGCCTATGTTACTCAAGCCTTCGGGAAAATAACCCAACCGGTCTCCAGAGCCGAAGACGCGATGAAAAAAATATTCAACATGGTGTTCACCCATACAGGTCACGACTTTTCCCATTACAAGAAGGGGACCGTCGTCCGACGCATCGAACGTCGCATGGCAGTCCATAATATCAAGAATATAAATGAGTATGTGAGTTATTTAGAGCAAAAACCTTCCGAGGTGGAATCGCTCTTCCGCGACTTTCTAATCAGTGTCACCAGTTTTTTCCGTAATCCTAGGGCTTTCGAAGTGTTTAGGGAGAAAATCGTCCCCAGTCTCTTTGTCGGCAAGTACGCAGGCGAATCGATACGGGCCTGGGTGCCTGGCTGTTCCACAGGCGAGGAAGCTTATTCCATCGGCATCCTGCTCCAGGAACATATGGAGGAATTGAAGCAAACTTTCAATATACAAATTTTTGCAACAGATATCGACAGCCAGGCCATCGAACAGGCTCGCATTGGCAGCTATCCTCCCAGTATCTCGGTCGATGTTTCAGAGGAAAGGCTGGAGCGCTTTTTTATCCAGGGCCCGGACGGAAACTACCGCATTCGGAAAATTATCCGTGATATGGTAATCTTCTCCGAGCATGACCTTGTCAAAGACCCACCATTCTCCAAACTCGACCTACTCAGCTGTCGCAACTTGCTGATTTATATGGACGGGGAACTGCAAAAGAGGCTCATTCCCCTCTTCTACTATGCATTGAACCCCGGCAAATTTCTCTTCCTTGGTTCCTCCGAGACCGTGAACGGGTTTACGAATCTTTTTGACATTCTTGACCGCAAATCGAAGCTCTACCTGAGTAAACAGAACGTTGGCAGTGAACAACTCCATTCCATAGTTACATTAATCCCACCAAGGCTGGGACCCAGAATGACTCAAAGAACATTTGAAGAAGTTCCCTTCGGAGGCAAACTTAATTTGCGCGAGCTGACCGAAAAGATTCTGCTTCAACACTACGCCCCTGTAGGGGTGCTCGTAAACGAAAAAGGCGATATTCTATATATACACGGTCGTACAGGCATGTACCTGGAACCTGCTCAGGGCGAAGCTGGCATGAACATCCTGAAGATGGCACGCGAGGGCTTGGCCAACAGGCTGGCTACGGCCCTGCACAGAGCAACAATCGATAAAAGATCATTATTTTACTCCGGGCTGAGGGTCAAAACCAACGGCGACTTCACTACCGTTAATCTTGCGTTGCTACCTGTGGTTACAGGTCCTGATTCAGAAAGGCCGGACCTGTTCCTGATCACTTTTGAAGAACCTCCGAAGGCTGAACAGAGAATAATAGGGAAGGCAGTTTCCGAGGATTTAATGAAAGGAATTCCCGAGAGCAAAGGGGAAGTTGATGAGCGCGTTTCGGCGCTGATGAAGGAACTGCAGACCAAGGAAGAAGACCTCAAGGCTGCCAATGAAGAGCTGGAGACCTCCAATGAAGAACTCAAATCCTCAAATGAAGAAATGCAGTCAGTAAATGAGGAACTACAATCCGCCAATGAGGAGCTGGAGAGCTCAAAGGAGGAACTGCAGTCGGTAAACGAGGAACTGGCCACTGTCAATGCCGAACTGCAGAATAGGGTTGCTGACCTGTCTCAGGCCAATAACGATATGAACAACCTGCTTGCAGGCACTGACATAGGCACCATTTTCGTCGACTATCATGTGCGTATTATGCGCTTTACCCCTGCTGTCACACGGGTGATCAAACTGATCCCGACCGATGTGGGAAGGCCTGTAGGGGACATTGTCTCAAACATGCTGGGATATGACCGCCTGACAGAGGACGTAGATGAGGTGCTAGAAAAACTGACGCCCAGGGAAATTGAAGTCCAGACCCGGGACGGCACGTGGTATCTGATGCGCATCCGGCCTTACCGCACTCTTGAAAACGTCATTAAAGGAGCGGTGATAACCTTCATTGAGATTACCGAATTGAAGCAGACGAGGGAGCTGCTAAAGGAATCCAAGGCTGCGATTCACCGCCTGTCCGCAGTTGTCGTGCACGACTCGAATGATGCTATAACGTTACAGGACCTGGAGGGTCACATCATGGCCTGGAACCCAAAGGCTGAGGAGATGTACGGCTGGAGTGAAGCCGAGGCCCTTACAATGAATATTAGCAGCCTGATTCCGCAGAAACAGAAAGGAGAAGAGCTGGATAGTCTGAAGAAGCTCAGTCGGGATGAAGTCCTGGAACCTTACCGCACCCAGCGGCTCAGTAAGGACGGCAGGGTAGTGGACATATGGCTGACTGCTTCTCCACTGGTGAACGAAACCGGTGAGGTGTATGCCATTTCAACTACAGAGCGGAAGATAAAATCAGGAAGCAGACAGCAGGAAGACAATAAATAAAAAAGGATATGCTCAGATAGCTGACTGACTTTCGCAAAAAGATTAAGGCAATAGACGGATAAAAAACCGCTAAGTGCCGGGAAAACCGGAATCGCCTTCGTGTTGAAGACAACGTGCGTTTACTCCACAGGCTGGGCGCATCGGAGAGGGCTGGAGATGCAAAAGCTATGCTTGCGAGATACAGGCATGAGAAAAATTCCCAAAATCTCCACCTGATTACATGGTTAAGGGTCTGTGGAAATCCTCTAAATAAGGAATCACAATTAATTTTAGCTGAATGGCCTGATGTTTTTTTACTGATTTATTTTCGGCTTCTTGAAGCTGATTTTGATAAATTTGTACGAAGCCAAAATATAAACACTTTCAATTTTATATAGAGTGTCTATAAGAATTATTCTCGAACCCTTAAAGCCAGGATTTTGAATAAAATTATCTTGCATTGCCCTTCAAGAAAAAACTCAGCGCTGAATTTTCTGAATGCCCCCAGGAACTATAAAAAACATAATTAATATTAAATTGTTGTTTGGCTTTAAAACATTTTATGCGGGACTAACTTATGTTAAGGAACAATTTTTCTGATAATTAATTTAAAATAAAAACGAGACGTTGTATATTATATAACGGGGAAGATAGGTCGAAAAGAGTGAGGAATAACCGGTAAGGTATGTCGAAAAGAATTGCCTGGAAGACATTTGTCCTGCTCCGAATAAATATTTTGGGGAAAATATCTTCGGAGCTATATATCGGGGTCTACAGTAAAAAGAACATAAATCTTCCGGGCTTTCTTCCGATTTTTACATGATGTTTTTTTTCAAGGGTCGTTGATTATGTTTTTTCTCATTTAAACCGCAAAAATACCTTCTATTTGATTATTGGGATTTATGCTTCTTCCACTACCTCGAAAGTAATTCTGAATTCTGTCCCGCGATCTCGATTAAGCTTGATTTCTCCATCCAGCTGATCAACAAGGATGTTTACTAACTGCAGTCCGAGTGACTCGACACTTTCCAATTCCATGTTTTCAGGCATTCCTTTTCCATTATCCGAAATTACAAGGCTGAAAAGGGACCTGCGCACTTCATCATTCTTTTCTTCCCTGCAAAGGCAAATTCGAATTTCTCCTTCCTGCTGATCAGGAAATGCATATTTGAGGGAATTGGAAACGAGTTCATTAACAATTATTCCTAGCGGGACGGCTGTATCCATATTAAATAAGGCGTTTTCTTCCAAATCCATAAGCAGGCAGATATTTTTACTTTTAAGGCTGTAGGTCAGGAAAAGGTTTTCAGTTAACTTTTTAATATATTCGGAGAAATTCAGTGTATCGGTTCCTCCCCCTTTATAGAGTTCTTCGTGTATCAGGGACATTGAGATTATCCGGTCCTGACTTTCCCTGAAAGCTTCGAGTACCTCTTTATCCCGGAACTTTTCTGCCTGGAGGTCAAGCAGGGATGAGATTACCTGCAGATTATTCTTAATTCTGTGGTGGATTTCCTTTTTGCGGGCAGTTTCGATACTCGCAACGAAATTTTCAGCCTCTTTTCTTTCGGTCACATCATAAATCGTACTCTGATAGAATCCCGGATTTTCATCATTTCCCGAAATTTTCTGATAGATCTCATTAACCCATCTGATCCTTCCATCCCTGTGCTTTATACGATATTCGAGTTCCCCATAATCGGCAGACTGAGAACTTTTAATCTTTCTTCCTTCATTGAGAACGAGAGGCAGATCATCCGGATAAATTAAGTCTTCCCATTTAATCCGGGACTTAAACTCCTCTGCTTTATATCCTGTGATCTCTTTAACAGCCCCGTGCAGAAATACGGGAACAAAGTTTTCATCCGCCTGGTAAATAATGCCGTGGAAATTCTGTATGAAAGAGCGGTATTTCTTCTCACTATCTTCAACTTTTTTTATTGAAAGTATCCGGTCCGTAATATCTTTAATTACCCCGATGGCTCTATGTATCTCCCCGCTGCCATCTGTCAGCCAGATGCCGCGACTTTCGGCATAAATGTAGTTCTCGTCTCTTTTTTTTAACCTGAATTCTACCTGGAATTTATTTTCTACCTGAAATTTTTTCTTTTCCTCAAAAGACTTTCTGAGCGTATCAAGCAGTTCGGTTCTGTCTTCAGGGTGCACATATTCTATCAGGACCGATTTATCCGGATTTCCCAGCTCTTCCGGATTATACCCTGTTACTTCCCGGACGGCCCCCGCCAATCTCAGTTCAAATGTTTTGAGATTAAAATCGAATACAACCTGCCCTGTCCTTTCAGTTGCTATACGATATCTTTTTTCACTTTCCTGAAGCTGAGTTTTTGCAAGCCTAGCACCTGTAATGTCTTTCAGTACTCCGATAGCCCCGTAAAGATGACCTTCAGAATTTGTAAGGCAGACCCCTCTGTTTTCTATGTAAATGCGGTTTCCGTCTTTTCTTCTAAACGTTAATTCTTCTTTAAACCTGTTCTCTTCCCTTCTAACATCCCAAGACTTTTCTTCCGCAGAGTTTGTATTTAGGGGCTTGATATTCTTAATCCAGACATCCTTGCCAAGTTTCTGAAATTCTTCAGAACTATATCCCGTAACTTCTTCTATGGCACCTGCCCAGCTGCATTTATCTGATCTTATATCGTAGTCATATATCACCTGCCCTGTTTGCTCTGTAACAATCCTGTATCTTTCCTCGCTTTTCTTGAGTTTTTCATCTGCTCTTTTACGTCCGGTTATATCCCTGGCGATGACCAGGATTGCGATCAGATCTTCGGAGGCATCAAAAATTGGAGAAACAGTAAGTGAGACATTTATGATCTTACCGTCCTTTCTTGAACGTAAAGTCTCATAATGGTGAATTTTATCATCCTGTTTAATCAGTTCATTCAATTCTTTTGTTTCTTCGACCAGCATGGGAGGCTCAAGAATGGAGATAGGCTTTCCCAGAATTTCTTTAGCCGAATAGCCATAAATCTGTTCTGCACCTTTATTCCAGCTAATAATAACGCCATCAAGAGACTCGGTTACAATGGCATCGTCTGACGTTTCCACAATATTAGCAAGGGTCTGAATTTTATCTTCGGTCTTCACACGCCTGGAATTTTCTATATGTTCCCATTTTCCGTTCCTTTTGATCAAAGCGAACTGGTGCTTACTGATCACATCAATGATCTCGGTTGCGTTGCACCTGTCAAGGGAATAGGTGCAGATAGCTATCAGCCGGTAGTTACCGATAATCCGATCCAGTTCTTTCTCATAATCATCAAAACTGCTCCAATCCTTTTTTTCGAGCCAGAAAGTATCCCCACTCAACCTCAAACCATCATAACCATTGGTAAGGGCCTTATTAAGTTTCTCAATCCAGCAGTTCAATACCTTCTCCGAATCGAAAATACCCTCTCTTACAAACCAGTGAGTGGAAGGAACAACTTCGATTTGCCCTTTTTCCAGATAAACATCAAAATCAGGAAGATCTTTTCTCAGGATTTCTTTTACTTCTTTCACTTCCGAAGGTTGAGATACTATCCAGATGCAAAATTCGTTATTTTCCAGTCCAGCCTTGAAATAAGGGACCTGCACATCCATCAAATCTTTTTTTGTCTGGTAGAACTGGCAGAAGTGTGTTCCCCAGGGCACATTTCCAATAATATCAATACCAGAACTTCGCAGTTCTTTTTTCATCCCGTTTCTCCCCAGTATAAAAAAATGAAAAAGTACATGTTTAAAGCATGCATTTCTTCTTGAGCAATATTCTTATTATACAGGAACCTTCTGAAATCATTTTCGCATTGATGCTATTTTTGCATTGATGATATATTCCCATAATTTAATTTTCAGAAAAACAGAGGATCATTTGCCTGACAATTTTTCAACATCATTATTTAAGAGGATATATATTTTTTATGCGATTTTTTATTTTAAAACCAGGCACCAAACTTTCCGTTTTCTCCGGTATTTTCATTTTTTCCAGCATTTCCAGAATTTTCAGCCATTCTTCAGACTTTACAGTGTATCAGCTTTCCTTTGAAGCTTACCGCTTACGTTTGACTTTCATACATTTTTGAATGCTCCACATACTCTATTACCGACCCGTCAGGATGTTTTACTGTCATGTTCCTGTCGGTAGGAACCTTATCGGTCCCCGGATGATTTTTGCTCCATTTTCTTCCAGATGAGCCCTGAACTCATCGGGGGAATCAACAAGAAATGTAGCCTGAGTGCTCCGGAATGGCTTCAAAGTTTCATCCGAGCCGGCTATGAGTAAAATGTCTCCTATCTGTGCCAGTTCCAGGCTGATTTGCGGAATATCAAAACGCATGGATGCTGACGTGCCGAAGAGTTTTTCGTAAAATTCGAGGTTAGGAGTCAAGATAGGAAATGTACAGGCGGAAGAGGGCTTGAGGTCTTTAAATTTCGTTTTTACCCGGAACTATACGGACAAAAGTATTTTTTAACTTACAGAAAACAGGGACTTCAATCTGCTAATTACCAGATTCCTGTACTCGACCAACCTGTAAGTCCAGTAATATTCCCGGATTTCCCTGTCTTTTATTCTTTCTTCACATTTAATAAAAGGCCTTATGTATCCCAGTAAGAAAGCTATTCCGGTATAATGCGGCTTCTTCATGGTATAGTTAAGCACATTTAGTAATATCAGGATTGGATTTTTATTTAAATAGTAAGCCATGTATCCGTTGTATTTGTACCCCTTCCAAAGACCTTCTGCACTGCCTGTTAATCTTTTTTCTATCATTCGGATTTCGTTAAACCTGTAAATCTGCCAGCCCCTCATTATGGCTTTTATATTTGAGATCGAATCAGCGGAGGGTTCCAGTAAAAAACCCCCGGTATCAAAAAAGCATTCTTTTGACCAGACCCGGCCCGTGCCTGAGGGGAAATTTTCAGCCTGGCCGGAGAGCTTCAACTTCCCGTCAATTTCATGGTACAGGCCCCCACTTGCAATGCCCAGATTATTGTTGAGTTCAAATTTACTCAATATCTTTTCAAAATACTCTGTTTCCAGTACAGTGTCCGCGTCCATTGAAGCAATAAAACTATAAGATATTTTATTTCTGTCACAATATTTTAAAATGGAATCAAACCCTGATTTATAAACATAGGATACGTGAAAAATTATGTCCCTTGGCTGAGGAGGAAAACGAATGGTTTCGATCCAGGGATATCTGGACACATAACGGTGTATTATATTTGGAGAATTATCAGTACTGCCGTCATCAATAATCAACCAGAGCACAGGTTTTACAGTCTGAGAAATTAAGGACTCGATGACCTCAGGAAGGTTCTTTTCCTCATCTTTAACAGGCGTGATCAAAACATACAAAAATGATTCACTCTCCCCCAATATGTAAAGAAATTTTAGAGGATATATAGTTACCGAATTAAGCAGTTTCAGGACAATTTGAACAATAAAGTTATATTCTTTTGCCGCATTGTCCGAATGGATATTTTTATGCAGACAATTAAATACCTTGCAAGAAATAGCGGGTTTTTATTTCTTAACGGCATAACAACGAATATCCTCAGTTTATTTGCAATGTTATACATTGCCCGGTATCTGGGCCCCGGAGACTACGGAATATATTCTTTTGCTTTTGCTTTTATCTATTTTTTCAGTTTCATCCCTGATATGGGAGTCCATCAAATACTTGTAAGGGAGGCTGCAAAAGACCCCGAAAAAGCCGGGAAACTGATCGGCAACGGGACAATAATGAAATTCTTCCTCGCGTTCGTTGCCCTGCTCCTGGCTTTTATTCTGATAAATGTCATAGATTTCCCTTCTTCCACAAAAAATGCCCTATATATAGCCTCTCTCGGGCTGCTTATAAGCGGCACCGGAGCCTACGGGATTATATACGAAGCAAAATTGAGAATGGAATACTCCCTGTTCTTTAACCTGCTCAGCAGGATCTGTCTCCTTACATTTATTTTTCTGGCCGCTGCAAACCACTCGGGACTCAATGTCTTTGTGCTTGCCTCGGTTTCAGCCACCCTTGTACACAACTTGTTGATGGTCTTATTTTCAAAAAAATTAGTAAAAGTATCCTTCGAGATTGATATCTCTTTGATAAAGCAGCTATTAAAAGAAGCAATCCCGATTGCAGTTGCCTCGATTTTTACGGTTGTATATTTCAAGATTGATGTCCTTATGCTCTCCTTTTTGCGGGGAGATGTCGAAGTCGGGTTTTATTCCGCTGCCTACCGCCTCACGGATGCGCTTGTCTTCCTCCCGGCAGCGTTTACAACCTCCACTTTTCCTTTAATGTCAAAATATTTTAAGGATTCTTTTGATTCGTTCAGTTTTGCATATGCCAGGACTTTCAAGTACCTCTTTGCAGGAGGGCTCCTGATTGCAGTCATTGTAACATTTGCCTCGGAAAAAATTATCCTGACCTTTTACGGCCCCGAATATCAGGAATCAGTAGTTGCACTGCAAATCCTTATCTGGGCAACAGCCATAACGTTCATAAGCGTTCTTATAAGTTCCACATGCGTTTCGAGCGGGAACCAGCAGATAATCTCAAAAACATCCATCTTAGCCGCTTTCCTGAACGTAGTTCTGAACCTGATCCTGATCCCTTCAAATGGCTATGTGGGAGCTGCTATCGCTACCGTACTTTCAGTCTCAGGATCCATGATTTTCGGGCTGTTCTGGATCCATAAATACCTTTTACACGAAAACCCGCTCAAAGGGGCCATATCTCCCCTTATAGGCACGGGTGTGGTATCCCTGCTCATTGTCCTTTTCAGACCATATACGGATATCCTTGTCCTCAGTGCTGCCTCAGTTCCGATTTTCGCTGCAGTCCTTTACATCACCGGCTGGATAGATTCCGATGACAAAAATCTTCTTTTAAAACTTATTTCCCGCAACACATCCTGATACAAATAATGCCAAAATAAATATTACTAACCTCTCTTATTATCTGGGTTCAGGTTCCGATCCGAATTCAGGTTCCGATCCGAATTCAGGTTCCGATCCGAATTCAGGTTCCGATCCGAATTCAGATATCTATCAGGCTTAAGGTTCTTAACCGGATTCGGGTTTTCAGGTTCAACGATCATAAGAAAGGTTAGAAAAATGTTAATCCTCGACCACCCCTACGTCTCTGAATATTTGAAAGATACTGCTGCAGAAATGCAGATCCCTGTTTTAAAGAATGAAATGGCAGCCGAAATAAGTGCGGAAAATGGAATGAGGCTTCTTGAGGAAGCCGAGTTTATCGAATTAATGAAAGAAAAAGGTGAATATTCCCTTTATTCCAATTCCGAAAACTCTCTTGGTTGGATTTCGGAAAATTTGGGCTTTACAGGACTGCCTGAGAAAATAGAGCTTTTTAAGAACAAAATCAAATTCAGAAAACTGCTGGAGAGAATATACCCTGACTTCCATTTCCAGGGCATTGAGTTTGAAAAGCTGGACGAAATCCGGGTTGAGGAAATAAAAAAACCCTTCATTATAAAGCCTGCAGTAGGCTTTTTCAGCCTTGGAGTGTACAAGGTTTCAACCGATGAGGATTGGGCATCGGTCCTCAGGCGTATAAAAGCCGAAGTCGAGGAAATAAAGGGACGCTATCCGGTTCAGGTGCTTGATGTGGGGAACTTCATCATCGAAGAAAATATCGAAGGCGAAGAATTTGCAGTTGATGCTTACTTCAACAGTGACGGAAAGCCTGTGGTCCTTGATATCCTGAAGCATATCTTTTCTTCGGAAAACGATGTTAGTGACAGGGTATATTTTACTTCGAAAGCCGTTATGGAAACTTACAGGGAAACTGTAGAAGACCTTTTGAAAGAGATAGGAAAACTTGCCGGGCTTAAGAATTTTCCCCTCCATATCGAGTTTCGAATAGGGGAAGACAGGAAAATCCAGCCAATAGAGCTGAACCCGATGCGTTTTGCTGGCTGGTGCACAACGGATATCGCACATTACGCCTACGGGATTAACACTTTCAGGTATTTTCAGGAACAGCGTGAACCGGAATGGGATAAGATCCTTGCAGACAGGGAAGGAAAAAACTTCTGCCTTGTGGTATTGAACAAGCCTGCAGAAATAGATCCAAAAGCGGTACAAAATTTTGATTACGAAAAACTGATTTCAGACTTTGAAAAGCCCCTGGAACTCAGAAAATCCGACCCTGAGAAATACGGGTTCTTCGGTTACATATTTACGGAAACCAGAGACAACAACTGGGAAGAAATTGAAAGGATTCTGAAATCGGATTTGAAGGAGTACATCACTTTCAGATAATTTTTCCTTCAGGTGATATTTCCCTTATGTGACTTCTTCCTCCACTTATAGCCCTGGAATTCCGATCCAGGCACTTATAAAGGCCTGTGATAAAGCCCTGTGCTCGGATATCTGAGCCACAAACAGTAACAAAAGATATCAAGCAAGAGAATTGATACAAAATATTGTTTTAATGTACGCTAAACCGTGGAATATTCATTTTATAGTATGAAACAATTTTTTAATACCGTTTTGAATAGGAGTAGCGTTACATCAATGACAAATTATATAACGATGTGTATGTATTATTCATGGGGGATATTTTTCCACTGCATTTTTTATGAATAAAAGAGGAGATGAAATCATCAGGAAAATAAAACTTTTTGGTACTGTATTTATTACAGTGACGCTTATCGCACTAATGTTATTCACGTCAGGATGTTCTCAGCAAAGTGTCGAAAATGAGACCGGAGATATAGAAAATGAATCCGGAATTGTAGAAAATGAAACCAGAGTAGTAGAAAATGAAACAGGATATATAGAAAATGAAACAGGATACGTAAAAAATGAAACTGAAAGTTTATTGAATGAAACTGAGAATCAAACAAATAGATCTGAACATAGGGAAACTGAAAGCGAGAATTTAGAAGAGGAAGTTGAAGGTGTACCTCAAGAAGTATTAAATGTTGTTGAGAAAAGCGATAGAAATGTCATGCAAACGTTAGCTGACAGAAACTTCACAACTTTTGTTGAACTTCTCAATGTTGCAGGACTGGAGCCGCTTCTTGCCGAGGAGGGAATTTATACTGTTTTTGCTCCAACTAACGAAGCCTTCGACGAACTTCCTGAAAACGCAGTCCCTGCGCTTGAGAACAATACCGGGGAGCTGGAAAAAATCTTAACCTACCATATTGTTGATGGCAAAATATTGATGGAAAATGATCTTGAAAACATGACAAGTGTCAAGACACTTGAAGGAGAAGAACTCCCCATCACTGTGACAGAAAACGGTGTTCAGGTTGGCGGTGCAAACATAACAGAAGCGGACATCATGGCCAGCAATGGGGTAATTCATCAGATAGATAAGGTGTTAACCCCTCCGCCGCAGTGAAGTGTAAATTACAAGCTTCTTCATGAAACTGACTGCAAACAGAGAGACTCTGAAGTCATGAGAGAAGCTTTCATATTCCTTTTCATTGCTTTATTTTTCTTATTTTTCTTATTTTGCTTCTTCTTTCCCGCTCCTTCTTTCCTGCTTCCCATAAATCTGGTCGTCCACAATAATAACGGAGTGACACCGTTATTGATGCTCTGGAACAATAGCAACTAAATAAGTCTTCGAGAACTGGAAAAAAAATTAAATCTATGAAGGAAATAATTATATAAACGCATATATATGATTCATAGGGGAACAGATTTTTCTATTTATGTTTTAGACTGAGGGGAACAGATTTTTCTATTTATGTTTTAGACTGAAAGGGGGGAGAGATTATTAGTAAAATAAGACTTTTTGGTACTGTGCTTATTACAGCAATGCTTGTCTCACTAATGCTTTTCGCTTCCGGTTGTTCTCAAAATACATCGGAAGACGAAAATAGAGTGGAAAATTTAAGTGAAAATCTATCAGAGAAAAGAGAAAACTTATCAAATTTAAGTGAGAATATAACTGAAAAAAGAGAAAATTTATCAAATTTAAGTGAGAATATAACTGAAAAAAGAGAGAATTTATCAAATTTAAGTGAAAATCTATCAGAGAAAAGAGAAAACTTATCAGATGTGAGGGAGAACCTGACTGATAGAATTTGATGAATGCAAAAGAGTTTAAAAAAAATAACAAATAAAAGAGAAAAAATCATAATATAAATTTAAACAGTTGGGTTATTCATCAAATTGATAATATGTGATCCTACCTCATAAAGAAAAAATAAAGAGAACGACTCAAGCGTCACAAAAGAATTTTCAATGCTTTTTAATCTTTCTTCAATGCTTTTTAATCTTTCAATTTTTAGAACTTGTTTGTATTTTCAATCCCAGGCACAGAGCTCAATAGTGCATGGTTAGGCTACTAAAACCACGAGCAAAAGAAGACATGCAATTAGCTGGGAAAAGCGGCTTTTCATATCATGTATTTTCATTCAATGATCCAGGCCTTTGCTTCAGCAAACTCTTTGTTCCGGAAGGTTTTTACCGGGCAGGGAATGGCAAACTTAAATACTTTAACTGCGTCAATTATCCAGTCCGCGTCCGAGACAACAGCGATCTTTTCAAATGCAGTGAGGTGCCATATTCCAACTTTTGCGTCATCCCACATGGCATCATAGGTAAAACCCGTGAAATTCGGACCCAATTGATAGAGCATACGAATCTTTCCTTGCGTCCGTATTTTATCCTCAATGGCTGGAATCAACACCTTTTCATAGTCATCTCCCGTTACCTGTCCATTTGCAATAGCGGCAACAACGTTTTCCGGCAAATCAGGCATAATTTCTATCATTTTATTCCCCCTTTTCGATTCTGTTTCACTTGATAACGTTACAAAACCAATTTAATTTATTGTTCCTATGAATATAAATTTTAGCTCCAAACAGTGTAGTTCATGACGTGATCAAAAAATATATCCCGGACAAATAATATTAAAATTTCTTCCGTAAAATACCCAGAAGTTTATTGGGAATTGACCCAGAAATATGGCCTGTAAGATATGATCAGATGCTCATAGCCGAAAGTTGAAAATTAGATCGGTTCAGCCGGTTCCTTGTTTGTGAATTTAAATCCGGAATTATTTTTAATGGGGAGATTAAAGCAAATATGATACCTGAAAAAAATCCTAAAAGATTCCTTCACTTCCCCTTCTTCCAGGGGGCATTCCCCTCCAGCCCTAAACAAATACCTCTGGAAATCACTGCCGGAATCGCATTCGCAGCGTTTGCAATTCCCGAAGTTATGGGGTACACAAAGATTGCAGGTATGCCCTTGGTTACCGGGATCTACACAATCCTGCTTCCAATGCTGGCCTTTGCCATTTTCGGTTCATCCCGCCATCTTGTAGTTGGAGCCGATTCTGCGACAGCGGCGATTATAGCGAGCGGATTGATAACAATGGCAGTGCCGGAATCTCCTCAATACGTTGCACATGCCGGGATGATCGCTCTACTCGCAGCAATCTTCCTTCTTCTTGCAGGCCTGCTGCAGCTCGGTTTTCTGGCAGATTTCCTCTCTCACACAGTCCTGATAGGATTTCTTACCGGTGTAGGTATCCGTATCTTGATCTCACAGCTTGCGGGATGTTCGGCATTTCCGGAGGGTCGTACGGAACATTTATGCAGCTTACATCTTTAGTGAGAGACCTGAATCTTACAAATGTTCCCACACTCATAGTCTCATTATCTGTAATCGGGATTATTGTTCTTAGCGAAAGGATCGGAAGCAAAGTCCCGGGTGCACTAATAGCGATCATCGGGGCAATTGCTGCAAGCTGGATGTTCGATCTTTCTTCCTACGGGATTATTATCCTCGATGCGGTACCCGGAGGTTTACCCAATATCTCTTTTCCTCAAGTACAACTTTCTGATATCCCCAAGCTCCTTAACATCTCAGTAGCCTGTTTTATTATCATCCTCGCCCAGAGTGCTGCAACGTCCCGGGCTTATTCTATGAAGTTTTCCGACACTTTCAATGAGAATTCGGATCTCATCGGATTGAGCCTTGCTAATGCAGCAGCAGGGATGTCAGGCACTTTCGTAGTCAACGGCAGCCCGACCAAAACCGAAATGGTCAGAAGTGCCGGAGGGCGTACCCAGCTTACCCAGCTCACAACGGTCTTCATCGTCCTGATAGTCCTGATGTTCTTCACCTGGCCATTCGCTTATTTGCCCACGGCCGTACTTTCATCGGTGGTATTCCTCATCGGACTGCGACTTATCGATACCGAAGGGATGAACGCTCTTCACAGACAGCGCCCTGTAGAATTCAACGTCGCCCTGATAACAGCTATGACGGTCGTAGTTATAGGCGTCGAGCAGGGAATTGGGATAGCTATCGTACTCTCGGTCATTGCTCACCTGCGCCACAGTTATCGACCGCTTAACCTGCTACTTGTTCCAAAACCCGGAGGAGCCATGCGGACAGTTCCACTTGAAAAAGGCCAGCAAGCTGTCGAAGGCCTGCTGATCTACCGTTTTGGCTCAAACCTCTACTTTGCTAATGAAAACCGCTTCATGAAAGAAATAATTGCACTTGCCAAGAAAAATGGCTCACTTAAATGGTTTTGCATTTCCGCAACGAACATAGGAGATATCGACTTCACTGCTGTAGAGACACTCAAAAATGTATACAACCAGTTGCAACAAATGAATATCACTCTCATATTAAGTGACGTAGTGCAGCCTGTTATGAATGAACTTGATAGAGATGGTATAAGCACAATGATTGGCAGGGACCATATCTTCGAGTCGGTTCAGGATGTTATCGAGGCGTATAAAAGAACAGCAGATTAAGAGAACAAATGGTGAACCTGCTTTTTCAGATGGTCACTTTGAAATCAGCACGACTATGCTTCTTCCCTGAACAGGGTAGCTGTTTCCATTTACCTGGACTTCTTCTCCTGCTCCGGCAATATCCTGAGGAGAAGGCAGGAAAGTGTCAACTGTCCGGTACCAGTTTCTCTCTCTGAGTCCTGGGATCTCAAATTCTAAAGGTTCCCAGTACATGTTCATCATAACATGGATGTCTTCTTCGTCACCGGGTTCTCCCATGGTAAAGGAAAGGGCTCGGGCATAAGGGTCGTCCCAGCCCGGACTGTTGAGCTTGCAGCCGTGCCAGGAAATATCTTTTAGCCCCCGTTCGTTTTCCTTACCCGTAAAGTAACGTGGGCGAAGAATAGTAGTATGGCGTTTCCGAAAATCGATCATCATTTTCCAGAAACGGAACATATCACGATTTATTTCTACGAAGTCCCAGTCAAACCAGCCGGTCTCATTGTCCTGGCAGTACGCATTGTTATTGCCCTTCTGGGTCCGCCTGACTTCATCCCCCATGGAAATCATCGGAACCCCTACGGAAAGCAGCAGGATAGAGGTGAAATTTTTGATCTGCCGTTCCCGCAGGGCTTCGATCTCCGGGTCTTCGGTCTCTCCTTCAACCCCGCAGTTCCAGCTCAGGTTATTGTCAGTCCCATCCCTGTTATTTTCCCCGTTGGCTTCGTTGTGTTTGTAGTTGTAAGAAACAAGGTCGTTAAGTGTAAACCCATCATGGCAGGTCACAAAATTAACGCTATTAATCGGAAGCCTTGATTCGGACTGGTAGAGATCGGGGCTTCCGGCAATCCGACTTGCAACCCTCCCTACAAGCCCTGGATCTCCCCGGACAAAGCGGCGGATCTCGTCCCGATAATAACCGTTCCACTCTGCCCACCTGGGGCCCGGGAAGTATCCGACCTGGTTGAGTGCAGCCGCGTCCCAGGCTTCTGCAATCACCTTTATGTATCCGAGGGAATCGTCCAGTTCAATCTGCCATATCACGGGGGGATACTTCATAACCTTCCCGTCAGTATCCAGTGAAAGGATAGAGCCCTGGTCAAAACGAAAACCATCAACGTGCATTTCTTCCGTCCAGTATTTCAGGCTGTCTACTATCAGCTTCTGAGGAATCGGATGGTTGCAGTTTACGGTATTTCCGCACCCCGAATAATTGCTGTAGTACTGCCTGTCAGGCTCCAGATGATAGTAAATGCTGTTGTCTATACCTTTGAAAGAAAAGAACGGACCCAGGTGGTCCCCTTCAGCGGTATGGTTGAAGACCACATCAAGGATTACCTCTATTTCGGCTTTGTGCAGGGCTTTGACCATATCCCGGAATTCCTTCGTATGGTCTCCACGTTCAGGGTTTTTGCAATAGCCGCTGTGAGGAGCAAAAAAACATATGGGATCATATCCCCAGTAGTGCCTTTTACCCTCCGGGCTTATAGTATCATCAAAATCAAAGACAGGCATCAGTTCTACCGCAGTGATGCCAAGCTCCTTGAGATATGGAATTTTTTCTATAATCCCTGAAAATGTACCGGGAGCCTTAACTCCTGAGCTTGGAGACCTCGTGAATCCGCCTACATGCAGCTCATAGATGATGGTTTCGTTCAGTTTTTGCAGCCTGTTTTTGCCAAAGAGTTTCTCCCCGATTCCGGGCATCTCATATACTTTTTCTGCCGTGATGTGACTGTTATTTCCCCATCCGTACCCGGATGGATCTATCACCACACTACGCATGGATGTAGAAAGGTTGTCTCCTGGCACGCAGGCTTTTTCTCTGTTCCAGAGTGTTTTGTTATTTCCCCGCGAGTAAGGATCGATCAGGACTTTCCCCCCATCAAAACGGTACCCTCCTGATGGATCAAAAGGCCCGCCGATCCTGTAGGCATAGTGGACTCCGGGCTTAAGGCCGCGTATATATACATGCCAGAAGTGAAAAGTTTTGTTAAGGGCAATACCTGGAGCCTCAGCGGTTTCGATTTCCTGCGAAGTTTCAATTCCCTTTGAAGTTTCAATTCCCTTTGAAGTTTCCACTGTACTCTCAACTTTTCCGGGCCGGGTAAGTTCTTCGACTCTATTTGTGGAAAGGACAAGTACAGGTTCCAGATCATCATGTTTATCGAAAAGCAGGAGCTCAACATAATCGGCATGTTCAGAATAAATTGAAAAATTAACTCCCTCTTCGTCACACGTCGCCCCAGGAGGGTGAGGGTATCCTTTTTCAATTTTGTAACTACGCGTCTTCAAAATCTGTTCGTAATCCGTATTATAGTTCTCCCGAGATTATTTTTTGGTTATTGACAATCTGCCTGTAGTTCTGAAAATTGAAGCTCGGATAACCGGACTCATCAGTTATGTACAGTTTATCCTGCTGATCTGTTAAATTTATTTTTGCCCTCAGCAAATAATTTTGCGGCTTTCATCCAGCCAGGCTCATGAAAAGAACTATTTGCCAAATGGAAAGGAGATTAGACAGCAACTTTGCCTGTTTGACCTGTTTGAGAAGACCGCTTTCCTGCGTCTTTTTATTTTACTATTGTTTTTAAGTTAGTCATCTTGAACGCAACTCCCGACTCTACTATAAAGTAGTCTGCTTGAGCGGAGACATGTTATATAAGGTTTCAGTTTGAGAAAACTACTCTTCAATTCTTTTTCACATTCATTTTTTGAAAAGCCGCGCTATGCGCGTAAAAATTCCCGTGAATACAGCTAATACTGTTTCTTTGTTCAACTAATTCTTCGTTTTTCTATTCCCCTCAATTACCCCAACTCTATGTCCTTAGCAACTCTTTTTTAATCTACTATTCATTCATCTTTGAATTGCCTTATTCCGGGATCTGAAACGGTCTTTTATTCTTCTCCACCGACCATATTATCCTTATAAGCTTTTTAGCTGCTGCACATCTTGCAGTATTGTAATGTTTTCCTTCACTGATTTTTTTATCAAAATACTCTCCAATTACAGGATTTACTCTCCTTGAATCCACCACAGCTCTGCCTATCAGGCACCTCAGCACTCTTGATCCCCTTTTATTCGGTCCTGAGATGACCTCCTTCTGTCCTGATTTCTTAACTTTAGGATCAAAGCCTGAAAAAGCTGCTAATTGATCTGGATGCTTAAAATTCTCAACCTCCCCTATTTCTCCCCAGATCATAGCTGCCTTTAATTCGGTAATTCCTGGAATTGTTTGAAGATAATGTTTGTCCTTTACTCTTCCCCAAATCTCCATAATCCTATTTTCTGTTTCCTTGATCTGTTAAATCACATGCACATTTCGTAAAAAGCGTCTCTTCAGATTGATTAGCTCTGACTTTAATTTGAAGTGGAACCTGCTATATTCTTTGATTTCCATTCTGTTTTTATCTTCAAAACTGGTCTTTGGTGCCTCTCCAAATCTCATCATGTTTGCTATTGTTTTAGCGTCTATTTTATCTGTTTTTGTTCCCCTTATGTTGACCTGGGCAAACCCTCGTATCTGCGAAGGGTTGTAAAGGTTCATTTCATACCAATCAGATAATGCATTGTATATCGGATACCAGTAAATCCCGGTCGCTTCCATCCCTATCCTGGGAATTGCATTCATTTTTATTGCTATGGCTTCGACAATTTCCCTGAAACTCTCAATACTGGATCTTGAATTTTCAAGCCGAATATATTTTCCAATTTGCTTTCCATGCTCATCTACGAGACAAGCCTGATGTGAATTCTTGGCCACATCTATGCCAATGTTTAGATACGTCATCCCCAATCCCCAATATATTTTATAGGCCGGGAACCAAATATTCCTCTGCTCTCAACGGTCAGTAAGCTCGTAAAAATCGCCAGAATCTGTCCTTTCTGAACAGATCTGTAACATGTTAAATTGCCAGAGAGCCGTAGGAGCGAGGGTGGCAGTCTCATCAAGCCGGACAGTGCCGTAAGCGAAGCAAACTACCCTCCCAGCCTACGTATCGTTTTTATGAAATTGCAGCAATAAAAAATGCTGCAACTACCTTATATACGAGCGAAACAGACTGTGCACTGCAGAGCTGCAACTCTACCGAAACAGACTGCGCACTGCAGAGCCGCAACTCTGCTGGCGCAAAATACATATTTATCATTAAAGGTTCAATCCTTTTAAAGTAAAGGGGAAGCGGGGTACCTGTTCTGGAAAACAATATTATAGAGGTAAATGACCTTGAGTATTTTTTCGGTGAGGTAAAGGCAGTCGATAAGATCAGTTTTACGGTCAAAGAAGGAGAGATCTTCTCATTTCTCGGACCAAACGGGGCGGGAAAAAGTACCGTAATCAATGTCCTTACCACTCTCCTGCCTGTTCAGAAAGGAAGAGCAATGGTTGCAGGCTTTGATTTGAAAACAGAGCCTGAAAAGGTTAGGGAATCCATAGGAATTGTTTTTCAGGAACTTACCCTTGACCGGGATATGACTGTGAGGGAGATTCTGGAGTATCACGGAAGACTCTATTCCATGCCGAAAGCTGCAAGGCAGGAAAGGATTGAGGAATTGATCAAACTGGTCGAGCTCGAAGGGAAGCGGGACACTCTCACAAGACACCTCAGCGGGGGAATGAAACGCAGGCTTGAGATTGCTAGAGGGCTCATGACCCGTCCGAAAGTGCTTTTCATGGACGAGCCAACCATCGGACTTGACCCTCAGACGAGGATAAGGATCTGGGAATATGTGAAGGATATAAACCGAGAGGGCACAACCATTTTCCTGACAACCCATTATATGGACGAAGCCGACCAGCTCAGCGACAGGATAAGCATCATAGACCACGGGAAAATTATCGTCACAGGCAAATCCTGGGAATTAAAAAATGCGCTTGGAGAGGACTTAATTTATCTGGAAACCAGTGACAATATGGGAGCTACAGTGTCTCTCAGGCAGCTCGACAGTGTGAGAGGGATAAGGGAAAAAGCAAAAGGGATAGTTCTCATGGTCAATACGGACGGGACATACCTGCTGCCCGAGATCATGGACAGGCTTCGAAGCGGGGGGATCAGGATCAGGGCAGTAAACCTTAAAAAGCCTTCAATGGACGATGTTTTTGTCCACTATACAGGAAGGGAATTAAGGGACAGCGGAGCAGGAAAGGGGTCGGTGGTAAGCCTTAGGGTTAGGGCAGGGGGGCGTTAAAAGATGAATACCGGGTTTCTTACCATCTACTGGCGGGACATGCTGAGGTTTGTCCGGTTCAGGACCCTCCTCTTTGCCTCTCTTGTCCAGCCCGCTCTCTGGCTTGCCTTTTTCGGGATTGCAATGTCAAACAACTTTGAAAGGTTGACCTCGACACTGCCTGTAGACCCCAGTGTCAGGACTGTTGGCTACCTGACCTTCATAGGAGCAGGTGTTATTGCAATGACCACACTTTTTACGAGCCTGTTCGGAGGAACCGTGTTGCTTTTCGACAAGAACTGGGGGCTCATGCGCGAAACGCTTTCAAGTCCGATTCCGAGAATCCATGTGATCATAGGGATAGGGCTTTCAGGCATGACAAAATCTTTTATCCAGGCAGCTGTGATCATGGGGTTCGGGCTTTTGCTCGGAGTCCGGTTTTTTGAAGGATATACCCCGATACAGATCGTTTACTCCCTTATCGGGATAATGGTTTTTGTGGGCACGTTTTCTCTCGGGTTTCTTTTCCTTTCGGCTGCAATCGCAATAACCATGGAGAGCCCCGAAGGGATGCAGGCAGTAATAACCCTGCTCACCATGCCTTTCTTTTTCACAAGCAATGCCCTTTATCCAGTAAACTCTTTTCCGCCCGTGCTTCGCGTCCTGTCCATAATCAACCCGCTCACGCATCTTGTCAGCGGGATCAGGTATTTTGCAATAGGGAGCGACTTTTCTGCAATAGGAATCCGTTATACTTACACGCCTGAAGAGGTCTTTATTTCCTATCTTGCCCTGCTTGCTTTTGCAGGAATAATGTTTTTGATTGCAAGGTGGAGGTTTAGCAAAGTCACTGTTACATAACTACTATATGATCCGCGTATCAAAACAGAAAATTCGGAAATGAGAAAGTATTCAGAACAAAGGAAATGTTCAATTTCGTGCCTCAGAACTCATAGGGCTCATCATGGAATCAGCCAGATTTTTCATCACAGGCACGTAATTGAGATTAGGAGCGTATTTTAAAAAAGCTGCCCTTTCAGAGAAAAATATTCGTCAGTATTCTCCACGGATCTCATCCTGAATTTCCTCGGCAATCTGCCTGGCAGCTTCTTTTGGGAATTTTGCCTTATAGATGCTCCTGCCTACGATCACCCAGTCTGCGCCGGCAGCGATCACGTCCGAGGCTCTTCCGCCCTGGGCACCTACGCCGGGGGAGATGATGGTAAGTTTATCCCCGATGATCTTCCTGATTTTCTTCACCCTTTCGGGACGGGTAGCGGGGGCGACAAGTCCGAAGGCTCCGGCTTCAAGCGCCATCTTTGCAATTGCTTCTGCCACCGGCTGCATAAAATCGGCGCCGCCAGGATGGCTCATTTCGCTTACAACGAAGACGTCCTTTCTGTATTCGGAAGCAATTTCAACGCAGGCATCAAGACTGTCCCTGCCTGTAAAACCCTGTGCGATTACCGCATCGGCGCCGGCTTCAAAGACCTGGTCGCAGATAAGGCGGTTGGTGTTGGGAATATCAGCAACCTTGAAATCGGCTATAACCGGGGTGAACTCGGCAAGTTCCCTGATGATCCCGAGCCCTGTGGCAAGTATGAGAGGATAGCCTACCTTTATTGCGTCCACGAATTCCCAGACATCTTCTGCAATCTTCAGCGCTTCTTCCCTGTCAGTTATGTCCAGGGCAAGGATCATATGGGTATTCTTTTCCATCAAATCATCTCTTTGAAAGGCGCGTCCGCACAGCGGAAACGATAAGCGGGAGAGTGATTGTTGCATCTGCGTACACGGTTACTGATTTTGCATCTTCCCCGACCTTTCCCCAGGACTGGGCTTCGTCAAGAGTTGCCCCGCTAAGCCCACCGGTTTCCGGACGATCCATTGTCAGCTGGATCGCATAATCAAAGGACTTGGGAGTAACAAGCATGGACTGCAGGATGTAATTCTTCGGAACCCCGCCGCCAAGCAGCATAGCGCCCGCACTTTCAGCTTCGTAACACATTTCCATGAACTCGTGCATGTCTGCAAAAGCATCCACATGCAGAGGGTTTCCTTCCTTATAGAGCCAGGCCTGAAGCCCTATAACCGAGTCCTGAAGCGCAGGGCAGTAAACCGGCACCCCCATTTCGGCTGCGGTTTTGAGGATGGAAGAGTCATCGTCCAGATTCTTCCCGATCTCGGTAAGGACATGCCTGATAGAGAGTTTTTCCTGCGGAAGCCCTGCATAGACGCTCTGTAAAAACTCTTCAAGGTCTGTAAAGTGCTGGTCAGGGAGGTAAACATCATAGATCCTGTCGATACATTCATGCCTGAGCTGGATATCGTTTGCACAGTCCGACCCTTTATAGTGGTGAAGGCCGAGAGCCTCGACTGTGTCATGCACCATATTGGCGCCGGTTGTGACAAGCACATCGATATGCCCGTCGCGAATCAGGTCTGCAATAATATTCCTCATGCCTGCAGGTGTCATCGCCCCTGCAAGCCCGAAAAACTTCGTAGTTTTTTCTGAAGCCAGCATCTCATAATAGATGTCTACGGCTTCGGCCAGCCTGCCTGCTCCAAAAGCACAACCGGCATACTCTCTTACAAGCTCATCCACAGTCATATTCGGAACTATCTTTGCCCCTTTGACCGGAGTTGTAAGGTCTTTAGCAGAAGCTTCAAAGTCCATTTTTTTTCCTCATAGATTACAAGATTATAAACTTTAACTTATTAAAAACATAAATATATTGAAGAGAAATTATGTTAAAACGCAAATATATTAAAATGTAATTATGTTAATGTGTAAATGTCCTGAAATAAGTATTCAGGCATGAGAAGGTCTGTAAACTTAGACGCTTATAATTGATGCCTGCAACTGGCACCTGCAATAGACCGGTATGCAACATTATGGTCAGCACGCCATGCGTAGCATTTTATTAAGCTTATCCGTGCTACAGGAATTATATGGAACTGCTGGTATGAATTGATTTATGAGAACACCTCTGTATAGATAAACTTTCTCTTATTGGGGCTGCAGGAAAGAAAACTCTTCTACAAAAAGGGAAGAAAAAAGCAAAAACCTGCAAGGGATGTTAGAAATAAATAAGAGGGATGTAAGAAATATATTAAGAAAGTATGGACATCAGGGGCAAAAATGCAGGATGAAATAATAGTACGAAAATATCGCTATACATTTCGGAAGCAAAAAAGTGCTTTCTAATTTTTCTCTCTGTATTCCGAAAGGAAAAAATCCTGTTGAAAGGGCAATCAGGAACCGGTAAATCAACCCTGTTCAAAACACTCCTGGGGTTTGAAAAGCTTTCAGAAGGCTTGGTCTATTACATGGGAAAGACTCTGAATCCTCAGGTAGTCTGGCAGGTCCGAAAAGAGGCAGCTTATGTTTCCCAGGATACGGACCTGCTTGAGGAGATTCGTTCTTACAGGCCTAACAGAGAAAAAATATCCCCTGAAAAAATACAGGGAAAAAGTGAGAGAAAAAAGAGAATAGGAAACCTTTAAAGGAGCACAGGAAACCTTCGACCTGACCAAGATTATGAGTATCCTGTGATGTCCTGTCCTACTGGAGTAGTTTTCCTTATGCACTCCTCCCCATGCTGGACCATATCCCTGACCGCATTCTTCAGGATGGAAGGATAGATCTGGCCGACCTGTTCCCACACAGACTTTCCATGGCAGAAAAACTTGAATGTGGGCGTGCCCTGGACCCCATATCTTTCGGCAGTCCAGGGATTTGTTACCACGTTTAGTCTGACAAAAATGGCCGAACCCCTGTATTCCCTTGCATACTCCGCAAAATATGGTTCCATAGCTTTACAATACGGGCAGGTAGGGCTGTAAAACATTACAATAACAGGCTTCTCAGAATCTTCTACCTGCTGTCCCCAGGACGCATCTTCAATTTCAAGCACATAATTCTCATCCAATCAATTACCCCCTGAAATAATGAATTAATGAATTAAATTCAGGAATGAAATCCGTTTTCTGGTTTTGAAGGGATATGTGGCTTTTTGATAACAATACTTTATGCTATTATTAAAGCAATATTTATGCTTCATGGAATTAAAATTCATTCATCTGCAGAAAGAGTCAGAAAAACAAGAGAAATAGTAGCAGATTAAAAAAATGAAAAAATAAAGAGAAGCTTAAAAAAAGCTGGGGAACAGAACTGGAAGATCAGTTCTGTCTTTTTTCGGATACAGTGATTAATAGGGTAGTCGAGCCCGGCTCTTTACCCCTCGTTATTTGTCCATTATTAAAAATCCTGGACGGGGAGAGAACAGAATTCTACCTGCCAGGCTTTCTGTTCAGACTTCCTTTTTTTCGTAATCAGGGTTCATAATCTCTTCGAAACATGTGCTGCAGACGTATTTGTCATCGAGGCACGTTTCTTTGAAATTTACTTTGGGGCCACCCGGCTTTGTGGTTGCTTCCTTAAATACATAGAACTTTTCATTAAACTCTATTGGCTGTCCGCACCTGGTACATACGAAGGGCGGGTTTTCAACCGAATCAATTGCACATTCAATGCATATCAGATCGGACTTATCCCCGTGAACGTCCTTAAATGGGATTGGTTTCATGTCAAGACTGGTGTCCACAACCAGCACGTCTTCCATCAATTCCCGACCACAGATATTGCAATACTCTTTCATTGTGTTGCCTCCCTTCCTAAGAGGATTCCTGACAAAACCCTGTGTTGAGCCTACAAAAGGTTTTAAACTCTCCATGTTTGCACTCATTAAATTCCCCATTTTTAGCCTGTTTTATCCATATTATACCAAACCGGACGATTTTCCAGAAATTTCACTCAGGCTCGGTATCTTTCACACCTTCAATCTGAATTTTCACCCTGCCGGATAAAATAAGCTGCCGGCATATCAGCCTGAGAAATCCAGCCCGAACGGAGATAAAAGCGATAAGAAGAAAACATATTCCATTTTTTTAGCATGTGTTCTCAGAAATACTTTACGCCCAAAGCAGAACAATCCGAGAAAACAATATACAAAAATATTTCAAACCGCTTTTCAGCTCTGGCTTAAACTTCCCTATGTAAATATAGGGTTTTAAAAGTATATACAGTTATTCATTTTGATCAAAATCCGGTGAATAATAACATAAATAATAGTTATGGATAAGGGAACGATTTATAAGCATCGTAGTTACGGAGAAATAAGCAGGTTACAAGCACCATAGTTACGGATAACAGATAAAAAGGCAATACGCAAGTAGCAGGAAGAGGAAATAAAACAAAGAATTTTATTGCTCCTGCATCAATACATAAGAAGGGTAAAGAAGACATAAAAGGACTCAAAAAAATGCTCAAGCAGAGATTCGTGCTGGATACCACAGCACTAACGGACCTACAGACACGAGAGGTTATGGGTTATACATCCCTTTGCGAGGGGATGAAAGCGATACTTGACCTTATAGCCGACGCTCGCCTGCAGTTCGGGATCAGTTGTTATGTTCCCTATCCATCGGTATATAAGGAGATGTACGAATTTGCAAGCCGTAACGGCTGTGACAGAGAGGTTACGGCAAAGATTGATACCTGGCTTGTGAAAAAAGCTCCTGACCGTTATAGAGTTGATGTAACCTCACAGATCTTCCACGAATATGTCTCCTACATGAGGGAAAGAATTAACCGGGGGATGGGGGTTGCAGAAGATGCAATATGGGAGGCAGCAACAGAATGCCTTTTCATGGAAAATCCTCAAAACAAGAAAAAGGAATACAGGGAAAAGGTAGAAAGGGAAGTTATCGGCGGGATAATAGGCAAATTCAGGAATAAGTACAGGGCAGCTCTCAGGTATGGAATCCTTGACAGCGCTCCTGATATTGATGTCCTGATCCTTGCCAAAGAACTTGATGCAGCTGTCGTTGCAAGCGACTACGGAATCGAAAAATGGGCAGAGCAGCTTGGGGTTCGTTTCGTGCCTGCAAACACCTTTCCAATGATGATTAAAGAGTACCTGAAGCATACTCCGGAAGGGGAAAAGGAAAAGGGGGACGGAGATAAAAAGAAAAAAAGCCATTCAGAGGAAGCAGAATTTATCTAACAGGCCTGAAGGACTCCGTAACAGGCGCATCGGACTTAACACAGACAGATTCAGGTCCGAACCGCTCTGCGTTTTTAGTTTTATTCAAGGAGCTTTCTTAACCGGCCTGCCTTTTAACTGACCTGGCTTTTAAACTGACCTGCCTTTATTGTCTGTGTTCGCCAACGTCTTCACCGAATATCCCATATTTACTGAAGACCTTATCTTCACTGAAGAAACATCCAGTCTCTCTGAAAATCCAAACTTCACTGAGAAAAATTTTTGACAACATAAGCTGTCTTCATTGACAACATAAGCTGTCTTCAAATACATAAATAAGATCAATACAGTATCTGTCACGCCCTGAAGGGCGATCCGGGGGAAAGAGTTTGAGAAATATTGTTATAGAAGAGTTGAAAGCTTCGGAAGTATACCGCCAGAAGGTAGAGGTTGTTGAAAGAAAAGGGCTCGGGCATCCGGACTATATCTGTGATGCAATAATGGAACAGATTTCCGTAAATCTCAGCCAGAAATACCTTGAGACCTTCGGAACCATCCTCCACCACAACATAGACAAGGGCATGCTTGTTGCAGGCCAGGTAAGAGGAAAATTCAGAGGGGGAAAGGTAGTAAGCCCCATGAGACTGATCATAGGGGACAGGGCGACCTTCGAATACGAAGGAGTTGAGCTCGATGTTCCGGGGCTTGCAGTCGAGACTGCAAAAGACTGGCTTTCAGAAAACCTCCGTTTTGTGGAACCTGAAAGCGTCATCTACCAGGTAGAACTCAAAAGGGGTTCTGCAGAACTTACGGATATTTTCAGCAGGGGAGGAAAGGTTCTAGGGGCAAACGATACGTCCGCAGCAGTAGGATATGCACCTCTGAGCCCTACCGAAAGGTTGGTACTCGAAACCGAACGCTACCTTAACTCAAAGAAGTTCAAGAAAGAATTTCCGGAGTCAGGGGAAGACATAAAGGTCATGGGGCTCAGGCACAAAGAGGACGTTCACCTTACAGTTGCTGCCCCTCTTGTGGATAGGTTTGTCGAATCCGAAGAAGACTACTTCAAGAGGAAAATAGAACTGCATGACCGGATAGAAGAGTTTGCTGCCGGATTTGCAGAAAAGGAAAGAGTCGAATTTGAAGCCTGTATGTGTGTAAAACCGACGGCTTCCCTTAACACCCTGGACATTCCCGGCAGGGGAATGGAAGGAATTTATACAACGGTCACCGGAACATCCGCAGAAGATGCAGACTGTGGAGAGGTAGGGCGCGGAAACCGCGTAAACGGGATAATCCCTTTAAACCGCCCGGTCAGCAGTGAAGCTGCAGCAGGAAAAAACCCCGTAAGCCATATCGGAAAGATCTACAACATCCTTTCCCACAGGATCGCAGCCGAGATTTACAACCAGGTCCCCGATGTATCCGAAGTATATGTCTGGCTCCTGAGTGAAATCGGAACCCCAATCGACCAGCCCCAGATTGCAACTGCCCAGCTGGTTATGAAAAAAGGCGCCGCAGGCGATGTAGAGAAAGAAGCTGCAGAAGTTATAGAAAAAGAACTTGAAAATATCCATTCCTTCTCCATGGAACTTGTGGCAGGAAAGAGACCTATCTGCTAACCTATCGCCAAACATATCGGCAAACATATCGCGAACCTATCAGTTAACCGGTTTCAGAAACTGATTCGTAACATGATCCTGCCCTTAACCTATTTATCGAATCCGCAGGCTCTGCTAAAAAAGGAGAAGAGAGTAAGAGCAGGGTCTGGGAATTTATGTAGTTCATACCCCGGCAATGAAAGCGATAAGCGCAAAAAACATGGCTATTTTGAACATCTTGGAGGACTTTGTCGGGTTATTATTCACAAGAAGCTGGACAATGGCTGCAAGAAAGCCCAGGTCTGCCAGCAAGACCAGGTAAAGATAGCGCAGGCCAAGGATGGACATAAAGTACGGGAGAGGACTTAGAAGTACTGAGAGGAACCCTATAAACACTGCAAGATAGCCTGCTTTTTTTGCCCCGGTCCTGAGAGGGAGGGTATCTGCACCTTCCAGCCTGTCCCCTTCCATGTCCTCGATATCCTTAACGATTTCCCGAGCTGTAATGGCAAGAGCTGCAAGCAGGAAAAGTACGGAAAGAGCCTTAAGCCCTTCAAATCCGAAAACCGAAGCTCCGAAGAGAAAAACAGAACCGGTAAGATAACCTATGCTCAGGTTTCCCAGAAGGGGCGTACCTTTAAGGGTTTTTGCATACAGGATCAGGAGCAGGGAATTAAAAAGAGCTATTACCCCGCAGATCGAATTTATTGAGAAAGCCAGCAAAGTTCCAAGGGTAAACAGAAGGTAAGAAAAGTAAAGGGCTTCTTTTGCCTGCACCCTTCCGGAGGGAATGGGTCTTTCCGGACGGTTGATAGAATCTATCTTTATGTCAAAATAGTCATTGATAGCATTTCCTGCACCTGAAACCAGGAATACTACCAGAAACACAAAACCTGAATCAAGAAAAGGAAAAGGTCCCGCAAAATTTGAACTTAAAGGCCCGGTCAGGATATTAAAGGCTATCAAAGTTCCTATTACAGCTGCAAAACCTGCCATCAGGCAGTTTCCGTACCTCATAAGTTCCAGGTATGTGCGTATTCCGGCAGACATTAGAAGAAAGCAGCATTATAAAGTATTAAAAGTATCGGATCTGCGGAACTGAATCTGGAGAATTGACTCTAAAGAATTGGATCAAAATGTTACCAATCAAAATAAGATTTGAATGTTTAAACGAAAAAACTCCTCCTGTACAGTGAAACCTAAGCTTTGAACCCTTTATCAGCCTATTATGTCGTAGAAGTGTATAATTCCACTACCGGATTAAAACAATTTAAAGCTGAGAAAAAAATCCACCAGGCTTATTAAGGAGAAAGTGATTCCAGCCCCCGGAGGAGGACTATAGTATAAAAAGACCTCTGTAGTTAATTCTCCAAAATTTAATGACTCTTGCCTGGATATATGAATAACCAGATGAATAGTCAACTTTTGTTACTAAGCATCGTCTAGAGCCATATTAATTAGGCAGAGATCTTGTTTATGACATTGGGATATTGGGAAATCCGCTCGAAACAAGACTCTAAATTTTGTTTATATGAATAATATAATAAATTGTCAATGACTTACTGGGTACTAGAGACCTTTTGACTTACTGGGTACCAGAGACCTTTGTTTACGTCTGTGTAGCCGGAGGCCTAAAAAAAATGAAAACTGGTTTTTTTGCTTCTTTAATTTATGTACTATTAGTAATGCTAATAATTCCAGGAATGGCTCCCGGAATGGCATCTGCTGTAGAAGAAATAGCTGGAGACAGTGGAAGTTCGGATACAGGAGACCCCGGTACTGGAGATTCAGGTGCTGGAGTCGATGATTCAGGAACAACTGATGATTCAACAGATGATTCAGGAACAACTGATGATTCAACAGATGATTCAGGAACAACTGATGATTCAACTGACGATTCAACAGATGATTCAACAGATGATTCAACTGACGATTCAGGAACAACTGATGATTCAACAGATGATTCAACTGATGATTCAGGAACAACTGATGATTCAACAGATGATTCAACTGATGATTCAGGAACAACTGATGATTCAACAGATGATTCAACTGACGATTCAGGAACAACTGATGATTCAACAGATGATTCAACAGATGATTCAGGAACAACTGATGATTCAACAGATGATTCAACTGATGATTCAGGAACAACTGATGATTCAACAGATGATTCAACTGACGATTCAGGAACAACTGATGATTCAACAGATGATTCAACAGATGATTCAGGAACAACTGATGATTCAACAGATGATTCAACTGATGATTCAGGAACAACTGATGATTCAACTGACGATTCAACTGATGATTCAACTGACGATTCAACTGATGATTCAACTGACGATTCAACTGATGATTCAACTGATGATTCAACTGACGATTCAACAGACAATTCAACAGACGATTCAACAGACAATTCAACAGACGATTCAACAGACGATTCAACAGATGATTCAACTGACGATTCAACAGACAATTCAACAGACGATTCAACAGATGATTCAACTGACGATTCAACAGACAATTCAACAGACGATTCAACTGATGGGACAACAACCGAAAACACAACTTCTGAAGAATCGAGCACTGAAGACGACGATGATAGCGGAAGTTCCAGTTCCGGTTCCAGTTCAAGTTCGAGTTCCAGCAACATCGGAAGTGGTGTTTCGGCAGAACCGGCAAAAAATATCGAAATCAAGGAACTTACTACCAGAAACGTGATAAGTGGTTATCATATTAAGTATGAGTTCCCGGAAAACGTTACATGCATAACGTATATCGAATATGACGCAAAAAAGACTTTCAGAAGGACAACTACCATTGTAGAAGTACTTAAAAGCAAATCTACACTTGTTCCAAAACTTCCTTCAGGTAAAATCTATAAACATGTGAATATCTGGGTAGGAAATAGTGGAGAAGGACTTTCTACTTCTCTTGAAAATGGATCAGTAGGCTTCAAAGTCGAAAAAGAATGGATTAAAGATAATAACGTCAATGAATCCCTAATAACCCTGCAGTGGTATAACAAAAGCTGGAAACCTCTATCTACGGAAAAAGTCGGTGAAGACAAGAATTATACCTACTTTAAAGCAAAAACATCCGGTTATTCCTCTTTTGCAATAACGGAATATCAGGAAGGAAAAATACAGAAAACTTTGAAAACCCTGGAAAGTGAGTACCTTCTTAACGGAAGCACAGGCAAAAGCGGCGTAGTCAAAGCTCCGATGGAAGTGGCCAAGATACTCATAGTAATTGCCCTGCCCCTGTTTGCATTTATTGTGGGATACGCCGTTTTGAAGAAAAAGATCTAAGGTTTTCTGGCATGAAAGGGGGTGAGAGTTTGTTCCTCACCTGCTTTTCATATTTTCCCCATAATTCTGAAAAATTGATTGCCCCTTATTAACTGGTCGGTCTATTCCGGTACCGGGAGATGAAAACTTTCAGGCCTTATTTTACTTTTACCGCAAGCATCCTGTCAAGGGCCTCTTTTGCCCTTACTCTCACGTCTTCGGGAACGGTCACTACATGCTGCATTTTTTCAAGGGAATCTAGGAGTTTTTCAAGATTGACCATTTTCATGCTGGGGCAACAGGCAAATTCAGAGATACAGTAATAGGTTTTTTCCGGGGCTGCCTTATGGAGCCCGTGAATGAGTCCGCACTCGGTGCCTATGATGAACTCCCGGACGGGAGAGTTTTTCGCGTACATGATCATCCCTCGCGTACTTGCCACGCAGTCTGCAAGTTCAAGGACATCAGGGCGGCACTCGGGGTGAGCAATGAATTTGGCAAGGGGATGCTTTTCCTTCATTTTCAGGACGTCGTCTCTTAGGATCTGGTGGTGAGTGGGGCAGTGCCCTTCCCAGGGAATGATTTTTTTATCTGTCCGGGATGCAACGTAGGCCGCCAGATTCTTGTCAGGCACAAAGATAACCTCATCGGCATCAAGGGAGTTTACCACTTCCACGGCATTGGCAGAGGTACAGCATATATAGGACTCAGCCTTGATTGCAGCCGAACTGTTCACATAGGAGACTACCGGAGCGTCAGGGTGCTTTTCTTTCAGTCTTTTAAGCCCTTCCACATCCACCATATCTGCCATAGGGCATGTGGCATCGATTTCCGGCAACAGGACCGTTTTTTTTGGTGAGAGAATTGCAGCGCTTTCTCCCATAAAATGGACGCCGCAAAACACGATAACATCCGCGTCCTGGCGGACAGCTTCCTGGCTCAGGGCAAGGGAATCCCCTACGAAGTCCGCAACGTCCTGGACTTCGGGGCGGGAGTAATAGTGAGAAAGAATGACTGCGTTTCGTTTTACCTTCAATTCCTGGATCCTTTTTATAAGGTATGATTGCTGCATTGGACCACCATAATATTTGAGAGGAAAATATGAATCTGAAATTATAAAGGCATGTCAGACGTAAAGAGGGTGCAATAAGGAAAATGCTCTCCACAAGCACTTTTTCGCGCACATGCCACCTTCTCCGAAGGGTTTACGTGCTTAACTCCCCCGGACTATATAATGCTTGTGAACTGACGTTTTTGAACCCCGCCTGTTTTCAATCCTAAAAACGAAATTAAGATACCGAATTCCTCCAATCAACTTAGAGTCAGACCTCAAGGGTCAAGCTTCAAGAGCTAAGACTCAAGAGCTAAGACTCAAGGGAGCTAAAGGAATTCAGGTCCCTATCTGTACAGGGCTCAGGATCTTTTTAAGGGTAGAAACTGCAGAAAGGGCTGCAAGATAGCTTGTTTTAGGATTTTCCGGGGAAGGGAGGTTTTCCACTCTTGTACTGAATTTTCCGAATTCTCCTTCCACGGTGATTTCATGCACATTTCTGGAAAGAGAAGGGTCAGCTATAACTTTTACCCGTGTCCGTCGAAAACCTATACCTGCAAGGCTGATCGTAGCTGCCACGTTAACGTTTGCAGGGAAAGCTTTTACAGCTTCCGAGGCAGGCCCTTCAAAAAGTACGGTTTCTTTTTCGAGTTTTTCAAGTTCTATGCCGTGTTCCTCAACATAAGGAGCTCCCATAAGCCCTGAAGGAGGTTTCCTGGTGCTCAGGGTGACCGAGGAAATTCCAGCCGCAGATGCCGAATTTAATCCGTCGATCCCGACAACTGCTCCCGAGGGGAAATAAAGCTTGCAGTTATTCTCCTTTGCAATCCCGAAAAGAGTTTCCCGCAGTTCTTCATCGGCGAGGGCACCCACGCTCAGGATCATTACGTCACAGCCGGCCTTGAGGGCTTGAGGTACGATGAACCTGACGGCGTTCTGGGAGGCGCTTTCTACGACAAGGTCCACGCTGCGTATGAGTTCTTCGATCTTCATATAAGAAGGCCTGCAGGTCTTAAGGGAAGCTGAAAGTTCAAAGACCTTGCTCTCCGAAGAGTCGCAGAGTGCGTGCAGCTCTGCACTAACTTCCCCTCTATCAATTGCCCTGCAAATCTGTCCTCCAATGAATCCGCAACCAACAATTCCTATTTTCAGTATTCCAGGCTCCTGAGAATAATCAATAAATTCAACTTAATTATCCGTTTTAGCTGATATTTTCAATCAACTATAATCGCTTATATTATAATTTTTTATATACCCGTCACAGAGAGTTCCGGGAATTGGAGTACTGTACTCTTTTCTCTCTCTTTAAACCTTCTGTTGCCCGACTTTTATTGTTTTCTTAAAATCCTTTAGCTTTCTGACTTTTTTCTTTGCCTGTTCCCGGAACCTTTCTTTGAGCCCATCCCAAAACCTGACTTAACTTTGTGTTTCTCATGACATCACAACTTCAAAGTATGACTCGTCTAGCATACTGCTAATTTCAACTTTCATTTTTTATGTTACCTGCAAAAGATATCCGGAGAAATATTTTGAATTTTGAGATCAGCTTATGAAAACAAGTTTCAGTACTCGATTTTAGACATTAGAACTACATCCAAAGTTATAAGAAACTGTATTAAGTATTACATATAAGGACTATTGATGTTTTTTCGGTGAATATTGAGAATACTTCGCTCTCATGAAAAGCGATCTTTTTCTGTCAACTGTCCACAAAATCAATACCGGATTTGAAAAACCTGACATATGCTAAAAATGTCAGAATAAAGAAAGATGAAGGAGTAGGTGTATGATAACTAACAAAAAGCTGAATTCTCTATCTTTAACATCAGCAGCTCTGATTTTATTTTTAATTCTTTTTTCATATACGGCATCAGCAGCTACAACAACTTGCAATGTTAAAGGCACCAATTATCAATACTGGTCTGGTGAACAATATCCTTCAATCGAGTTATTTGGGGAAGAGTATGTTCCTTTGCTTGAAGAAGACGACCAGATCTGGGAAGCTCATGTTGACAAGCTCACCAGGGTCGTTATTGATAATGAGAGCAGTTATAATCTTACGGGTGGTGAAAGCCTTGACATTGGTCAGGGATACAGTCTCCAGGTAAAGCAGGTAGATGTAGACGGTGAGAAGGTCTGGCTAGAATTCTACAAAGGTGGACAATATGTAGATGACCAGATCCTCTCAACTGATTCCGGTGACAATACATGGAATTGTACACTTGATATACAGGGGATAAATAATGTTACTGTTTTGAAAGTCCACGTTAACCGGATTACCCAGGGTACAACCGATAGTGTTGTCCAGATTGATGGGATCTGGCTCATTGACTACGAAAACACTACGACCCTCCAAATTGGGGACCAATTCGGAAATTGTACACTTTCCGAAATTGTAAACGGGACAAATGAGTCTAATCTGGGAAGTCTTGTTTTCGAGTATGTGATAACAATAACAGACCTTGGGACACTCGGAGGGAATTACAGTAACGCAGAAGGAATCAATAACAAGGGGCAGGTAGTAGGTACTAGCCAGACAGATACTGGTGTAGAACACGCTTTCCTGTGGCAAAATGGCACAATGACTGATATTGAAACAAGCGGGTGCGATGGCTATCCCAGGGGGATCAATGACAATGAGCAAATAGTGGGCTTCACATTCATAGAGGATGATAATGCTGTTCACGCTTGCCTGTGGGAAAATGGTGTAGTAACCTATCTTGGAGTACTACCCGGAGGAACCGAGAGCTGGCCCGAAGGGATCAATAACAAGGGGCAGGTAATAGGCTACAGCGAGGGAATTGGTTTTGAAGTTCACGCCTTCCTGTGGCAAAATGGCACGATGACTGATATTGGACCGTCAGATGTAGAATATAGCGATGCAAGAGGAATAAATGAAAATGGGCAGGTAGTAGGCACCAGTCAAGACCGTTATGATCCCTCACGTGCCTTCCTATGGCAAAATGGTGTGATGACAGATCTCGGAACACTAGGAGGATCTTACAGTAGTGCCCGTGGAATCAATGATAAAGGGCAGGTAGTAGGTGTCAGCCAGACGGATACTGGTGAAACACATGCTTTCCTGTGGCAAAATAGTGTGATGACAGATCTTGGAACACTACCTGGGAAATCCAGCAGTATTGCCTATGGAATCAATAATAAGGGACAAGTAGTAGGTACCAGCCAGACAGATACTGGTGAAACTGACGCTTTCCTGTGGCAAAATGGTGTGATGACAGATCTTGGAGCACTATCTGGGATATCTGGCAGCGGTGCCTATGAAATCAATGAAAATGGGCAGATATTGGGATCCAATGGTACTGCAGTTCTATGGACAATAACTGCACCAACCAGTCCAGTTGCCAATTTTTCTACATCTCCTGCTTCAGGATATGCACCTCTGACAGTAAAATTTACTGATCAGAGTACAGGATCCCCCACTTCCTGGAACTGGGATTTTGGAGATGGAACGAACGCAACAGATCAAAACCCAACTCATACCTATTCAACAGCAGGAAACTATACGGTGACGTTTACTGCAAGCAATGCGGCAGGCAACAGTACCGTGACAGGGATTGTTAGTGTAACACCTCCCGAAGATTCTGAGGAGATAGTTTCCGAAATCGAAGTATCTGATAACCGTTTGCGTGAAGCGTCTCCTGACACCGTCTACAAGAGTTCATCCTTTGTTGACGTAGGCAGCATCGATGTCGTTGGCAGGTACAGAGATGTAATACAGTTCGATCTGAGCGAATACAACAGTGACTCCCAAATTACTAATGCTGTCCTTTCTCTCTACTGGTATTATCCAGAAGGAAAAACAAGACCTGAAGATACTGTAATTGAGATTTACAGGCCGGCTTCTGCCTGGAACTCGGACTATGTAAGCTGGAATAAAAGGGACAAAAATGTTGCATGGACTAATGCAGGTGGGGACTGGTACGATAAAAATGGTGTTTTGCAGGGCAGCGCCCCATATGCTACAATAACTATCAAAGGCAGCAGCCTTCCTGACAACAGGTACTACGAGCTGGACGTAACCGATCTCGTAAAAGAGTATGTCAGCGGAAAATATGAAAACACGGGATTACTGATAAAAGCACGCACAGAAAGTAACAACTATATAGCTTTCTACAGCAGTGACTGGACAGATGAAAACCAGAAACCTAAGATTACTGTGACTGAAAAGGAAATATCCATGGTGACCATTACTGGTGCAACAGATAATCGTTTGCGTGAAGCGTCTCCTGAGAATGTATATTCCGACACTTCATTTATTGACGTCGGCAGCATCAGTGGAGTTGGCAGGTACAGAGATGTAATGCAGTTCGATCTGAGCGAATACAACAGTGACTCACAGGTCGGCAATGCTGTCCTTTCTCTCTACTGGTATTATCCCTCGGGAACTACAAGACCTGAAGATACTGTAATTGAGATTTACAGGCCGGCTTCTGCCTGGAACTCAAGTTATGTAAGCTGGAATAAAAAGGACAAAAATATTGCATGGACTAATGCAGGTGGGGACTGGTACGATAAAAACGGTGTTTTGCAGGGAAGCACACCGTATGCTACAATAACAATCAAAGACAGCAGCCTTCCTGACAACAGATACTACGAGCTGGACGTAACCGATCTCGTAAAAGAGTATGTCAGCGGAAAATATGAAAACACGGGATTACTGATAAAAGCACGCACAGAAAGTAACAACTATATAGCTTTCTACAGCAGTGACTGCGGAAACGAAAGTCAGGTGCCAAAGCTTAGCATAACAAAGAAAACACCCGTAGTGACCATAAATGCAACTGTTACCGATGCAACGGATAACCGTCTGCGTGAAGCTTCTTCTTCCACAGTCTATCAGAGTTCATCCTTTATTGATGTTGGTAGCATCAACGGGGTTGGTAGGTATAGAGACGTAATAAGGTTTGACCTGAGCGAATACACCGGTTCTGTCGAAGTTAATAATGCGGTTCTTTCTCTCTACTGGTATTATCCCTCGGGAACTACAAGACCTGAAGATACTGTAATTGAGATTTACAGGCCGGCTTCTGCCTGGAACTCAAGTTATGTAAGCTGGAATAAAAGGGACAAAAATGTTGCATGGACTAATGCAGGTGGGGACTGGTACGATAAAAACGGTGTTTTGCAGGGAAGCACGCCGTATGCTACAATAACGATCAAAGGCAACAGCCTTCCTGACAACAGATACTACGAGCTGGACGTAACCGAGCTGGTAAAAGAGTATATCAACGGCAAATATGAAAACACTGGATTACTGATAAAAGCCCGTACAGAGAGCAATAACTATATCGCATTTTATAGCAGTGACTGCGGAAACGAAAGTCAGGTGCCAAAACTTCAACTGGTATACAGCTAAAGAGTTAAATGTCTTTTAGAAGGTAATCCGAAACTCAAGCTACAGGAAATATAAATTTTTTAATGCTTGCTTTTCGGAAAACACTTTTAATTTTTTATGAAACCAGGGTTACCAGTGTCACATCCTGGGAGTTGGAAAATGCCTGTGCAACATATTTACCGTAATCCATTTTCCACTTTGTAAAAGGCGGGACATCATTTCTTATTTGAACCAGCAACATCATTAAAGCACGGTTTAAGTCCTCTTATTTCCATGATGCAGATGTATGTTATTTTAGAAAAATAATACCTTCTGGAAAGAGATATAAAACCCAAAATACCCGTACCTCTTATAAATCCGGAAGACATAAAATAACAGGGTAAAAATCATGCTTATCAGAGAAGTCGAAAGCTTCATAGAAGAAGACCTGGGGTATGATGATGTTTCATGCACTATTGTTGCGGACAGACCTGCAGAAGCCATCATTTTCGCAAAAGAAGACTGTACAGTTGCCGGAATAAGCGAAGCTGCATCAATATTTATTTATTTTGGAATTCAGGCAGAAACCGATTTTAAAGATGGAGACCGCCTCAGCAAAGGAGATACAATTTTCAGGCTTAGGGGAGGAGCCGTATCCATTCTCAGGGCAGAACGCCTTAGCCTGAACTTCCTCGGGCACCTCAGCGGGATTGCAACCCTGACCAGGAGCTGCGTGGATGTCGTAAGGAAGCACTCGGAAAGCACAAGGGTAGCATGTACGAGGAAGACCACCCCCGGAATAAGGAAATTCGAAAAGCTGGCTGTTGCTGCAGGGGGAGGAGACACTCACAGGTTTAACCTTTCGGATGCGGTTATGATTAAAGATAACCACATCAAACTCATGGGAATAGAAGCCGCAATCAACAAAGCCCGAAAAAGCAGCTTTACACGGAAAATTGAGGTTGAGGTTGAATCTGCAGAAGATGCGGTTTTTGCTGCAAACCTGGGAGCAGACATTGTAATGCTTGATAATATGAAGCCTGAGTCAATCAAAGAGGCTCTCGCCTTACTTGAAGAAAAAGGACTGAGAAAATCGGTCCTTGTGGAAGCCTCCGGTGGGATTTCCCCTGCAAACCTTGAAGGTTATGCAAAAACAGGCGTGGATGTAATATCAATGGGTTCCCTTATCCATAAATCAAGGTGGATAGACATTAGCCTGGAAATAGTCAACTCCGAAAACTGAAACCAAAACTGAAATTGTATTTATTCCACGGAATCTTCATTTTCCGTGGGTAAATCTTTCCTTTTGGCCCAAATCTTTTTCCTGATCCACATCTTTTCCTGATCCACATCTTTTCCTGATCCACATCTTTTCCTGATCCACATCTTTTCCTGATCCACATCTTTTCCTGATCCACATCTTTTTCCCAACCCACCAAAACCGCAATCCAGAATTTCTTTTCTACGTCAGTCCTTTCTTTTGATTTTTTCTCTCCTTCTTTTGATTTTTTCTCGTATTCTTCCAACCTATTTCATCATGGATTTTTTACGTTAGTCAAATATCCCTCTAGATTGCTACGGGAATGGAAAAGATTTCCAGGAAAACATTAATGATAATATGATTTATCAAATATGTTTTTGGTTGGCAAATTCTGCTTAAACAAAGTATAATTTGCCAACCAAACAAACAAAGTCGTTTGGAATCATTGTCTCGTTTAACGGAATTTGGAGCGGGAACGCGAACATACCCCGCTGCTTGCAGTGGAATGCACCAGCAAAACTTTGATTTTATCATCTAAAGAATAAAAAGAAAGGATCACAAACTATATATCCGGCTTTGTAGAAGATATTTGGGGGCAAGGGAATAAGGGCACTGTTAAGACGACTTATCTAAGAGTGTGTCTTAGAATTAAATTTGGTTATATAATTGGGGCCGGACTTACGCGTTTGAACTGAAAAACGGTAGAATTAAACCGTTAAATGTCCAGGGTGTACATATACTATGATGTCTTACTATGATGTCTTATGTATTTGGTTTGATACCTCGCGCGAGTAATTTCGATGTAATTAATTTACGGCCTGAATTTTAATCCAACAATGCCTATTATCCAAATGTGGAAGTGATTTGAATTTTAAGAAAGTGATTTGAATTTTAAGACAGCCTCTAAGATATTCAGGCAATAATTGGGAGTAGACAAGCTTATTATCGGGTCTTTGGGGTAGCAAAAGTGAAACTAAAAGGGATTTACATAACTGTTTTGTTTGCTTTTCTTGTCCTGCTGATATTTAGCAGTACAACTTCGGCAAAAACCGAAGTATATGAGGGGGATATTGAGGAAGGACAGGCATATCAGCTTAACAATTACATAATCGAAATCACTGATATCTTTCCTGAAGCCAATACAGCCTCATATTATGTGTATGAAAAAGATAAAGAAGTAGCCAGTGGCCTGCTGGATGTAAACGAGAGTGTTGAGTTCGATTTTGAAGAGGAGGGTAAAATCCAGATGCGCCTGAAGTCCGTGCATGCTGGAGGGGTATTGCCCAGAGCCACGATTGAGATCTTAATGTCAAACTATAATGCAGGAGACCTCTACGTGAGTGAAGTTGTTGAAAACGGACGTTCTGAAGCAACTTTTGCAGGAGAACCGGAGGTTGTAATAACAAAGTCTATAGATAAATCAAAAATCGAACTCGGAGAAGACGTAACCATTACGGTAAAGGCAAAGAATACCGGAAACGATACTGCAAATAACGTCTTGTTTACAGACCCGAAACAAGAACACTTTGTCCTTGAAGAGACCACCTATGAAGTTTCAGGTGCAATTCCTAAAATCGATTATGGAGAACCGGTTTCTGAGACTCTTGTGTACATATATAAATTAAAGGCAACCGAAGCGGGAACCTTCAACCTCAAAGCCGTTAACGCTACTTATACTAATAGCGCAGGCCAGACCTACCAGTCCTCTTCTAACACTCCTTCCATAAACGTAAGTGAAGGAAACAAGCAAAGTGCAAATGTCGAAACCGCAATGAATGTGGATGCCTTATCCATAGAGAGAAATGGAGAGATAACCTCTACGGTCGTCCTGAGAAACACAGGCAATGCTCCTGCGCGGGCTGTCCGCCTTGATATTCTTGTTCCGGAAGGCCTTGAGTATGTGGAAGGCGAAGATGGAATTGAGACCGTCGGCGGAACTCCAAGAATATATATCGAGACACTGGAGCCCAATAACGACAAAGAGTTCACATATACCTTAAAAGCAAAAGAAATTGGTACTTATAATGTAAGTTCTGAAATTTATTATGAATACAACAACGGCATAGACGCCGGGAACCTGAAAGGGAGCAATAAGTCAACAACATCGAGTATCAATGTAAAAGAAGGGAAGTTCGATTTTCTCATTAAAAATCCTCTGTATATCATAATTTTTATAATTATCCTTGCAGCCGCTGGGGTCCATATATATAGAAGACACAGGCAATACCGATATTAATAGGATAACTCCAGACAGGAAAAAGTGGAAATATTCTTGAAATGGAGGAGTTTTTTGCTCAATATACTGGTAATAGGAAACGGGCAATGCGGGAACAGGATTCTTGATTCCATTAACCGGCATGCACTGGGAAGGGGGAAAAGCTGCGGCAAACTTGCCAGGTTTTATTCCACGCAGAGATTTAAAAGCCATGTCGAAACTCTTGCACTGAACACTGCAATTAATGACCTGAAAGAGATGAAATTTACAAAAGCGAAGGACAGAATCCATATTGAACACCTGCACGGGGTTGGTGCGAACCGGAATATCGGAAAGCAGGTTTTTGAAGAGAAAAAAGAGATAATAATGCGGCAGATTGAGGAGAGGGGCAATTTTGATATGGCATTTGTGTTAACCTCAGCTTCCGGGGGGACCGGTTCTTCATTTACCCCTCTTCTCGTAAAAGAGATGAAAAAACGATATAATTATCCTGTTTATTGTCTCGTTGTCCTCCCTTTCAGGGAAGAGGGAACGCTTTATCTGCAAAATACTGCCTTTTCGATCCAGGAAATCCGCCAGAGCGGAGCTGATGGAATAATCCTTGCGGATAACCAGTACCTGAAAAACATCGGGGGAAGCATTCAGGAAGCCTATGATGGCATTAACGACATGATTGCCGAACGTATCCTCTTCCTGCTTGATGCCCTTGACAGTGAGATGATGATGGTAACAGACCTGGGGGATTTTCAGACTGTCATGAGCGGAGGCGCAGGACTTGCAACGATGGGCTTTTTCAGGGCTGATAAGGAAATACCGATCAAAACAGCAATCCAGAATTCACTTTCCCCTTCAAGCCTTCTGTTTTCAACCGATGTTTACGAAGAAGCAAGCAGGGCAATGATTGTAATCAAAGGCGACCGCAAATACCTGAGCATAGATGATATCTCTACTGAAATCGAAAAGCTATCGGGAGCCGTAGGGCATGTATTTAAGGGAATAATCGTGCGCAGTAGCGAGTATCCTCAGGTCCTATCTGTACTCACCCTGGAGTCAGCCCGTGAAATGGAAAATCTCTACAGCGTAGCTGTCCAGGCGATTAATCAGGAGAAAACAAAAAAACAGCGTGTGGAAGAAGGATCTAAAATGGAAAAAGCCTTTTCGAAAATTGAAGGGATGGAGCCCGAATATTGAAACCCGGGTCCTTCTCCTTCTGACCTATTTTTTTCGGTTTGTTTCAGGTTTTTTCAGACTTTTCTATTGAACCTTTTTTGAGCTTGAGTTTTCTATTCCGCTTTTTCTATTGTGACCTTCATTGAGCCTGAATTATTTATTCCGAGATTTCTATTGCAACTTCCTTTAATCCAGGGTTTTCCGTTCTGAACCTATCAAGAAAGTTAATGGTCACAATACATCACAGTGTCAGGAATGAAAATAACTGGTCCATAATAACGGGGCCATGAAACACTATTTCCACAAGCATGAATACCATCAACCAAAATTAAAATCGTAATAAATCACACCAATTATAATAAATAATTGACTTTGTAAGAATTATTTGGAAAAATTAGTTAACTTTATGTAATACACATTCTCTAGTAAAATAGAGGAAAGTAACATGAAAATCTCCCCCCATATTAAATTAGAGAAACTTATTTTCATCGGAGTGCTTATCGTTGCCCTGATCGCAAGTTCAGGATGCACGGACAACACCACATCGTCCGAAGATGCAAATAGCACGGTTCAGGCTGATTCTGAAGGAATCACAACAGGTGCCGATGAATCAGTAGAGTCTACAGAAATCACAATTACGGACGGGTTCGGCAGGGAAGTCACTATACCCTCAAATGTCGAAAGTGTTGTCTGTTCAGGAGCAGGGTGCCTGCGCTACCTTGTGTACCTTCAGGCCCAGGATCTCATAGTCGGAGTTGACAGCCTGGAGACAAAGGAGTCAGAGATCGAAGGTCGTCCCTATACCCTCGCAAATCCCCAACTAAAGGACTATCCACTGATAGGCGAATTCAGAGGCAATGATGACCCTGAAAAGATCATCGCAATCGGCCCGCAGATAATCCTTAAAACGGACTCGAACGACCCTGCAACTGCTGCCGCAACTGCCGACGAGCTTCAGGAAAAAACGGGCATTCCTGTAATCGCATTCCCATACGGGTCTACAAGAAGCGAGGAAGATAAAGCTGATATGTACAGTTCTATCCGGTTAATGGGAGAAGTTGTCGGAAAGGAAGAAAGGGCAGAAGAAGTGATTTCTTACTTTGAAGCAATAATGGAAGACCTTGATAACAGGACGGCAGACATTTCCGAGTCCGAACAAAAGACAGTTTATGTAGGTGGAGTGAGCAGTGCGGGAGCTCACGGGATAATTTCCACAGAGCCTGCTTACGCCCCATTCCTCTGGGTACATGCAAACAATGTTGCCTCCGGAATCGGTGTGGACCATGCCGACGTCTCCAAAGAAAAACTCGTAGAGTGGGACCCTGAATATATCTTTGTTGACGTAGGGACAATTCAGCTAGGAGACGGCGGAGCCATCAACGAGCTAAAGACAGATCCCTCACTCGCAGGGCTTTCAGCTGTGGAGAACGGAAATGTTTACGGTGTAGTGCCTTATAATTACTACACTACAAACCACGAGTCAGTACTTTCAAACGCCTACTTTGTTGGAAAAGTTCTCTACCCTGACCAGTTTGAAGATATTGATCCGGAGACAAAAGCCGAGGAGATATTCACCTTCTTTGTGGGAAAGCCCGTATTTTCAGATCTGAATGCGCAATACGATGACCTTGGCTTCACACAGCTTTCTCTGTAAAACGGAGGGTATAAAGAAGTGCACCTTTACGATGGAGAGGTTCCGGCTGACTACCTCGGATATGTACGACACAAATCTATCTATATCCTGGGGGGAGTCATCCTCCTCTTCCTTATGTTTATATATTCTATCTCTGTTGGGGCCGTATCCATCCCCCCTTATGAGGTATTAAAAACACTGATGGGACAAAATGTCTCAACCAAGTGGGATGCTATTATCTGGAACATCCGCCTCCCACAGGCGCTTGCGGCAATTGTTGCGGGAGTTGGGCTTTCCATAACGGGAGTGGTGATGCAGTCGATACTGCGCAATCCCCTCGGTTCCCCGTTTACCCTGGGAATCTCGAATGCAGGCGCTTTCGGAGCTGCCGTCTCTGTGATCATCCTCGGGACAGGTAAAATGCAGTCAACTGTTGCAAATGCAGTTACAATCAACAACCCTTACCTGACAACTATGACTGCATTCTTCTTTTGTCTCCTCGCAACAGGAATAATCCTCATCATCTCCCGGATACGGGGATCTTCTCCTGAAGTAATGGTGCTTGCCGGAGTTGCACTCTCTTCTCTCTTCACAGCAGGAACAATGTTTTTGCAGTATTTTGCTGATGACACCCAGCTTGCTGCTGTTGTTTTCTGGACATTTGGAGACGTTGGGAGAGCAAACTGGAATGAACTGGCGATTATGACAGGAATTGTCCTGCTTGCGATCTTATTTTTCACCATCAACCGCTGGAACTATAACGCTATCGATGCAGGAGACGAGACCGCAAAGGGACTTGGAGTTGATGTGGAAAAAATAAGGCTTATCGGCATGGTTGTGGCGGCGCTGGTATCGGCGGTAATTGTAGCCTTTCTCGGAGTCATCGGCTTTGTTGGATTAATTTGCCCACATATGGTCAGGCGACTCATAGGGGACGACCAGAGATACCTGATCCCTGGCTCTGCTGTTATGGGAGGACTCCTCCTTCTTATTTCGGATACAACCGCGAGGCTTATAATAGCACCATACGTGCTTCCGGTTTCCGTGCTCACCGCCTTCATGGGAGCACCTACGTTTATTTATCTGCTTATTAGGGGGTATCAACGATAATCCTTTCTGTAGAAGAACTTCGGTTTTTATATCATAATCGCGAGGTCCTTAATGAAATTGCCTTTTCGATCGATGAAGGTGAAGTTGTCGCTATCCTGGGGCCCAACGGCGTTGGCAAGACTACCCTGTTAAAATGCCTGAACAGGATTCTCCACCCGAAAGGTGGAGCAGTGCATATTGACGGAGAAAACCTTTTCGACCTCGGGACAATGGAAATTGCCCGGCGTATCGGATATGTCCCGCAGCGTGTGGAAACAGGAAGACTGACGGCTTTTGATGCGGTCCTGCTGGGCAGGCGTCCCCATATAAAATGGAACATTACGGAAAAAGACCTCAAGATCGTTGATTCGGTCTTCAGGTTGCTCTCGATGGAGAAACTGCGCCTGTCCTATATCGATGAGATGAGCGGGGGAGAACTCCAGAAGGTAGCAGTAGCCCGTTCCCTTGTTCAGGAGCCAAAAGTCCTGCTCCTTGACGAGCCGACAAGCAGCCTTGACCTGAAGAACCAGGTGGAAATCCTTGCAATTATCCGGAATATAGTCCTTGAACACAGGATCGCGGCTGTTATGACGATGCACGACCTTAACCAGGCCCTCAGATACGCAGATCGGTTTATCCTCCTGAAGGGCGGAAAAATTCACGCCCACGGAGGAGTGGAGGTAATTACCCCCCAGGTAATCGAAGAGGTATACGGCCTGCCAGTCGTGATCGGAGAGATTTCGGGTATTCGATGTGTAGTCCCGGGGAGTCCGGCATGGGACTGCAGCACAGGCTATGTTGCAAGTAGAATAACGACGAAATGATTAAAGAAAGAAGGATTTAACTTCTCAAGGGAGCATAACATATTAAAAAAGTATAAAAAGGTTTGCCTTCTGGCAAACCCGATTAATTAAATCGAGAATTCCAGGATTACCTGGTAATCATCATTTCTGCGGTTTCAGGCTTGTAGAACCAGTCTCTCGGAAGTACCTTTTCCTGTTTGTAGTATTTAACAAGCCTTCTGATTTTGGATTCTGTAAGGTTAAGGGAACGCTTGTTGTGGACGTCTTTTTTGTTAACGGAAAGGTGCTTCCTCAGTCCCAGAGCCTTTATGATAAGATTGGTAAGGTCTTCGGGAAGGTTAGGAGCAACGTTGTTTTCCTTGAGGATTGTTGTGATTTTTTTGCCTGTAATGAGTTTGGCGTCAGGAACCCCGTAGCGGTCTCTTAAAACCATTCCGATTTCGGCGGTGGAAACACCCTGTTTCCAGAGGTCCAGTACAATTGTAGTAACTTCATCTGCTCCAATCTTGCACCACTCAGGTGGCTCGGTTCTGATAGGCCTGGTGGAGGAAGATTTGCCTTTTCTTTTTGTGTGCATTTTTGCCATGTATGATTCTCCTGATATCAATTGATCGATACCCGAAAAAGTGCTCTTCGGGTTGAAGTTATATCTTTACCGATTATAACGGACCAACACATCGATCGGGAGATTTTAATCCGCCACAGCAAACTGCTGCGTGGCTTTTTTCAGGAACTCCTGCAAAAGCGTAAAGTTTTCGGTAAAAACATCACTAGAGAACGCAGCATAGGATATATACTTTGTGTCGGAATTCCGGATTTCAGGTTATTAAAACGGCCTCCATAGATAAAGGACTATCCTTGCCCCCCCGGGATTTATCTGGCTGTAAATTGCCTCTATCCGGGCATCCCTCAGAGCCTGAGCCTCAGAGAGATCTTCGGTTTCGATTATGGAATAAACAGTCTCATTAATCTCACCCGAAAATTCAGATTCAAGTTCTGCCCTTATCTCTGTCCGGATGTGGTCCTCCAGCATGTCTTCAAGTAAAGATAGCTCCGTAGCAGGTACATTTTCGGAATAGTTTTCGGGATAGGACTCTGAATCAAGAGCAAAACCGGATTCTAGAAGATTTGAAAGATAGGCATTAAATTCATCTTCCGTTGAGGAGGAATTGGCCTCACCCGCATTTTCAGAAACCCCGTAAAGCAGGGTATCAAAAGACTCATCTGCTTCCTCTCCGAAAACCGACCCCGAATAGTCTGACGGGAAAATCAGTCCAACAACCGTTTCCGCCCCTTCAAGTGCTGCAGCGTCAAGAGAAGCATTAAAAGCCCGGAAAAGTTCTCTTGAAGCTTCTTCATTCGAAGCGTTAAGAGAGGCTTCAAGCACGGAATCATTTACACAGGAAAGAAGGGAATCCCTGGAAGGTACACTGACATAAAGGGGCATGGAAAGCCTGGTACTCTGCCGAATAGCATCTGCAGGGGGCCTGTCTCCAACTATAAGCTTACTACCTAGAGGAAAAACCTCCACAGGGTACCAATAAGCTTCAAACCGATAAGAAAACCTTCCTGCAATTTTCCTGTCCAGATAAACTGCAATAGTTTCGGAAGCCCGAGCCGAATAGTCCCCAGCAAGGGGATTGAGAGATACGGCTGGACCGTTTTCTGACAGGGAAAGGGAAATGGCAAGGTAGTCGGCTGTCAGGTCAGCAAAAGTCCTGTGTTTCTGTTCCTTTCCGAAAAGAGTATGAACAGGACTTTCCACAACTGAATTTTCGGGGACTGAAACGTTAAGCACCGGGAGAAGAGAGATTTCGTACTCAAAGTCCTCAAGTTTACAGGAAAGAAGGGACTCGAGCAGATAAGTGTCCATTTCTGAAGAAGTCACATATCCGGCTGCAACATACTGCTCATCAGCCTGCAGTGAAGGCATAAGAAGGACCCCGGAAAGTGAGATCAATACAAGCAAAAGCAGGGCATCAAAAACTGTAGAATAAGCCGAAGATTCCTTAACAGCTCCCCCCATTAATATTTCATTATTTACATTGCTTGGCACCCCGGAATTTTGAGAAGCTTTCAAAGACTTCAGAGATTTCACCCCCCGAATCAGAGACCCTGTCCAGAACCCTGTCATTTTCTGTATTCAATACTCCTCCAGCCTGATCTATTTTTACACCCAGGGAGTTTTATACAGCACCACAGTAAGGGTTCCGGGAACTGATTCCGCAGGGCTTAACTCGATTACAACCGGCACCGAAGCCGCAACTTTTTCCTGTTTCCCCATGAGGAAACCGGGTTCCACCAGATCAGGTTCGAGTAACCACTGCCAGCGCCCGTCTTCGGTCCGAACTTCAACCAGAAAAGGATAGTTTCCGGAAAAAGCTGCAAAAAATTTCATTCTCTCATCATGCCCGTCAGCCCCTGAAAACTTGTCAAGGGCTGATGCCGAAAGTGTACCTGGGTTTTCAGCTTGGAGGTCAGGTGCTTCTGCCACATATTCTGCAAGAAGAGACGCACTTTCGTAGTTTTCAAGAGCAAAAGAACTGTCTTCGTATCCCATATATGTCCTTGACAGGAGAACTGTAAGGACCACTAACCCTATAACGGCAAGAGCAGTGGCTACAAGATCGGAATGGGGTTCAAGGACTCCCCTTTCATCCCTGAGAATCGAAATACCGGATGAAGTGAAGGATGAAGCGCTGGATTTTTTTCCTGATTTTGGCCCGGCTGCGAATATTCTCCCAGATGCCTGTAGATAACCGGTAAGCTGGGACACAACCTCACTGATAAACAAGGACACAACCAAAAGCAGAGACCCCCTCACTGTCCTTCAAATAAATAAGTTCTTTTTTCATGGAAATATTTTCACCTGCGTTCAAAATCACTTCTCTAGCCCCCGAAACCTGAAGGAAAGCCTTAACTTCCTGAAGCTCAGCTTTAAGGGGTGAGTCTTCACACCCCTCCGCTCCGAACTCTGTATGCAGCTTTTCCCGGAGTACTGACTCGTTGAAAGGCAGAACCCCGAAAGCAAAGGGCTTTACAGCACTGAAACTTTTTTCATCACATTTCGCCTTCAAATGAACATACTCTCCTGAAACCAAAACCTCTATATTTTCCCCAAAAGGAGAACCCCGAAAGATTTCATTCTCATCAAAACGATAGGAAAACTCCTCCGAAACCTCCCCCTGAAAACTCCCTGCTCCAGCCTCGTCGACCACTACTTTGAAATCCCTGGCAAGGAAGTCAAGCTGTTCCTGGGCCTCAAGATCTTTAAACCCTGCAGCCAGTTGAAAAAAGGCTGCAAAGAAGATTACACTGGCAAGGATAAGGGCTCCCTTTGAGATTAAAAAGTCGGCCCATGCAGAATCATCCTTTAAAATGTCCTTTTCCATGCGGATATCTCCTGGCCTCATGTTTTTCCATCAACCCCCGTTTCAGAGATCAGGACGAAAAGCCTGCCAGATTCGGGTTCGAGCTTTGTTGAAAGGACTACCATATGCCTGCCCGGACCAAGTGAAAAAGGTCCATCAAACTCCGGATTCGAAAAGGAAGCAGCTGCAGGATAGAAGGTTGACTTTCCTCCTATAGTTATACAGTAATTATCCGCATCCTCGGGCCAGTTTTCCTCCAGATCAGGCAGAGCTCCAAAGTCCACAGACACTCCCTGAGGTATCCTTAACTCAAAGGCAATTTCACTCCCTCCTCCACGCATGGAGATCTGCTCGGCAACATCTATTAGTTTTGAAACTTCATCCAGGGCTTCCTGTTCCTTTGCCTGTTCCAGAAAACCAGAAACATGGACTGCAGAGAGGAGCAGAAGTACGGCAAAGACAATTCCCGTAACTGTAAGCCTGAACGGAAGTCCACATACAGCAGCCTCATTAATTACAATTTGACAGGCTGAACCATGCACCTTGCCTTCCATATATTACCCCCTCCGCATCCAGATTCCGGAAAACTTTGGAAACTCGGTGCAATAAACTTTAAGCAGTAGGACTATAAAAAGATTGCCTTTTGTCTTAATGAAGGTATAAGACAATAAATACACATATTAGAGTTCATTTCACTTAAACTGACTAATATATAGCCATTATTAAGGCCCATACAACGCCATTAACTTCATTATGTTGTTATTTTCCAGTTCGACCAGGAGAGCGAAAAACGTGCTAAAAAATAGGTATTCATTTCTTTTTTAACGAGCAGATAAACAAGCTGGTGGAAGCAATTATATTTTTGGGAATTGAAAAATGGATTTAGGGTTAAGAAAAGTGTCATCTGGCTGACAAAAGGAAAAACTAAAGAAAAAAACAAATAGGATAAAAGGAAAACTTTCAATCCTGTTGCCCTGTAATTTTTTCAATAATCTCTTCCAGCGTTAGGAGTTCCTGTTCCCCGGATACCATATCCCTGAGAGTCAGCTTGCCTGCCTCGAGTTCTTTTTCTCCGACTATGATCACGTAATCGGCGTTGATGGTGTTTGCATAGGAAAGCTGAGCTTTAAAGTTGCGCTCCATCAGGTCTATCTGGACAGGCAAGTAATTTCTTAATTCGCTTGCAACCTTTACGGCTTCGATGTGGGTTCCTGGCTTTGAGACCAGTACAAGGTTTTTGGACGCCGGCGGTACGAGCGGGCATATCTCCATAATCCTGTCAAAACCTATCCCGAAGCCCGTGGAAGGAACGTCTCCACCTCCGAAAAGCTTTATAAGCTGGTAAGAGCCCCCCCCGCAGACCTGCTTCTGAGCCCCCAGGCCTTCGGCATAAACCTCAAATACCATACCCGTGTAGTAGTCAAGTCCGCGGGCAATCCCGAAATCAAGTGAATAATCAACTCCGTACGCATCAAGAAGTTTAAGGGTCTTTTCAAAGCTTGCAAGCTCAGGGATATTCCCGACTATTTCTTTTACCTTAGGGAGAATGTACTTTCCTTCAAGGTGTATCAGGCGAAAGAGGTCGGACTTCAACTGTTCTTCTGCCCCGATTTCCTCAAGCAGAGCTTCAAGGCCTGCATACTCTTTCTTATCCACAAGCCTCATGACCTTGCTTACAACCTCGGGTTCAAGCCCTTTTAAGAGCGTACGGATCACTGCAAGGTTTCCAAGCTTCATGTCGCCCTGAATACCCACAGCTTTTAACATGGCACCGGCAAGGGCAATAACCTCGGCGTCCGAGTCGGATTTTCCACTTCCGATGAGTTCGACTCCGAATTGCCAGAATTCTCTGAAACGGCCTTTCTGGGGGCGTTCGTAGCGGAAACAGTTTTCAAAGTAGAATAACTTCAGCGGTTTGGGGAAAGGCTGAAGTTCGTTTACATACAACCGCATGACAGGAGCCGTAAGTTCCGGCCTGAGGGTCATATCCCTACCCCCCTTGTCCGTAAAATTGTAGAGTTCCCCTATTATGCCTTCCCCGGACTTAAGGGTAAAAAGGTCCAGATGTTCAAACGTGGGCGTAATGATCTCACTATAGCCCCAGTTGCGGGCAACATTTCGCATAACACTTTCCACGTACCTTCTCCGGGCAGAATCTGTGGGTAAAAAGTCCCGGGTCCCTCTTGGCCTGTTAACTGTCATTTTTTAATGCACCTGATATATCGAATTTAGAGAAATATTGAAATAACGGAATATACTGAAGACATGATCTGCTGAATACCCAGCCATCTTTTGGGAAAAATCATTATATGCATTCCACAAACATGATATAAATTCTCGTAAATAGCCCGTATTCCTATAATTGTAAGGGATTTATATACTTCTCTTCAGCCATCTGGATGGATTAGTCAAAAACAAGCTATTTTACTTTTTCGTTATTTACCTTTCACAAATAGAAAATATAAACACATATAGAAAATATAAACACATTTTGGCAGATAAAAAACTGAATTCTGCAAAGGACAAAGAACATAAGAAATATATTTTTTATTTAAAATAAAGTATAATGGATTCCAGATAGCAGAGATTTCGCAATCAAATAACAACAAAGCAAATAAAGGCAAGTTTAAACCGGCTAATATAATAAACAACTTAATATACAGGATTCGCGCTAAATATTTGCGATCAACGTGTCAGAGCAAAGAAGTGTACCTTTAAGGGAGCATCTGTTAGCCCTGAGGCCCTGTTTACATGGAGGGCTAATCCAGGCAACTTCGGAGATGTACGGGATCCCCGAAAACGAAATCCTCGACTTCAGTGCAAACTTTAACCCTCTCGGAAGTCCTTTTGACTCTCCGGAAAGCGGGATAAACTTTGACAAAATAATTAGTGAGATTCGTACGAAACTCCTGGAATACCCGGACAACAGGTATCTGGAGTTCAGGGAAGCTGCAGCCAGATTTGTAGGTCTGGGAGTAAAACCGCAAAATATTATTCCCGGCAACGGTTCAACGGAAATAGTCAGGCTTGTAGTCGAATCTGTGGTCGAAAAAGGAGACAAGGTCCTTTTACCCTGGCCTACTTTCGGAGAATATGAAATGCAGTGCCGGGTCGTGGGGGCAGAACCGGTATGCCCTTCACAGGAAGATGTAAATACCCTCTCTGATGAGCTTCTGGAAGAAGCAAAAATCCTTTTTATCTGTAACCCGAACAACCCCACAGGAAAGCTCCGCAGCAGAGAAGAGCTTAAATCCCTTGCAGAACGCTGCAGGGAACATAAAATCCTTCTTTATGTTGACGAAGCCTTTATTGAGCTTTCCGACCCATCGCAGAGCGTTGCAGACCTTCCTGCAGACAACGACTACGTTTTTGTCATGCGCTCCCTTACTAAGGATTTTGCAATCCCCGGGATCAGGATGGGCTTTGGGATAGCTTCTCCGGGTATGGCTGATATACTGAACACGGCAAGGCTGTCCTGGAACCTCGGAGCTATTGCAAACGCTACCGGAGTCGAATTTCTGAATATCGAAGGCGGGATTGATAGCCCATACCTGAAAAATGCCAGAGAGATGATCCTGAAAGAAGGGGAAACGCTCAAAGCCAAAATTGACAGGATAAGGGGCTTTGAAGCCGGGGAAGTGAATGTTAACTTCATCTTTGTCGATATAAGCAAATTCATGCTTAACTCAAGTGAATTGACTGCGCGCCTTGCAGCCCGCGGAGTCCTCGTCCGGGACTGCGCCTCTTTCCACGGCATCGGAAAAGATCACATAAGGGTTGCGGTCAGGACCGAAAAAGAAAACGACAGGCTCATTGCTGCAATCGGGGAAATCATCACCGAATGGGGGCGGGAACAGGCAAAGAACGAACTGAAACACGTGATCGAAAAAGCCAGTGAAGAAGGTATAGGAGGCAGAAAGACCTGCGAATATTACCCCTGCCACTTTGAAGGCCAGAACTGCACCTTCTGCTTCTGCCCGTTTTATCCCTGTGAAAACGAGAAAACCGGGGGAAAATGGATCAAGAGCTCAAGAGGCGGCAAGGTTTGGAGCTGTGTTGACTGTCACCTTGTCCATAAAAAGGAAATTGCCCAGAAAATCCTTGACTGCCTTATGCAGGAAGGAGATACGGACGAACTTGTAAAAGTAGCCTGGAAAAAAGTGATGGAGCCTATCTTATGATCATCCCGGACAGCGGGCACCTTGCGCTGGTACTCCTGCTTGCCGCATGCATAGATGTCGTCTTCGGGGAACCTCCCGCTGCTGTTCATCCCGTTGTCTGGATTGGAAAATTAATCAACTTTTTGAAAAATGCAGCCCCGAAAACCCACAGGAAACTTTACGGAACTGCAATGGCTCTTTGCTGCGTTTTTTTTGCTTCTTTGCTAGGCTATTCCGTCCTCTATATTACAGCCCTTCCGGGGATTCCTGGTTTTTTAGCTCTCCTTATAGAAGCCTACTTCCTGAAAGCCACCTTTGCAATCAACTGTCTGCTGAGCCCTGCCAGGCAGATATATAAACATCTTGAAGAGAACCAGCTGGAGAAAGTCAGGGAACTCCTTCCGATCTATGTAAGCCGGAACACCTCCAAACTGACAAAAAACCAGATGTCTTCGGCAGTTGTGGAGTCGGTATCAGAGAACTATGTGGACGGCATACTGAGCCCTATTTTCTATTACGCCCTTTTCGGAGAACTCGGGCTTGTGGCTGCCTACGCCTTTAAAGCCATAAGCACCCTTGACTCAATGGTAGGGTATAAAACCAAACCTTACAGGGAACTCGGATATTTCTCTGCAAAGTCCGATGACGTATTGAACTGGATACCGGCACGGATTTCAGTAATCTTTATCCTTGTTGCAGCCGTTACAGTATCCTTATTCTCCGGAAAAGGAAGAAAAATCAATCCATTCGACAGCGTAAAAACCGCTCTCGAAGACGGGATGAAGACTCCGTCCCCCAATTCAGGCTATCCGATGGCTGCTACTGCCGGAGCTCTTGGAATCAAACTTGAAAAACCTGATACTTATGTGCTGGGAGCCTCTTACCCTCAAACCGAAGTAAAAGATATAAAACGGGTATCCCAATTAATAGCAATTGCTTCAGGGTTTTCACTTGTTGCTTTTGTGGCAGTGATCCAGATAACGGGAATTCACCTTTATCTTTGATCCTACATACCTTTGTGATCTGATTTACCCTCATAATGGGAGACTAACTTACAGGATTCCGACCAACCCGGATATGTGAAAGTCCGGGAAACGACCGGATATGTCCGACAAGTGATGCCGGAAGCAGTAAAACCCATTGGGTTAACCGGCATAAAAGCTTAAAACCTGTTTGTCATTTAGTCGTAATCATTTCAAGATGACCCATCAAAATAATTTAACAAAGCCAAACATAAACGTTTTAACAACCCCGGAGTGATCAGTATGAAGTTATCCGATATTGAGGAAAGGGACCTGAAAAAAGGACAGCCTGAGAAAATAGAGGAAAAAGCTATCATCGATATCCTTGATGTCCTGGCTGAAGAAGGCATCAGTGTCCAGGACCTTGCGGACACTGCTCTCGAAATGTACGTCCCTCACCCGGGACTTGAGACCAGGGAAAAAGCCGAAGCCCTGTTTAAAAGAGAACTCAAATTCGCTCTTTCGGACCCGAACCTCTGCCTCCTGATTTATTCCGGAATCCTGCTGGAGAGAGAAGGCAGAGCCGGAAGCCTTCCGAACCTCAGCAAAAGTTCCTATGAAAAAGACCTGAGTTTCATAATTGCAGACGAAGTGCTTGGCAACAGCATCGCAAACTATATCAGCGGCTCTAAAGGGACATTCGAGTTTGTCAGGTATGACAAAATAAAACCCGGAATCCTTGCAAACCTTGGGCCTTTCATGGACGACGTGATAGGCGGCCTTATCGGAGGGGTCTCCTCCAATATGTATTCAAGAGGGATGGCAGAGTTAGAGAGGAAAGACTGAAAAACAGGCGGTAAATAATGAATTCATACTTACTTGCGCTCAAGTCGGGTTTTGGTTTCCTTACCACGATCCCTGTTGGAATCAGCATGGAAGGGATCGACGAACTCATGAAAAAAATCTACTTTTACCCTGTCGTGGGAGCCGTACTCGGGCTCCTCATTGGGGCAATTGCATACATAGGACAATTGATTATCCCGGGTCCCGTCCTGGCAGCTCTTATCATGGGGTCTGTATATTACTTTACAGGGTTTAACCATCTTGACGGGGTCACTGACATGGGAGACGGCTTTATGGCCCACGGGTCCCTTGAGAAAAAAATCAAGGCTTTAAAAGACACAACCCTCGGAACAGGAGGAGTTGCTTTCGGCATGCTTGTACTTCTCGCCCTTTACGGATCCATAAGATCGGTTCAGGACGAAGGCATTACCGCCTTTGGTTCCAACCTTCCGCTTCTTATGTTCGCATCCATGTTTATAGCGGAAGTCAGCGCCAAACAGTCCATGCTAACAATTGCAGCTTTTGGAAAACCACTCCCACGACCGGAAAATCAGGCATATCCCGGCCTCGGGGAAATGACAATAAACGGAGCAACCCGAAAAAACTTCCTGATAGGATTTATTTTCGGAGCGTTTGTATGCTTCCTACCCTTCGGACTGATAGGGCTGATTCCCTACCTGGCAGCATGCATCTCGGCTCTCGTACTCCTTAACAGGAGCTATGCCCACTTTGGAGGCCTGAACGGCGACGGAATCGGAACGGCTAACGAGATTGGAAGGATAACTGCCCTGATAATTATTGCAGTTATCCTCAAACTTTCATTAAATACTGGAGGTCTGGAATGGACGCTATTGTAATGGCCGGAGGGTTCGGACAGAGGCTTGGAATGGGGGAAAAGCCCTGTGTTGAACTGCTCGGAAAGCCACTTATTTCCTATGTGATTGATACCCTCAGATCAACAAAAAGTATAGACAATGTTTTCGTAGCGGTCTCCCCCGTTACCCCGAAGACCGAAATAATGATCCAGGAACGCTATAAAGGTGAGGTCCAGGTAATAAGGACCTTTGGCGGGAACTATGTGGGAGACATGATCCATGCAGTGGAGACTTCAGCGACGACGGGCCCCGTTATGATTATCATGTCCGACCTACCCCTGATCGACTCCGAACTTATTGAATCGGTAATCAAGAAATACAGGGAAGAAGGAAAGCCGGCACTTTCCGTTTATGTCCCGCTCAATGTCTGTAAGGGAGCAGGGACCAGGCCGGACACCGTATTCAACAAGGATGGAAAACTTATCGTGCCTGCGGGAATAAATATCCTTGACAGTTCTCAAATCCGAAACGAACAGGAAGACTTTAATCTGATACTTGATAATCCCAGACTAGCAATAAACATAAATACCGTTAAAGACCTGCAACGCTGCAAAGACTTGCTGCAGTGCTCAAACTAAAATTTGCTAGAGGTGTCATAGATTCTATCCTTAAAAAACCTGATATTGAGCCGTGATGGAAAAAAAATTCTGCGTGGAGTAAACCTCGAAGTAGGAGACCGTGAGATCCACAGCATCATCGGCGCAAATGGCGCGGGGAAAAGTACACTTGCCTATACCCTGATGGGGCTCCAGGGCTATGAGCATGAGGAAGGCGATATCTTTTTTGACGGCGAAGATGTTGCCGTACTTTCGATAACCGAACGCGCAAGAAAAGGCATAACCCTTGCCTGGCAGGAACCCGCCCGCTTTGAAGGGCTGAAAGTCAGGGATTACCTTGCAATAGGGGCAAGAGGCAATGGCGGCATTACGGAAGAGGAGATAAAAGAAGCCCTCTGGAAAGTTGATCTGAAACCTGAAAAATACATTGACAGAGAAGTAGGCGAGGCGCTGAGCGGGGGCGAAAGGAAGCGAATAGAGCTTGCCTCCATCATCACCATGAGGCCGAAACTTGCAATCCTTGACGAGCCGGACTCCGGAATTGACGTGGTCTCCTTAAAAGAAATTGTCTCCCTGATCCGGGCGCTCAAAGAAAACGGCTCTTCAGTACTCGTAATTACACACAGGGAAGAAATTGCTGCCGCCTCGGATAAAGCATCCCTGATGTGCGAAGGGGTAATCCTCAGGAGCGGGGACCCCATAGAGATAAGCGAATTTTTCAAAAACAGATGCATACCCTGTGACAGCCGGGTATCACCACCGAAGGTGGTCTGAAAAATGACTCAGGTTACATTGAATACGCTTTCCAGAGAAGCAGAAGACATAACCTCGGCCTACACAGCAGCAGGAGGGGACGCTTCAGTCCTGCATAACCACGGGCTTTCAAGTCTTGTGATAAGCGGGAACAAAGTGCTCAGTGCAAATGCGACCGAAGGTGTAGTGCTTGAGAAGAAAGAAACCGAACACGGTGTGGACATAAAACTAACCATCAAAAAAGGATATAAAATCCCCCTGCCTGTCCACCTCTGCTTCGGACTGGTCCCTAAAGACGGAGTGCAGGAAATCAATATGGACTTCGTAGCCGAAGAAGACTCGGCTGTGGAACTTATCGCCCACTGCACCTTCCCGAACGCTGAAAAGGTTATCCATAAAATGGATGCTGAGATGCTTATCGGAAAGAACGCATCCCTGAAATACACCGAGACCCATTTCCACGGCCCTCACGGCGGAATTCAGGTACTCCCGAAAGCCCACATAAAAATAGAAGAAGGGGGCAGCTATTACACGAACTTTTCCCTTATCTCCGGAAGGGTAGGGTACCTGGAATTCGATTACGACGTGGACGCCGAAAAAGACTCGATCTGCGAGATGGTCACCAAGGTCTACGGAAAAGCGGACGACAAAATAAAAGTCCTTGAAAAGATCGCTCTTAATGGAGAAAACGCACGCAGCGTCATAAAAAGCCGGATTGCCATAACCGACAATGCAGAGTCCGTATTCAGGGGAATAACCGAAGGACATGCCCCCAGAGCTCGCGGACACGTTGACTGTATGGAGGTCATCCAGGGCAATGCAAAAGCTGAAGCTGTACCGATCGTCAGGGTGGACAATCCTCTTGCCAAGGTCACGCATGAAGCTGCTATCGGCTGTGTGGACAAAAAGGAAGTCGAAACCCTTATGGCCCGCGGACTTGAAGAGGACGATGCAATAGATATCATAGTAAAGGGAATGCTGGCTTAAAAACTGCATTCTATCCATTTTTATTCAAATCAAACGTTTTGTAATGGATTTTCAGCCAATCAAACAATTTATCAGGAAGATTTAGAGATCTCAACAATGGATGGAGGTGGAAAGTGTGGGTGGTGAAATAATCATCTCTGAGAAAAGGTATTCGGAAAGAAACCTGCAGCTTATTACCGGAAAAAAGGATATAAGTTTACATACGATGGATATTCCAGAAGAAATGTTGCTTTTAAGTGAAGCCATCGAAGACCCGAAAAAACTTCCTTACCTGCTGGAAACCTTTCATACTGCGCAGATAAAGAACGAAAAAGCTTTTCATTTTGCCCTGCTCAGGGTCCAGGTCGATTCGGATATAAGGATGCATGAAGACATCCAGAAATACCAGCAAAGAAAATACGTTGCCGAAACTCTTGAGAAACTGCTCTACGGAGAACTTATGCTCTCAGTTGGGGAGAACTCGGGACTTGAAGACGACTGAACTGGCTGCAGACAAAACTCACCTATTTGTACCGAAATTTTTGCAGGTTTCTTGCCGGCACGTAGTCAATATTAAGCAGTCTGGTCCTCTTTCAGAAACTTATTCTATCCGGAACCTTACAGGCGTATATTTTATTCCCCGACTCTATTTAAATTTCCGACTTTGTTTAAACCCCGGCTTTTCTTTCCTGTATATTTTTCTTTCCTGCATATGCCACTATTTTCCAAAAAGATAGAAGATATAGAAATAATTTTTAAAATGAAATTAATATATTCATAGGAAATATATTAAAATTGAAAAATAAATCAGGAAAAATAAGATATTTCACGGGATTCCAGGGGAGATGCGGTGTCTCTGGTTGTAACCGCGGCCCTGATTACCCCATATAATGCACTTACAGTTATGCTGGCTCTCATGCTCTGGAATGGAGTGCTTGGAAAATTCGGAGAACTGGGCCGGACACTTAAGGAATTTCATCCCTGTTCCAAGTGGTTCTTCCTGGCCTCGATCTTCGGAGGAACCATAGCAATTCTCGGCTCATTTATGGCCATGGACTTTATTGGCGGAGCGTTCGCAGCCGTTTCGGGCCTTCTCTACCCGGTGATCGGACGCCTGCATAAGGTACGTATAAGGAGGGAAAGAGGAAAAAATATGGTACAAACGGCAGCCGCTATGGAAGCTTACAATGCATACCGGGCTAATTCCTTTATCCCGGCAGCGGAAATAATGTGGATGGTTCTCATCCTGATCCTTGCAGTTATTGCCCTCTGGCAGGCAAGAACCTTTGTCTCTCGGTTCTGAAGAGATCAGAAGAATTTGAAAACGGCGAAATTTGAAATAAGAAGAATCGAAACTGATGAAATTCGAAACCGGATTACAGGACATACCAGTCAGTGTCGTCCACGGAAATGTCTTCCTTTAAGCCGACTTCCCGCCTGGGAAGCCCGAAAGCATCAGTGATTGCATCGGAGAAGTCCTGCAGGTACTCTTTAGAGGAGAGACTGTTATAAATGAAGGGTTTGTTGGGCTGGATCATCCTCTGAATGGTTGATTCCCTCGGGACAATATCCACTTTAATGTCCACCATCTCCAGGGCTTTTTCCATTGCAGTCCGAAAATCCCCGATACAATAGGCTATCCTATGCCTGTAGTTTGCCCTTGTCTTTTCAAGATAGGCAGCAATCCTTTCACTTTCTATTTTTATGAAATCTCTCTTGATTTTCGTTACATTACATTTTCCCATCATGAAAGTGTAGTTCATGAAAGGGTACTCGGTATCAAGTTCCCGGGGGGCGATCCCGCAGGTCCCGAAGGTCACTATATGTACGCCCTCTGGATTTACGAGCCCGAAAATTATCCGGTCAAATTTTTTATGAGAAGGGCTTTCATGGTAAGGCTTTCTCTTGGCGCAGGGAACGAAAATACATAGCTCCCTTAAAGGAGCTTCATACTCATTGATAACCCAGTCATTGGCTCTTACCATATCAGGATGGTAAATTATTCTCTCGGTATCGAGAGGCTCTTTGGAACGTTCCTCTTCGGGGATAATGGGCTTCATAAGACCTCAGAGCCTATTGAGTCGGGAAATTATATATAAAATTAACTAAGCAGCTTTCCCTTATAGTTGTTATTTTTTTGAAAACAGCCAGAAAGGATATAATGGAATACTTAGCAGATATACTGAACAGATATTAACGGACAAAAAAAATTGAGTTTAAGAGAAATAAATAAGTTTATAAATATATTCACCAATATTGGTAGTATAATAACACATAATTATACTTAACACAATTGGGAAATATGCTTTTAAAAAGCAGTTCGGAAACCGGTAAAGGGTTTTCTTTTTTATGAGCATCCTTAATCCGCCTTAGATAATTTCCTAACGTGCCGGCCGGTATCCTCAAAGCTCAAAAGAAATTTTAAAAAATAGGGTGAACCGTCACCAAATAGTGGTTTTATGGCGAATTCTATTCACGAGATGATCAGAGCAAGCTTCAGATGCGAAGACATGGTAAAATGTGTACTCGGGCTGAAGTCCCTTGACATCGATGCATACAAAGCTCTACTCATGCATGGTCCCCTGACCGCAGAAAAATTGGGAGAGATACTCAACAGGGAAAGAAGCACCGCATACCGTTCCCTGCAGAACCTTATAGCCTGTGGAATAGTTTACAGGGAAACACGATCCATTAACAGTGGGGGTTACTACTACGAATATGTAGCTATCGAACCCCAGGAAATGAAACAGATGGTAAAGAAAAACGTTGACGAATGGTACAGCCAGATGAACGAGCTGATCGAAAAAATGGATGACAAAGTAAGCGCTCTCGTCATGCGTATGGACGATGAGGAAAACTGAAGATAGAAATTTAAAGTAAAAGTCAGACCGAATAAGGTTCGGCCAGATTCACTGTTTTAACTCTTCTACAAAATCTCCCATTCTCTCGATTGCTTTTTTTATGTCATCAAGAGACGCCGCATAAGCGCACCGCAGGAAACCTTCACCTGCTTCTCCAAAAACATCTCCGGGAATTGTAACAACCTTCTTTTCCTGCAGGAGACGTTCCGCAAAGTCAGAAGAGGATAGGCCCGTATCCCCCACATAAGGGAAAGCATAAAAAGCGCCTCTGGGGTTGCAGCATTCAAGCCCTATGCTGTTAAACCCTTTTACGATGAAACGCCTGCGCCGGTCATATTCCCGGATCATCCGCTCCATTTCTTCATTACCATTGCGCAGGGCTTCAATTGCGCCTACCTGAGCAGTAATGGGCGCACAGAGCATGGAGTACTGGTGGATCATCATCATAGAATGGATAATATCCTGAGCTCCCATTGCAAAGCCCAGTCTAAGCCCTGTCATTGCATAAGCTTTGGAAAAGCCGTTCAGCATGACAGTCCTTTCCTTCATACCTTCAAGCGATGAGAAAGGAACATGGTTGCCTCCATAAGTCAGGCATTCGTAAACCTCGTCTGAGATAACAAATAAATCGTTCTCAACAACAAGGTCAGCGATATCCTCCATTCCCTCCTGTTCCATGATTGCGCCAGTTGGGTTGTTTGGGAAATTAAGGACGATTGCCTTCGTTTTGCTGGAAATTGCAGGTTTCAGAGCTTCTGCAGTAAGGCTGAAATCGTCGTCCCTGTGAGTAGAAACAATAACAGGCTTCCCTCCTGCCAGAATCACAGAAGGGATGTATGCCACGTATGAGGGCTGAACCACAATTACCTCTTCGCCGGGATTGATCACGGCCCTGATTGCTATGTCAAGCGCTTCGCTTACTCCCGTGGTGACAAGGATTTCGGATCCCGGGTTGTAGTCCAGACCGTAGCGTTTGTAATAGGTTCTTGCAAGTTCGTCTCTGAGTTCCGGAAGTCCGTAGTTTGAGGTATATGAAGTCTGCCCTTTTTCGAGCGAGTGGATACACATCTCACGGATATGCCAGGGAGTAATGAAATCGGGTTCTCCTACACCCAGGGAGATAATATCCTCAAGTTCGGAAACCAGATCGAAAAAACGACGTATTCCTGACGGAGGGATACTCTTTACAGCTTCCGCAACGAATTTTGAAGGATCGCATGGAGGTCTCAAGCAAACACCTCTGTAAAAAATTATGTGAATTAGATAGATGTAAAACGGGATAAGGTGGATCGGACCTTAAACGGTTTCACATTAAAACGAGACCGGTAACCTCTTAATAGACTCCGGTTCGTGAAGGATTACTCCGTCTTCTTTATAGGTCTTCAGCACGAAATGTGTGGCCGTACTCTGAACCTGGTCAAGGGTAGCGATTTTTTCTGCCACAAAAAAAGCCACATCCTTCATTGACTTCCCCCTGACGGTAAGGGAGATATCGTAGTCCCCGGACAGAAGCCTGACAGACCTGACTTCCGGGAACTTATAGATCCTTTCTGCAATTGCCTGGTAGCCCTGATTACGCTCGAGAGTGACCTTCAACTCAATTACGGCGTAAACATAGTTTTCCCCGATCAGGTCCCAATCAACTATAGTCTTGTAGTGCCGGATAACCCCTGTTTCTTCAAGCTTTGCAATCGTCTGGGAAACTTCATGTGCAGACATTCCTGTAAGGGCTGCAATTTCTTCCGGACTTGCTCGGGCATCATTCTCAAGAACTTCCAGTATATGTCGAATCATTTCGTCCATGCTGATCACCGGCACAAAGTTTAGGGAAAATGGGCACAGAACCCCTGATATGGGGTCAAGGCTCTCTTCAATTACTCAATTAATATAGCGTTTACAACTCCGTCCTGTCCGGGTCTGCTTGTAACTCTGGCAGTGCCCATGGGAGTCCTTATAACGGAACCTTTTGTCAGAATATTACGCCTGACATAGTGCTTGTTTGCAGTGTTGTCAATTACGGTCTCAATGGGTGCGGTAACTGTCTTTCCGTCCTTAGGATTGGTCACGTTTGCAACATTGGACTGGAGAAGCCTTACTTTCCTGTTGCCGCCCATAGTAGGAACGTTCTTTCTTTTTATTTCGCTGATACGGGTTTCCGCAGATTCGCGACCCATTTCAAACTTGCGCTTTCCGCGGGCAGCAATAACTTTCCCGCCGGTAGCTTTTCTTCTTGAGCTGCCTTGCCATCTCATTATTAAAACCTCATTATTTTATTGAAATTTAATCAGATTTAACTAAATTTAATCAAGTTAATGTTAATTTCAATGCTACATAAGCTGATTTTGACGGAACCTTAAATGATCCAGATAGTAAATATCCCGTAATCCTGATCTTGGTGATCCTTTTCAGGGCATAAGCATACCTGTCAGTAGCTTAATTGCTCTGCTAATATATTAATGTATTAACAGGAGTACCCTAACTAGCATATTTGCTATGGACTTAGCAATACGAATAGAGATGTATAAGAACTTTGCGATCATGCCGCAGGAAAAGCCTTTTACTTCAAGATAAAACCTGCTAAAGGAGGCCGAAGCTGAAAAAGAAGCATATGAAGAAAATAAAGCCCCTGCAAAAAAGAGATTCAATACGCAGGATACAGAAAAATATATATGTAGAATTTAATAAAAATAAAAGACGAGAACAGGTTAAGGTACAGACAAAATGAGAATCTCATCTCCAACAATACATTGAAAGTCCTTCAGCTTCCGGACGAGCATACAGATTACAGGAGATATAAACAATGGTTACTGAACTTTCACTCAATACCATATGTGGACACACAACAAAAATTATTGCCACGAAAGAAGGCAAAAACACGCACGTGCATATAAAAACAACCTGCGAAAAACTCAGGAAATGGGGCACACATTTCGATATGGGCATGAAGGACCTTATGGGCGGCCCTGAAACCCTGCTTGCCCAGAAAATGGCTGAAGCACCTCTCACTCCCACCTGCCTCGTGCCGGCTGCAATAATGAATGCCTGCTGGCTCGAAAACGGCATGATTTCTAAAAACCTTGCCAGGGAAATGGGAAAAATGGAGATCATTTTTGACAAACTTGAGTGAACATTTTTTAATTTTCCCAATTTACTCTTTTTTCTGATAAAGTTAGGAAGTTAAAAATAGAAACTTGATAAAAAATAAAGAGTACTGCCAAAAACCTCCATTAAGGATCAGAACTCGTGAATATTTATATCAAATAGGGTTGTGTATAATTTAGTCAAAACTCAACAAACATACATATACGATAAGTAAGTAATATATGTCTATTTCTTACAGGATTCCTTTCAAAAAATACACTAGGAGTTATGAAAATGGATTTAAAAGAGATCAACAATATCGGACTGGAAATGGTCGAATGCCTTAAACTCGATACCTCCCCGGTTGCAGTAAAACTGGTTCCAAAGGGAGAAGAAATTCCCGAAGGGATTAAGAAAGCAGATGCGACCATGAGACACTGCCAGTTCGTAGATCGCGTGAGAAAAAGCGGAGAGGAATTATACACTCTAGGAGAGGACCAGATGTGCAAAGGCGGAGCAGCTGTCATGGGCCTCGGAACTATGCCCCCTAAAGTCGCAAGTGGAGAATTTTATTACAAAGGTCTAAAGCAGTTCAGCACCCAGGAAGCTGCAAAGCTCACAATTGATATGGTCCCGACCCTGGCTCCTGACACTACAGAGGCTATCCTGTATTCGCCCCTTGAGAAGACCACATTCATGCCGGATGTCGTACTTGTCATCTGCAACCCGAAGCAAGTAATGCTGCTCACCCAGGCTTATATGTACAAAACCGGAGGCAGGCTTGACGTCAGTTTCGTAGGCAAACAGAGCCTCTGTTCCGACGGTGTGGTGCAGGCTAAACAGGGTGAAATAGGAGTTACAGTAGGCTGCAGTGGCAGCAGGCTATACACCGAGATTTCAGATGATGAAATGACAATGGGTATCCCAATCGGATTCCTCCCTGACCTCGCGGCCGGACTCCGGGAAATCTGCCCCAATTAAAGCAAAATCCTCAGCTTAAATTAAGACATAAATTCCTCCATGCCCCAAGCCCCTAATTATAGAGCAAGCCTTTATGGGGCGAGTCCTGATCAGATATGACATAACAGATACAATTGTTTGCCGTGTCATATTTGAGAACTATTTTTTTCTTCCGCTTTCCTCAATAACCACCCTTACAACCGATTTTTCTGCAGATCCAACCAGCCTGTTTTAGTTCCGAAAATAATGCTCACACCTGACCACTCAAGCCTCTGTCACCATAAAAAGCCATGCACAAATTAAAAGAAAACGTTCGCGCTGGACTGTAAAATAGATTGAATAAATCATCTCAGGCCTTCTTGAGTAGAATTAAGTGCCCATATGATAGTAGACATGTTATAAATGATTTTTTACATTCCATTTTTTAATCAAGATAACTCCATTATGAAAAAGCCGCGCTGTAAGCGCGGTAAATTTCCGTGAAGACGTCTAATAAGGTTGTTTTGTTTCCTCTAAACCTACAAATCGTTCTTCCTTTTTTACATCTATCAACAAAAATCTATAGCCACCACTACCGTTATTCAATCCTTTTCCTCATCTCTCCTCTCCTACCAGGTTACTTTATGTCGGGACTTGGAAAGGTTTTTTATTCTTTTCTACCGACCAAATAATCCTTATCATCTTTTTAGCTGCCGCACAAAGTGCAGTATTGTAGTGTTTCCCCTCACTTATTTTCTTCATGAAATACTGCTTTATCACCGGATTATGCATCTTTGCTTGCACAACAGCTCTCCCCAAAACCCATCTTAACAATCTTGATCCTCTTTTGTTAGGTCCTGAAATAACTTCCTTGTTCCCAGACTTTTTTACTTTTGGATCATATCCTGCAAAAGCGACTATCTGGTCTGGATGTTGAAAGTTCTCCACGTCTCCAAGTTCCGCCCAGATCATAGCCGCCATTAAATCACTAATTCCAGGAATTGTCTGAAGGTAATGCTTATCCTTCAACGTTTCCCAAGCAGCCAAAATCCTGGTTTCCACTTCTTTTATCTGGCTTTCCATGTATTCAATCACGTTAAGCAAGGACTTGACCTCAAATAATAAAGCCTCCTCAATAAAGTCAGGAGAAATTGAATCTTTCGCCATTTCTAAGAGTTTTCTTGTTTTCTCAGGACTGTAATGATTTCTGCTCGTTTTTTTCATAAAACTCATAGAGCTTTTCCTCTCCCATTCCAAGCATATCTGAGGGTCTTTGTACTTCATTTAGAATGGCTATAGATGTTTTAGTGAATATGCTGGAAAACATCTGGTCATATCGGGGAAAGATAAGATGTACGTTACGTATTAACCGCTTCTTTAGATTAGCCACATTTGATTTCAACTTGAAATGGAATCCACAGTATTCTTTCAATTCCATTCTTTTTTTATCGCCATAACAGGTTTTTGGCGCCTCCCCAAATGGAAGTATCGCAGCAATTGTTTTTGCATCGATTTTATCGGTTTTTGATCCCCTAATGTTGACCGCTGCAAACCCCTTTACCTGAGAAGGATTGTAGGCATGAATTTCATAGTGTTTTGAAAGTTCCGAATATATGGCATACCAGTATATTCCCGTAGCTTCCATTCCAATCCGAGGAATTGAATTTAATCTATTAGATACTGATTCCACACGTTCTATGAATTTCTCGATACTGCTTTTTAAATTCTTGATTTGGATATACCTTCCAATCTGTTTACCCTCATCGTCCAAAATACAGGCTTCATGAGCATCCTTAGCGATATCAATACCGATGTTCAAATACATTTTTTGATCCCCCACAATACGATTTTATAGGCTGGAGACCAAATATGGGTCTGCTCTCTACAGATCGTAAGCTCGTGGAAAATCGCCAGACTCTGTGAGCACAGAGCTGTAACATGTTAAATTGCCGGAGAGCCGTAGGAGTGAGGGTGGTAGTCTAAGATAGCCGGACAATGCCGTAAGTCCTAATAACTACCCTCCCAGCCTACGTTTGTTTTTATGAAAATGCAGCAATAAAAGTATGCTGCAATTATCATTTATACGAGTCCTCTTGAACAAAAACGGGCATGAAATCCTTCGAATTACAGGCACAAAGAAATGAAAGTAATTAAAACACTTTCATGCCAAATCACTTAAAAATCCATAAATTAGTCTGAATTAGTCTGCTTGAGCGAGCGAAGCGAGTGAAACAGACCTCGTGCTCCCGAAGCGAAACTCGGGAAGCGAAACTCGGGCAACAATGGATTATTATACCAAAAGAGAGAAGAGAAGAAAAATGACCTCTTACATAGCAGACTCGGCAGTCTTTATAATGGGAAACTGCAACGTGGACAATTCGTTGCTTATTACCGTCCCTTCGGTTGTGGACGAGTTGAAAAGCAAGGATTCCGTGCTCCGTTTTGACCTTGCAAAAGAGGAAGGGCTGAGGGTGGAATGGCCAGAACCGGAAATGGAAAAAGAGGTTCGGGAAAAAGCTGAACAGACCCGGGACTCAGAAGAGCTTTCAAAAACAGATCTGGAAATTCTTGCAAAAGCACTTGAGCACAGGGAGAAGGCTGTACTGCTCACGGATGATTATGCAGTCCAGAATGTTGCCGTACAGTTGGGGATTCAGGTCAAACCGGTTGCCCAGAAAAAGATAAAGGATGTACTTATCTGGCAAAAGCAGTGTATTGGTTGTAAAAAAACCTTTGAAAAAGGGGAAGAATGCCCGATTTGCGGTTCACCTCTGAAAAAAAAGAGAAAAAAAAGACTTAAAAGCAAGAGTCATAAGGAAAGCTGAAGAAAAAGATATAACGCTTGATAGTGTAATAATGTCTTTAACTGAGAAAAGATAACCTTGAATTAAAATTTTTCAGGCAGTAATTCCAGGCAGTATTCGTAAGAAGAACTGCAGAAATCGGCCGGAAATACCGCCAGACAAAAAAATTTCAGGTGGGAATGGAGGCATGAAGAATATAGAAGATCTGATTCAGAAAGCTGTGGAACTGCAGAACAACGGACTTGTCACCGGCCAGATTGCCGATGAGCTTAATGTCTCAAGAGAAACGGTTACATGGCTTTTAACCCGCTCAAAAAAAGAAGTAGCAGTCCCAGCTCCGAAAGACATTTCCGTAAACTGGAGCAGCATAGGGAAAAGCGCTACAAGGCTCCACTATATCTCACTTGCACTCTGCGACATGGTGCTTGAAACCCTCGAAAAGACAAACGCAGAGGTAGATGTGGTAGTAGGCGTTGCCGCAAGTGGAATCCCCCTGGCAAGCATGATGGCAAACGAACTGGGAGCAGACTTTGCCCTCTATCATTCCCGGAAAGGACAGGATGTTGTCCAGCCAGGCCAGAAAGGGACCATCAGCAGAAACTTCGGAAGCGTTGCGGGTAAGAACTGTGTAATCGTGGACGACGTTATTACAACCGGTTCCACCACTATGGAAGTAATTGAGCAGCTGCGAGAAATGGGCGCAAAACCCAGAGTTGTAGCTGTTCTCGTGGACAAAAAAGGCGCAGATACGATTGCCAATGTCCCTATCCAGTCCCTTGTAAGAATCGTGCGCGTGGACTGACAGATAAAACAAGGACCGAAAGTAGAAACAATTTACTTACAAGGAAAGCCTTTCCAGAAGAAAGCTTTCCCAAAATTTACCTATTTTTAAAGAGATCCAGAATGAATTAGCCACGGGCATCAAAAATATACGGGACAAAACAGTGTTCGGAATGATTAGGGGGTAATGGATGAAAGACAAGGTTCCTTTAGAAACAGTATACAAAGAAAGTCCTCCCACCTGGCAGGAGTATTCCCGATTATTCTCAAGTACAGGCTGGACGCAAATCCTGGAAATTTCCGAAGATGACCTGAAGAAGGTCTTTGAGAACACCTGGTACTGGACAACCGCATATCAGGACGGAAACATTGCCGGTGTCGGGCGCTTGCTTTCGGACGGTGCCCTTTACGCGTTGATCTGTGACATAATAGTGATGCCAGACCACCAGAATAGGGGAATCGGAACTGAGATATTAACCCGGCTAGTTAAAAAGTGCCAGAAATCAAATATCAGGAGAGTCTGGTTATTTGCGGCTCCCGAAAAAGCCCGGTTCTACGAAAAACATGGCTTTTTTATCCGTCCGAATGAGGCTCCGGGAATGCAACTGGGGGAATTCGAACTTACTTAAAAAGGATTCAGGAGTAGAGAAGGAAGAGAGGATGAAAAAAGGCCTATTAAAGCCTATTTAATGCTCAACTTCCGTAGATGCTATCTTTTCGGCAAGCTTTGACAATACCTCGGTTCTCATCCCTTCTACAAACTTAATGCTGCCCACAACAAGGTGTCCACCACCGCTGACTCCGGCTCCTTTCATTTCCTCATGGAGCTCTCTGACAATACGAGGGATGTTCATCAGTACACCTTTTGAGCGGATGACTGCAAAGTCCGGACCGTATCCAATTGTAACCACGGGCTTGTCCGGGTTTCTCTTGCAGAGCACGTCGTGCACTTCTCCGGAGGTTTTGCCTGGTGGAGGAAAGGTAAACTTCTGGGCATAGTTTTCGACATCGATCACATTCATGATGGCGCCGTTTGCCAGTTTATGGGACTTGACATTAAAGAGGCAGGTCTCAAGCTGCTCCTTTATCATGGTGTTTGCCTGTTCGCAAAGCAGGGAGACCAGATTTTTATGGACTTTATGGTCTCCCAGATCCAGTATATCGTCAATAATCCCCTTTCCACTGCTGAATTTAAGCCAGAACTGCTCATAATCAAGAGCAAGGGCCATATTTTTCAATTCCTCAAGGGTATAACGATCCGAGACAAGCGAGATATACCTTTCGGCCTCAGGAGCCTCAGAACGGTCTCCTACTGCCGAAACCGCCGGAAGGTGCTTTATGGTATCGCTGATACCGGGATTAATCATCCGGGCGACTTCCGCGCAGAGCATGCCTGCAGTAACCCCGAAGTCGCCTCCCACATGAGCAGGGTTTGCGTGCCCTATAAGGTACTGGTCAACAATGTCGTCCGGGTGGTGATGGTCAACGACAAGCATATCTATGCCGTAGACCCTGGCCTGCCGCATTGAGGGTACGTCTTCTTCGGTTGAGCCGTTGTCCACCAGGATCACGAGAGGCATCTTCTGCCCGTGCCTGGCATAATCCTCAAGTGCAAAGGAAATATCCCTTGTAACATCCGCTAGCTCATAAAAAGGAGCTTTGGAAGGAGCCCGTTTGTAGAAATAGTATTCCGCATCTGCCCCACCTATTTCCGTAATCAAGGGAAGGATTGCTCTTTCAATGGCAATTGCTGAAGTGATCCCGTCAGCATCGGCATGGTGCCTGAGGATAATGGGTGTTGAATGGAATATTGCTTTTTTGATTTCCTTGGCGACATGGAGCATCCTGGGTTTGAGTCTCTCCATAACGGCACTTTCGACAAGGAAAGGAATATCAGCAGGCGCTGCTTTTTCCTCAATCACCTTCTCGACCCTGAACTTGACAGCAGCTTCCTTTTCACCGGTCAGCAGTTTCATGCTCATGACTTCAATCTGGACCTGCTCGTCCCTCGGAGTCACCTCTCCGGTAATCGATACGATCATCCCTACATCGATGTGGGGATAGGACCGTTTCCCGGCACTCTCGAAAGCCGCGCAGGGAATAAAGCCTCCTTCATCGCTGATGGTGAAGATGGTAGGCCCGCTTGTCTGCTTAACCTGGATTACCTCTCCTTCGATCCGGATGAGCCTGCCCTTCATGCTGGTATCTATTTCGGAGGAATTCTTAAGTGGGAGCTCTTTTTCAAGCTCGATAGTCTCGTACTTTGTTAGCGTCTTCGGGATTAGGTCCAGTTTTCCTCCGGCTTTGATACTTTTCACCAGGACGATTACAGCCTCCCCGACTTCTGGAGGGACCCCAACGTTACTGGAATGCATAAGCCCTCTCACGTGAGGGTTCAGGTCCACAAAGACCCCGAAAGAAGCGATGCTGCTCACTATGCCGTGGTAAAGTTTTCCTGCTTCCACATCTTTAAGGTCGCAGGATTCATCCAGAGCGTAAACGTGCTGGGAACGTGCACAGGAACTGCAGATCTCGTTCTCTGCCTCCTGCGGATCATGAATTCTTACCCCACAAACTTTGCAGGTATAAATCTTTCCAAGCCCTTCGCAGGCTTCACAGGGTCTGGTAACTTCAATACTTCCCTTACCTTTGCATTTCTCGCATACTGCACCATTTTTCAAGAAACTGTCAATATCTTTTTCTGAAATTTTCATGAAATCAACTGACTTTGACTTGCCTTTTCCCTTACACAAAGGGCAGACTTCAGTTGAAATAACCTCATAGCCACGTCCGTGGCAGTCTGGACATTCCTTACTCATTAATATCAACACCAGTGGTCCTTCCGAACCTGCGTTTTCTTACTCTCACGATTTTATGGAGTAAAAAAGTTCACTTTAAACTCACAGAATATTATGCTTTAGACTGTATTATGCCTGTGACTAACATTTCAGTCTACTGGCAACGGTATAACCTTTATCGGCCCGGTAATCAGCGCCTATCTAACTCGGTATCCGCCTGCAAAGTTCCTGTATTTCAGTCCAATATCTTCTGTATGCCAGATATAAGTATTTGTCAGCAGGTAATTTTGCACAGCGTTTGAAGAGGTCAAACTTCGGATTTTTGAGGCGCTATCCATCACTTTCATACTATTAAGAGATTCAAAGGCAGGGACTGCAGCCCATGAAAAATCAGAATAGAGACCTATAGTAAGAACTTATATAGATCCACAGATATTTCAAATAGATGACAGAATATAAAAATTAACTTATGACTGTTTACTTTATTTACTTTGCAGAAGTTTTTTAGTAAAAGTTCTCAATAAAGAACAATTAATTAATATTAAACCAGGTTTAAAAATTAATGGATAGGAGGGCATAAAATTATGGTTGGTATTGAATTATTGCTTCCTGTATTAATAATTGTGATATTAATATTTTCACAGTCCATAAAAATGGTGAATGAGTATGAAAGAGTTGTAATTTTCAGGTTGGGTCGCCTCAGTGGCGTAAAGGGACCAGGACTGTTCCTAATTATTCCTTTCGTTGATAGAGCCCTGAAAATAGACCTGAGAGTTGTTGCAATCGATGTCCCCAAACAGGCCGTTATCACGCGGGACAACGTCACGGTCGAAGTGGACGCCGTTGTTTACTACAAGGTAGTAGAGCCGGGGGCTGCAATTACACAGGTCGAAAACTATATGTTTGCAACTTCAACCCTCTCCCAGACCACACTTAGAGACGTGCTGGGCCAGATGGAGCTGGACGAACTGCTTTCGGAAAGAGAGAACATCAATAAGCAGATTCAGGAGCTACTGGACACTTATACCGATCCTTGGGGGATCAAGGTTACCGGTGTGACTATCCGGGATGTGGCTCTACCTGAAACTATGAAGAGAGCAATTGCAAAACAGGCTGAGGCCGAAAGAGAAAAACGTGCCAGGATCATCCTTGCCGAAGGAGAATATCAGGCTGCTGAAAAGATGAAAGATGCTGCAATTCTTTACCAGGGGGTTCCGACTGCCATCAAGCTAAGAGAGTTGCAGACCCTTGCCGAGATTTCCAGGGAGAAAAACCTGATCGTGGTTACACAACAATCTCAGACCCTTGAAACCGGAAACATAGCCGCTCTTTCTAAGGCTGTGTCCGGAAATTCGCAGTTTATGCCCGGAAAGAAAGAACAATAAGTCCGAAAAGAACATTAAAAGGAAATAAAAACCCGAAAAGAATGTAAAGGCAAGAAAGGATCATTAATTATGCAAATGAAATGGGTTTCCTGCTCTCTCTTTATTTTTTGTCTCTGCATGACCTTCACGGTTTTTCTTGCACCTCCGGCAGGGGCAGCAGCCGAAGATAGAGTGCTTGTGCTTGAAATAAACGGAGCTATTACCCCGGCTTCCGATAATTTGATAGATGATGCAATACAAGACGCTGAGAGCGGGAACTATGAAGCTCTCGTAATTACTCTGGACACCCCAGGAGGAGGGCTGGAAGAGACTCAAATAATCATAAAGGCAATAGAGAACACGACCGTGCCTGTTATTGGGTACGTTCCTGAAAGCGGAAAAGCCTGGTCTGCAGGAACACTCATCCTTATGGGAACCGATATTGCCGCAATGGCTCCCTTTACAGTGATAGGATCGGCCCAGCCGGTGAAGGTGTCCGCGGAAGGGACAGTACCTGTAGAGGATGAAAAAACAATAAATGCTCTCGTTAAATTCTCGACTGAGACGGCAAGAAAACACGGGAGGAATGAAACTTTTGCAGAAGAAGTAATTACCGAGAACCGAAACCTGAACGCTGAAGAAGCCCTGGAAGAAGGAGTAATCGAATACATAGCCACTTCCGTTCCGAATTTGCTGAACCAGGTTGATGGGGAAATTGTAAAAGGTAGAGAATTGCATACCGCAAATGCAACAATAGAAACCTACAAACCTCCCCTTCCTCTTTCCTTCCTGACACTCATTTCAAACCCAATTCTATCTTCCCTTCTTCTGACCATAGGGCTTTATGGGATCATCTTCGGAATATCAAACCCCGGGGCCGGAGCCGAAATTTTTGGAGTTATTGCAATTGTGCTCGGGCTAATAGGTACCGGCTTTGACATCAACATAGCAGCATTCTTCCTGATCATCGTCGGAATAGGGCTTCTTATCCTGGAACTTAATTCCCCGGGGTTCGGAATATTCGGGCTTGCCGGACTTATCTGCCTGGTGGCAGGAAGCATCTTCCTTGTGCCACTGGGAAGTGAGAATATTTACACACCGGAGTTCAGAAGACTTATGATTCTGACAATTGTTGCTCCTACAATCGTTTTCGGAATTTTTCTGGTATTTGCAATATATAAAGTCGCCGAAACGAGGACGAAAAAGCCCGTTATCGGAGCCATTATCGGAGATACTGCCCGAACAATAGACCCGATAGGCCCGCAAAATCCGGGTTTTGTTCGCTATAAAGGAGAATACTGGCAAGCCAGGGCCGAAGAAGAAATAGGTGCTGAAGAAGAAGTTGAAATTACAGGAAAAAAGATGGAAATGTTGCTGGTAAAAAGAAAAATATAACATTTCCTTTCTGCTTTTTCTTTTTCTAGAGTTATTTTTCCGGATATTTTAACGGTTTTAACTTTTCTTTTTGGCTTTTATTTTTTCAAGAACCCTCTGCTTTTTATTTATAGCTTCTTCGGCTGCCCTGTCAATTGCATTTCTCATCTCCTCGAAATCACGCGGATTCTCTTCTCCGTGAACTTTTTTGACGGGAGTATAGGCAGATTCTCTGAACCTGGGCGCAAAGTCCCTGGTCTCTCCATTGACAATAATTTCAGCCCCGATTCCTTCTTCCACACGCCCTATGATATCAATCTCAACCCCGGCCGCCCGAACTGTGTTAAGAATTTCTTCGGCGTATTCCGGAGGGGCAATAACCAGCAGGGCATCGAGAGATACACCCAGATAGTCGATTTTAAGGGCCTCAAGCATGGAAAGCACCTTTGCGTTCACAAGAGATCTCATTTTTTCTTCTTCAAATACCATTTTTACTTTTGCCGTCTTTGAGATTTCCCGGGCATCTCCGCGGATTCCACCGTTTGTGACGTCGGTCATGGAGTGGACTTTTTTGTACAGGCCGGACTGCAGGAGAGCTTCGCAGGCTTCCAGAAAACGGATATTAATGGTCTCTTCCACCACGTCATGCATCCCGTAATATAGGGCAGTTGTGGAAACCGTACCTCCTCCCGCGCCTTCGGTCATAAGGACCAGGTCTCCCGGTCGGGTCTGGTTGCGGGAAGTAAGAGAAGACGTAATGCCAACAGCCCCTACGCCTCCTGTCATCCTTTCACCTATGACCATGTCTCCGCCTATCCGGAGAGTGCTTCCGGTAATGAGAGGAATTCCGGTAAGTTCAGAAACCGTGGTGATTCCCGCAATGTGGTCAAAGATTTTTGCCACATCTCCGTCGTCTGCGACATGGATATCGGAAAGCATAGCAAGAGGGCGGGACCCCATTGAATATACATCACGCAGGGCTGCTCTTGCGACATGAAAACCCGAAAGGAAGGGAAAATCACTCAGGCGGGAGTGGAGGCCGTCAATTGTAACAACCAGGTATTCGTCCCCTATTTTTATAACCCCCGAGTCATCAAGCTGGGCGCTGTCAACTATTGCCCCGGTCTGGCCTATGACCTCTCCCAGCTTGGAATGAACGTAAAAGTCCCCTGTGCCCCTTGAACCTACTCCGAACTCCCCCATGGAAACCCCTGAGAGAGTGGGGCTTAATACATCCCCTTCCGTATGAAGAGTTGCTTTTGCTTCACAAATAACTGCAGCCGCAATCTCATGGGCCCTTGCCTGGTTTATGTTCTTGATTTCAAGAATTCGCGAAGCAAGCTGTGCCTCAAGCCCGGCTTCATTTGAAGGGTCTTTCCTGAGAGCCCGTTTTGCATAGCCTTCTATATCCATTGTAACCATCCTCTTGCAGATATCTGCCACTGCTCCAAAAGAAGCAGGGCAGGATAATTAGGGAATTAAAGCATTAATTTCTGGATTTAATTCAAATTAGAAATACCCCGGATGTCGAACTTAACCGCCGAAAAACGAGAATAAAGGTTTAGCTGTAAAGCCGGAGTGCCTGTAGATACGTATTTTAAGAGATCTTAACACATTTCAACGAAGTTTTTCAGAATCCTAAGCCCTGTGGCTCCACTTTTCTCGGGGTGGAACTGGGTACCCATAACATTTCCTTTTGAGTTTACGACCGAAGCTGAAAAATCCAGCCCGTATTCGCATGATGCAAGGGTGTTTTCCGCAGCTGTGTCCACATAATAGGAGTGTACGAAGTATACGAAAGAACCGTCAGGGATGTCTTTAAACAGAGGGTGGTCCTGTTTGATCCTGATATTGTTCCAGCCCATGTGGGGCACTTTCAGTTCGGACTTCGGAAAGCGGAGCACGCTGCCCTGGACGAGGTCAAGCCCGCCGGTCAGCCCGCCTTCTTCGGAAGAGCTCATCAGAACCTGCTGCCCGAGACAGATCCCGAGCATTGGTTTTCCGGAGTCAGCAAATTCTGCGATAACCCCTTTGAGCGGGATCAGACATTTCATTGCATCTATAAAAGCACCAACCCCGGGGAGGATGAGCCCATCAGCTGCCAGGATCTCCTCGGGGTTCCCTGAGATTGCGGGACTTGCCTCAACATGTTCAAGCCCTTTTTGAACACTTCTCAGATTTCCAAGCCCGTAATCGATAATTACGATTCTTTTCATAGTCCTTAACAAACAAAGTTAAAATAGATTAAGCTTACGAACAAAGATTTTACAAAACGTGGGAAAAAATGAGAAAAGGAAAAAAATGAGAAAAAAATACCTGAAAATATAAAATAGGAATTTCAGGTCAGTATCTATCCGCAGAAAGATTACAGGGTCTTTTCTCCTGTTCAAAAATCACCTTGTACTTGCCACAGCGTACACATTCATAACGTTTTTCGCGTACTGTTGGCATGCAGCAGAGCGCTCCGCTTTTTCGTTTCCAGTCATGCAGTCCGAAAAGACACAAAAAACTACGTCTATGGTCCGATTCACTTGGCTCATCAGAACATTCTTGAGTCAACTAGCTGTTTCCCCTTCCTAGCAGTCAATAAGGCTGGTTATACGATAGTGGGTAGTGTATAGCAAAAAGTAATATATAAAGATATTGATTTAGTTAAAAATTATACAACAATTTGACTACAAATGAGCATATTTGACAAAATATTGAGAAGTTATAAATAGAATGATTGAATATTCATAGAATGTTGAACGATAACGAAGTAATTTTACAGAGTTTCAACGAGGGGGGTAAAATATGAAGGGATTTCAGTTATTCAGAAATGATGAGAAAGCAATGGAATTGCCAATCAATATCGTGGTTATGCTCGTTGTCGGGATGGTGGCCCTTGCAGCGCTTATTACAATAATACCGACTCCTACGAAGGACATGTCAGTCTTTGTTGAAGGGACGGCACTAGAAGGAGGAAGCATTCAGCAGGGTAACTCTATAATAGTAAGCGCTGCTGTTGCAGAAAACCCATTTGCCGTATCAGCAGTAATAAAGGTAACAGATAATGACGGTAACCCGGTGCGATATGCAAATGTTGTCCTCAGCGGCCTCGGCGGGGCAGCATCGAACACGACTGACATTAACGGGATGACCGTACTGACAACGCCGGAAAATGCACTGGTAAGGCTTAACCCGAACCAGAATGAAGGGACAATGGACCTGAAAATCCTGGCAGACGGTTTCTATGATTACGAGAGAAAAGATGCAGTTATGATTATCAAAACCCGATAATGCGGAACTGGAGAGAAACCGCATATGCTGCCTGAAAACTTGAAAGAAAATGAAGCAGGAACTTTAGGGCTTCCAATAAGGATTGTAGTTCTTTCAATCGTTGGTTTTGTCGGGTTTTATGCGATTCTCTCAGCTCTTACGGCTGCCCCGGCCCCTGATGAGCCCATGTATGCAACAACAAATATAAGCACAGTTTCATTCTCATCAGAAGGGGATTTCAACTTTAGTCTGCAAATAAGCGTGCTTGACAGGGAAAACCGCGGAATTGGAGCAGCTAACGTGATTGTCTGGAGTCCGGACAGAAAGAAAGCATATTCAGGCATTACGGATTCCAATGGAAATGTAATAATAAAGATTCTAAATCCGGAGCTTCCTGACGGAAAGTCCGAAGGGTACGTTGAAGTAAAAGTAATGAAAACGGGGTATAGGGATTATAGCGAGGAATATTTTCTGAAGGTAACGAGGCGTTAAGCTTCACAATAAATCTGGATTCCAAACACCGATGCATTTTTAATAGTAAAAAGAATCGCTGCAAATACTATTTTAACTGTAAACCACAACCCGAAAAACATCATGAAACCTCCGCAGAAGTATACCGGTTTTTTAGGATATCGGAAAAAATATTCTGGTTTATTGCAATCTAGTTACTCCAGTATATTAACCACAAATTTCCTTAATTTTACATTTCGACCCCCCTCTTAAAAATATGATGAATTTTTCAACAACTGATTCAACTGATTCAACTTATTTAATCCGTTGCGAACACACAATCAATAAGTTTGATGAGTTTGGCTTGAATTCTACATAGTTCTAAAAAACAAAGTCTAAATTTGAGGGATCTACTGAAAAATAAAACAAGATTTGCTAAAATTTTTCAAAATTATTCTTAAATGGATGAGTATAGGTATAACTAGCAATAAACTTTATAAATAAAAAAATTAAGTTGGTTTTTTTGAGGGGGGTCGAAATGCAAATTAATATCAGTTAGTTAACGATTTTTGCTTCCGGTTAACCGTATAAAATTTCAAAAGCACAGCTCCTGCCAGAATTACTGCAAGTCCGATTGAGAAGTAAGGGGACCTTATTATGTCCCAACGCCCGAACCAGATCAGCAGGCCTGTCAAGAAAAGGACGGAAGAGCCGGCGATTCCTGAGATCTCTACAGGAACTTTTATCGAGCCCAGGGTAAACCTGTCCCGGTTTTCGATGGCTTCAATGCGGGACTCGAAATTCCGCATATATTCTTCCAATACATTTTCCCTGACCTGAATGCCTTTGATTTCATTATCAAGTTTTTCAACCTCTGGCTCAAGGTTGCTATGCACAAAGTCAGAAAGTTCGGAGATAGCAGCCTGTAGAGAATGGAGACTTTCTGAAAGACTGGTAAAAAGGGCACTCAGATCCTTTACCCTGTAACTGACCCCTGAAACTTCCGAGGAACTATTAAGAAAAATAGAGGAAGCATTTGAGACTTCTGAAGAGGGGTGCACCGCACTGAAAGCAAAAGCTGAAATATCACCTTCAGTTAACGAGGAAACGGAATCTGAAAGTGGAGAATTCCACGAGGAAGGAAAAGAAGTTTCAGGAGAAACGGAAGGTCCCTGTGGAGAAACGGAAGGCCCTGCAGCAAGATTTGCGGAATTTACTTCCTGAAAAGAATCAGGGGACATCCCTGGAAAAAACTTTCCGGACTGCAAAGTTTGAGGTGCTTCAAGAGATAAACGACGCTCAACTGCTCTCAGCCGCTTTTCAAAACTTCTGATGCTCTGGTCAAAAACCTCGATCCTCCCCTGCAAATCGTCCCTTATTTCGGGCTCTACCTGATACGATTTACTCAACTGAACTACAACCCCCGTTAAATTTCTACTATGAAATCACATCCCAACAGTATATAAATTTTTTTACAATGCTACAAGAAATAAAAGAAGTTATACAAAGTGCAAATTGAAAAAGGGAAAGAGTTGATAACTCCTCATTAACTAAAAAATATAGAAAAGTATGGTGGACATGAAAAATAAGAAAAGAATATAAAAAAGAAAAATGGGACATAAAAGGAAGAAATAAGAAGGTCAGATAGAAAAAAAGTAAGGGCATAAAAGGAAAAAAATGAGAAGATCAGATAGATCTTACCTCAACAAGATCTCCGCTGTCCTGAGCCTCCATAATTTCCGATGCCAGATCCGAGTTCATCCTGAGTTTCACATCCCCGTGCCGGCTAACAGTTGCACTGAAGAGATATTCGTCTTCGATGAAAATCTCCACGTCCTTTCCTGCAAGTTCGGGAACCCCAAGAATAAGGTGCTTTTTGGTCCTTTCGATGACCGGATGAACCGGGGATACTGAAATGCCTTTTTCAGGCACAGGTTCCCGGACCCTTCCCGGGAAAGCTTTGAGTCCAGCTCCACGTTTCGAGCCCTTAGTTCTTCCCGGAGCCTCAGCTTCGAGTTCTCTGACGTCGATGTGAAGCCCAAGAATTTTTTCGATCCTATCGATGACGTTTCCACCTTTACCGATGACCTTTCTCATATCCTCATGGTTAACCCTTACGATAGCACTATCATCGGAGGTCACTTCCACTTCAACGGGCCCTGTTGCATACCTGCCAATAACATTCCTTATCTCTTCTTCAGCAAGTTTCCATGCAGGTTTCCGGCTTTCCCGAGGAGAACCGATTGGCATGACCACAACCTGCTCTCCGTAAGTATAAATCTCATAATCAACTTTGCCGGTCTCGAAATCCGCAATGGTAATTACCGGCCTTGCAAGATCCTGCTCGGTCATCCCGTGCGGGACTTTAACCGTAAAAGCGAGCACAAGGACTTTGGCAACCTCTCCTTTGTCGATAAAAATTACAGTATCCACGACCTGCGGGATAACCCCCAGTTCAACCCTGCCAATTAGGCGCTGGATGGCGTCCACTGCCCGGGTTGCATGTACGACCCCGATCATCCCGACTCCTGCAAGGCGCATGTCCGCAAAGATCAGAAAATCCCCGGTCTTCCGGACTTCGTCATAGATGGTATAGTCCGGCCTGACCAGAAGAAGGAGATCAGCAGTGTCCTCCATCTTCCCATTGAGAGGGGAATACTGAGTGATCTCAGGAGGCACCTGCAGGTCCCTTGGAGATTCCATTGTCTTGACTACCTGTCCATGATCATTCAGATATCGAGCAACTCCGGCTGCAAAAGTGGACTTCCCGGCTCCGGGAGGGCCTGCGATAAGGATTCCACGCTGACTTACCATGCGCTCTTTTAGCTTATCGTTCAGGCGGTAATGCTCGAGGTCAACTACGACAGTGGGTCTGACGACAGTTATCTCCATATCATCGGAAAAAGGCGGATGGGCAATTGCAACTCTCATGTTTCGGATCTGCAGAACCGTAGCGCCGCTTGAAGACATTTCAATGAAGGATTCAGGGTCAAGCCGGGCTCTCTCTATGAGCTCTTTTGAGATGCTGGAAAGTTCCCGGGAACTTGCAGGTTCGTCCCGAATCCGTACATAACGCACGTTTCCGACAGGGCCTTTCTTGGCCATTGGGGAAACCCCATTTTTAAGGTGTACTGACATCGTATCATCAGTGAAGAAATGATCAATTTTGAGGGGACCGAACTCTGACGGGTCCATAACTTTAGGAGGTATGTACTCAACTTCAAGGCCTTTTGCCCTGGCGATCGTAGACTGTACGCGGTCTTCACTAACAAACAGCCCCCCTACCTCAAGAGCCGTACGCCGAATAAGAGCGTCCACCCTTCCCTCCTTAGAAAGCTTAATTTCCTCAAGAGTGGGCTGAACTCCGCTGAACTGAAGATGAATCTCCCCTCTGTCTGAGAGTTTCCGAAGTTCCGAAAGCTCTTCAAGACCTTTGAAACCTATTTCTCTGCCCCTGTTTGCCTGGGCTTCAAGCTCCGATACCACAGCTTCGGGAACAACAACCTCAGCACCCCTGAACTCACCACTTCTGACACGAGACGAGAGCCTCCCGTCAATTATCACGCTGGTATCCGGAACGATCCTCCATGTCCGCTTCTCATCAGCCATATAAAGGGATATAGAGCCAGAAAGTATATAATAAAACTTCTGCTGCTTTTTTTTAGATGAATGAAGTTAAAAAACAAGACTGATGAAAAATAAAGATTAAAAAGGCCCGGGAACGAAAAAAATAGAAAAAAATAGAAATTAAGGTTCAGTAAACATCCCCAGGCTCAAAGACTTTTTCTCCTACAACCTCTCCTTCGAGATTTCGGTAGAAACAGGACCTGTAACCCATATGGCAGGCTCCTCCGACCTGTTCCACGAGCAGAAGGACGGAGTCCATATCGCAGTCGATCCTGACTTCCTTTACTTTCTGTATATGTCCCGAAGTTTCACCTTTCTTCCAGAGCTGTTTTCGGCTCCGGCTCCAGAAATGGGCAATTCCTGTCTTGACAGTTTTTTCGAGGGCTTCCCGATTCATATAGGCGCACATCAGCACCTCCCTGCTTGTCTGATCCTGAACTACGGCAAGGATCAGGCCGTTTTCATACTTCAGGGTATCAAAGTCAATCATGGGGGATAGATTGCCAAACTAGTATAAAAAGGGAAGTTTATTAAAATATATATAAAGAAGGGAGATTTCAGGGCACAGAAAGTAATTATATTAGGACATTATCCCTTGAAGAAGACTGGATATTTCCTGAAAAAGGGACAAAATATTTCCTTATATAAAAACTTCTGAAAAACCAAATGTTCTGTTTTCACGGTTTTATCCCAAGAACATCCTCAACATAGGCTCTTAGAATCTCGGCAACACTCCAGGCCTGGGCAATACAGCCCTCCGAAGAGTAAGGGAAATCCCCATCAAATACTTCGGAAATAGTACCTATACCTGCGGTTTCAAGATGCATGTCAAAGCCCTTGAGGAGGGAACGCATATCTTCAAGGCTCTTTTTGGAATAATTGTGAACCTTTCGGTAAGCTTTTACATAGGCTCCAAGGAGCCAGGGCCAGACAGTTCCGTTGTGGTAGGCAAGGTCCCTTTCCTTAGGTCCCCCATGATAGCGGCCTTTATAGGAAGGGTTGTCCGTTGAAAGTGTCCTGAGTCCGAAAGGCGTGAGTAAATCTTTTTCTACCCGGTCCACAATAGCCTTTTCTTTTTCTGGAGAAAGCAGAGTGTAAGGGAGAGCGACTGCAAAAATCTGGTTAGGGCGAATAGATGAGTCCTTGATCTGATTTCCGTCTTCATCCTTGGTCACGAGATCATAAAGGCAGTTGGTTTCCGGATTCCAGAAAACTTCTTCAAAACTGGAAGCAACCCCGGCTGCGAGGGTTTCATACGAAGAGGTTTCTTTACCAAGAAGGCCCCCTATTCTGGAAGCCGTTTTCAGAGCATTATACCAGAGAGCATTGATTTCGCAGGCTTTACCTGCTCTCGGGGTCACCGGAATATCTTCTACTTTAGCGTCCATCCAGGTCAGTTGAGGACCCTGTCGAATAAGAAAATCGGAGTCCATGCCAATCCCGAAGTCTGTGCCCTTACGGTAATTATCCATGATGCTTTCTACAGTATCCCAGACCTCAGAGAGAAACAGTAAATCTTTTGTGTATGCGAAATATCGGCCAAGGGCATGAATAAACCAGAGAGACGCGTCCACTGTATTATATACTGCCTCTCCCCCGAGAGCCGGAAATACATTAGGGACCAGCCCTCTCCGGCAATGCCTTGAAAAGTTCTTGAGAGTTGACCTGGCTTCATCGAAGCGGCGAGTAACTAAAAAAAGCCCCGGCAGAGAAATCATGGTGTCTCTGCCCCAGTCCGCAAACCAGTGGTATCCCGCAATCACCGAACTCTCGCCTGTAGAGGGATTCTTCACAATAAAACAGTCGGTTGCCCTGAGAAGCTTAAGGGCAAAAGGCTCGGTAAGCCTGGAATTGAAAGCAAGAAGGTTCTGTCGATATACTTCTCTTGTATAGAGTTCCTCAACCTCCTCAAGGGTAAGAGAAGAAATATCTTCGGTTGACACAGCAATAAAAAAACGGGAAGTTCCCATTTTGAGTTTGCTTTCGAAATAACCGGGGTTAAAGTTGTCTTCCTGAAAGGCAAGTCCACGCTCCTTTTCAGCATCATACTCAAAATTGTAGTACCACATAGGATCACGATGATACTGGAGATTGGACGAGAGGAAGAAAGAAAAGCCATTGGAACTTTCCAGTTTTAAGCCTGTAGAATCAGTTTCCTGATAAAAGGAAAGATAGCCTGAGTGAGTAGTATAATGAAAATCTCTGGAGTTTACCATAGGGAAAATTCTTAGTATAGCGTCCTCTTTTCTGGATCTGATATCATAGACTACACAGGTCGTATTGTTATTATGAACCATGAAGACCTTTTTTTTCACGGTAAAAGCGCCAGGCTGGTAAACCCACATTGGGAAGGGTGCAAGAATGAATTTGGAAAGGTAATTGAAGCCTGTGGGAGAAACAGTGCCAGGATATTTATGGGTAGCAAGGCGATAGACCTCCCCACCAGTAGAAATTTCTTCATCAAGAGAAGAAAGTAACAGCAACCGACCGGGTGAATTTTCTGGAGCTGCTACGAGCAGCCCGTGATAAGTCCTTGTGCCTGCCCCCAGGACCGTGGATGAAGCATATCCTCCCAATCCATTTCCTATAATCCATTCTTTTTTAATACCTTCTTCATAAGTAGAAAAAGAATCTGCTCCAAGCCTTATCCCACTCATACATACCTGATTAAGACCTGATTTCTTATATAATTGTATGTTTGGAAGGAGAGTTTTAAAAATAGAAGTAAATATACAGTATAATAAGTTTTTAAATTATATTTCAATTGTAAACATAAACTATTTTAGTTGTACAGGACATAAGAAAGTGAGAATCATGAATCAAGACCTGTTAGAAATCCTTGCTGACATCTTCAAATCATCCGGATACAATGTTATAATATCCAACCAGTCTGAGATCCTTGTAGAGAAAAACGGGCATCAAGCTTATGTCATGTGCTCCCTGAAGCCCGACTACGAGGAGATAAAATTTTTTTCCGAAAAAGTAGAAGCTTGTACCGGGATATATGTAATAACCCAGAAAATTTCGAAAGAACTGAACGAATATGCAGCTGAACTCGGAATATACATCTGGGACAGAGACGAGCTTGCCCTCCAGATCGGAAGGGCTGTTCTGGCAAATATAGAAAGAAAAACAAGTGCTTATCAGACAGAAGCCGAAATACCTTCAAAGGGAACCCAGAACCAGGTAGAAACCGTCTCTGAACTCGCCGGAGAAAACCGGGAAGAAGAAGACTTTGGACAGGAAATCTACGCTGGCGGGAGACTTGTACCCCTTCAGGATAGTCCGAAAGAAATAGAAAAAATCTCTTTTGAACCCAGAACCCTTCCAAAGAAGGTTGAAGAGAAAAAACCTTTAAAGAGAATGGAGGACGAGGAGGTTCCCAGAGTTGAGTCATACGAGGTCCTCAACATACAATCCGTAGAACCAAAAATCTCTAAAGATCAGGCAATTGTCATTGCAAAACCCTATCTCAGTAACCCTAAAGGCGCTATATTGAAATTCGTGCCTTTCTGGAAGTATTCCTACATTGTTGAAGCCGAAAAGAAGTTCAGGTCAAAAGTTATGAGCATTTCAGGAGAAGGGGAGGGTTTTCTCAATGCTCTGAATAAGTCAAAAGAAAACATGGATATCAAAGGTCTTGGAATACCAACCAGAATTCCGGCAGTGGAGTATGAGGTAAAGCGTCCGAATGTGGAGAAAAAACTGGCTGAAAAAGTTCTTCTTGAGTTGATTATAAAAGAAAATACACGTGAGATGCGCTTTAACAACCTGGAAGGACAAGCAATTATTTATGAGCAAAGGAGTATTAGCCCAAAAGCCAGTGAAATAGAACTCGACATGGAGCTTGTGTATATTCCTGTATGGGAAGTAAAGGGTAGACGCAATTCTCTCGAGATCAATGCGTATAATGCCAGCGTGCTCGAAGAACCTATAGATGAAGATGCCGAGTTCATTTAAAGAAAATCTTGAAAAAATATTAGAAGAAAAATATATAAGATAGAAAATATATTTACATATTGGTAGAAAATGGATTTCTAAAGATGAAAATCCGCAATCTATCCTTCGAAGACTTCTTTGATAATAATTTTCCAGAAAAAGCGATGCTACCTCACATAAGCGTTATATGTATTAGATGCAAGAGTATATAATGCAGAGGAGTTATTTGTAAGCTGTAACGGATGGCATATTAAGAAGATTAAGGTCTTCAATATTTTAAATTTATCAAAAATAAAAAGAGGTATATATAAATGATTGAAGTAACAGAAAAAGCAGCTTCAGAGCTTAAAACACTGCTAGAACAGGAAGATAAGTCTGACCTTGCACTCAGAGTCTTTGTTGCTGGAGTAGCCTGCAGTGGAATCCAGTACGGCCTTGCTCTTGACGATGAAGTTAGCGAAGACGACGTCACGATGGAAAGCAATGGAATTAAGCTTGTAATGACAAAAGACATTGAGAAAAACTTCACTGAAGGCAGCATCGATTACATCGAAGACGAGAACGGAAAAGGCTTCCTAATCCGCAACCCCAATGCCGGCGGATGCGGAACCTGCGGCGGCTGCCATTAAATAAAACAAAACCGAGCCAGGGCATGAAAAAATACCCGAACCTGCAGAAGCAAATAGGAAAGTAAAAACAAAGGAGAAGGGAATCTATGTTTCCAGGAATGGGAGGCGTGGGCGGCCGGGGGATGAACCCGGCTAAAATGAAGCAGATGATGAAACAGATGGGGATTGATGTTAAGGAACTTAAGGATGTTGAAGAGGTTATTATAAAGACTGCCGACTCTAACATAATTATTGAGAACGCAAACGTCACTATAATGACAGTCCAGGGTTCGGAAACATATCAGATTGTAGGCGATGCAAAAGAAGTCCCAAAATCTCTGGAAATCCCTGCTGAAGACATCAAACTCGTAATGGAGCAGACTGGCGTCTCCGAAGAAGAAGCCAAGAATGCCCTGAAAAACTCAAACGGAGATCTGGCAGAAGCCATTGTGGCTCTTTCTTCTGCCTGATTCCTTTTCATTTTACAAAATTCTCACTTAAGAAGTACTTATATTGTAAAGTTTACATTCGATATAGATCTTATTTCATAAAGTTCTCATTTTATAAAACAAAGGGGAATCATAGCTTTATTCTGTAAATAGAATATAAAAAAGATATATTATTCAGCCGGATATGCAATTGGAATGGGGAACTTCTGGTGTTTTCCCTTAATCACCGGAAAATATAGAGGAGCAGCTTTCGTTCTGGTCTGTCTTTTCGTTCTGGTCTGTCTGACATTCCTGCTCTTACTTGGCCTCTCCGATCATAGAAATGGAATTCGCAAGTAGGGCTGGACACCTCACAATATCGCAGGGCCATGAGAGCCCTGAATTGACCTTCTGGGTGGCTCTGGGGGCAATCCTCGGTTTCTTCGTGTGTTCCCTCAGACTCCAGGCAGGTGTTGAAAGAAGAAGCAAATTCATGATGGGCGGTCAAAGTTATGGGGAAGCTTCTTTTTCATGTTTCTGACCTTTGCCGCGATGACAACCGTTATTGCAGTATTCGAAAACATCATGGCTTTCACAATTGACGATTGGGGATGGGAACGAAAAAAAGCTTCTCCGAGAAACGGAATTCCCATCTTTATTTTCTCTCTTCCGTGTGTTCTTGGTTAAATAGGAAAGCCTTTTTGTGAACCGGGAGATGTGATGGAGCAGGCGATCCCTCCAAATATCAGGAATATGAAATTAAAGGAATCTTGAAAATCAATACCAGAAAAATAGCACTAAAACCATCATCATAAAAAGCAATTTTAAAAAGCAATTCAAAAACTCAATTCTAAAATAGTAAGTAGTATAGGGTGAATTTGGCAGCGATCCAGAGTTCCCGAAGGCTCGCACACTTCAGTACAGTAAGGAACGCGGGCAGGCTTATCTGCTGTGTTCGGGATGGGTACAGGAGTTGCCCTGCCGCTGTGGCCGCCAAACTCGACCTATAAATAGGATATGGGAAAAGTCATGTATAGATGTGCTGCATACCGGATTTCGCCTGGACCTGAATTAAGTGAAAGGAACGAATGGTTAGTTAACGCGGACTGAACACCTCGTTGCCTTGGTGCTTACATCCCGTTTCTATCAAACCGGTCTTTTACCGGAATCCTTAGAGAGGTCTCTTTTTAGGTCAGAGTTCGAGCTTAGATGCATTCAGCTCTTATTCCTGAGCGCGTAGCTGCCCGGCGATGCCCTGTCGGACAACCGGTACACCAGTGGCGCCGCTGCTTGGTTCCTCTCGTACTAAAAGCAGCTTACCCGCAGACCTCTGGCACCTCTAGTAGATAGTAACCGACCTGTCTCACGACGGTCTAAACCCAGCTCACGATCTCCTTTAATAGGCGAACAACCTCACCCTTGGCCGCTGCTGCACGGCCAGGATGGAAAGAACCGACATCGAGGTAGCAAGCTGCCGGGTCGATATGTACTCTTGCCGGCAACGACTCAATTATCCCCGGGGTAACTTTTCTGTCATTTTTGGCCCCCACCAAGGAGGCTCAAAAGTTCGCTAGAGCCGACTTTCGTCTCGTCATCCACTGCTATGCTGAATAACGTCAGGCTGACTTATGCTCTTGCACTCTTCAGCGAGTTTCCGACCCGCTTGAGTCAACCATTGCGCGCCCTTGATATCTTTTCAAGGGCGTCCCGCCCCAGGCAAACTGCCCACCTATCGGGGTCCTCTTCTCAGAGTTAGGGTCGCGGTTCCAGAAGGGTAGTGTCCCAAGGACGGCTCCACGAATGCTGGCGCACCCGCTTCGATGCCTCCTACCTACACTGTACATCCAGAACCACAACCCAACGACAGGCTGCAGTAAAGCTCCACGGGGTCTTCACTTCCCCCTAGAGGTCTCTAGACTGTGCACTAGAATGTAAGCTTCACCGGACTCCAGTTAGGGACAGTAGGGCTCTCATTGATCCATTCATGCAAGTCGCCAATTAAGCGACAAGGTACTACGCTACCTTAAGAGGGTCATAGTTACCCCCGCTGTTTACAGGCCCTTCTTCCCGTTGAACCGGGGTTTCAGGTACCTGCACTGAGCAGGATTCAGAAGATTGTACTAGCCCTTACGGGTTTGCAATCTCCTATGTTGGTATTAGACAGTTAGAGCCCCCTGGTCACTGCGACCTGCTGTCTTCACAGCAGGCACTCCTTATCCCGAAGTTACGGAGCTAATTTGCCGAATTCCCTTAACTGAATTACTCCGAAACGCCTTAGCCTTTTCAGCTAGGGGCACCTGTGTCAGTTCTAGGTACGGACATTTAGCTGTCCTTTTCACGGGTCCCGGGGTGCAGCCGACTTTAGCCATTACAGATTCGCCCGATTCTCGCCATTACGGCTCTCCACGGGGTTCGCTGCTTAGACGGCGCGACGACGCCGCTCGGCCTGCCCTGAGACGTCAGACTAAGCGCTAAATGGTACAGGAATATTAACCTGTTTCCCTTTCGGCGTACTCGAATTACGGTACGTCTTAGGACCGACTAACCCTCGGCTGACGAACATTGCCGAGGAAACCTGGCCCCTTCGGCGGCAGGGAGTCTCACCCTGCTATGCTGCTACTATTACCAGGATTTTCGTTTGTGAACGGTCCACAGGACTTCACAGCCCTGCTTCGGCCCGAACACAACGCCTTCCTACGAGATTACCTTGCGGTACTCCGTGGTGTCGGTGGTCGACTTGAGCCCCGTCAATTTTCGGGGCCCCAAACCTCGACTGGTGAGCTGTTACGCACTCTTTAAAGGGTAGCTGCTTCTAAGCTAACCTTCCAGCTGTCTGGGGCTTGGGACGCCCTTTAGTATTAACACTTAGTCGACACTTGGGGACCTTAACCACGGGCTGGGTTGTCTCCCTTACGGACTACAAGCTTACCCCAGCAGTCCGGACTCCGACTTTCTAAGATGACGGGGGGTTTGGAGTTTGACAAGCGAGCGAGGGGTTTCCCCCCCGGAATCGCCAATCAGTGCTCTACTCCACCGACGATCTCCAGTCAGGTCATGCTGCGACATGTTTCGGAAGGAACCAGCGGATGCCGGGTTAGATTAGCATTTCACTACGAGACGCAGGTCACACGAATGATTTGCAGATCAATACCGTTTGCGGTCCTCCACGTAGCTTTCGCCACGCTTCAACCTGCCCACGCCTAGATCACCCGGCTTCGGGTCGTACCCTGGTGACTCCACGCACTTGTATACGTCGTGCCTCGCCCGAAGGCTGCGCACATGTTGCTTTCGCTTCGGCTGCCCAGGTAAAAGGTTAGCCATCGCCACCAAGATACACTCCCTGGCCCGTTCTTCAAAACGTAAGATACGACACTGGCAGTGACATTCGTACTAAATCCTCGCGGATGATTCCTTCATGTCAGAGATCCTTTCATGCCGTATCGTTCCATCACTATCAGGTTTCAGGCACTTTGCACCTCCCTTCTCGGGTACTTTTCAGCGTTCGGTCACCCTACTATTTCGCTATCGGTCTCAAGAAGTATTTAGTTTTGGAGGTTGGTGCCCCCCAAATTCCCGCACGATATCCAACGCACGGTACTCAGGGACATGTTCCGGTCCATTGGCGTACATCTAAGTGACTGTCACACTCTATGGTCTGCCGTTCCAGGCAAGTTCGATTTGGCCGCCAGACGTTTGAACAGCCCTACAACACCACATGTCCCCGAAGGGATTCGGTTTGAACTGTGCCGTGTTCACTCGCCGTTACTTACGGCATCTCAATTGATTTCTTTTCCTGCTCCTACTGAGATGTTTCAATTCGGAGCGTTCCCGATCATGAATGATCACTACGGAGAGGTCCCATTCGGAAATCCCGGGTTCATTGGTTCCATGCACCTACCCCGGGCTTATCGCAGCTTGGCACGTCCTTCATCAGCTCTTGAGCCGAGCCATCCACCTGATAGCATAATTCCTAATTACCTAACCAGGTCCAGTAAGCGTCCAGTATACAGCACCTATACACGACTTCATATGCCTGCGGTTCCGCGCAGGCTATCCATCCTTCCCCGAAAAACTACTTTCCGGGTGCACTTGACGATTATAAAATTAATGGGGTGAGGATTTGTTCGGTTTATCGGCATCTGGGTGATAGTGTTTTTTCGGCTTAGGAGGTGATCCAGCCGCAGATTCCCCTACGGCTACCTTGTTACGACTTAACCCCCCTTGCAAAATTCAGGTTCGAACACGGCACTGAGTCCGTGCCCTCACCCATACCTCACTCGGGTGGTTTGACGGGCGGTGTGTGCAAGGAGCAGGGACGTATTCACCGCGCTATATTGAAACGCGATTACTACGGATTCCAGCTTCACGAGGGCGAGTTACAGCCCTCGATCCGAACTACGGATGGGTTTGTGAGATTACCAACCCCTTTCGGGGAAGGGACCCATTGTCCCATTCATTGTAGCCCGCGTGTAGCCCGGGAAATTCGGGGCATACTGACCTACCGTGGCCCGCACCTTCCTCCGATTTAACACCGGCGGTCCCCACAGAGTACCCATCGTCCCGGAGGACATGCTGGTAACAGTGGGCACGGGTCTCGCTCGTTGCCTGACTTAACAGGATGCTTCACAGTACGAACTGGCGACGGCCATGCACCTCCTCTCAGCGATTCAGGCAAGGTCTTCAGCCTGGCCTACATATTGCTGTCGTCCCCGGTGAGTTGTCCGGCGTTGAGTCCAATTAAACCGCAGGCTCCACCCGTTGTTGTGCTCCCCCGCCAATTCCTTTAAGTTTCAGCCTTGCGGCCGTACTTCCCAGGTGGCTCGCTTCACGGCTTCCCTGCGGCACCAGACACGGTCGCGCCATGCCTGACACCTAGCGAGCATCGTTTACGGCTGGGACTACCCGGGTATCTAATCCGGTTCGTGCCCCCAGCTTTCGTCCCTCACCGTCGAACCCGTTCTGGTAAGACGCCTTCGCCACAGGTGGTCCCACAGGGATTACAAGATTTCACTCCTACCCCTGTAGTACCTCTTACCTCTCCCGGTTCCAAGTCTGGCAGTATCCCCCGAAAGCCTAATAGTTGAGCTATCAGATTTCCCGGAGGACTGACCAAACCGGCTACGGACCCTTTAGACCCAATAATCACGATCACCACTCGGGCCGCCGGTGTTACCGCGGCGGCTGGCACCGGTCTTGCCCGGCCCTTGCTAACAGGTGTATTTTACACACCCGGACAGCCAGCATATGATGCTGGCACTCGGTGTCCCCTTATCACGGTTTCCCGCATTGTAAAGTTTTCGCGCCTGCTGCGCCCCGTAGGGCCTGGATTCATGTCTCAGAATCCATCTCCGGGCTCTTGCTCTCACAACCCGTACCCGTTGTCGGCTAGTAGGTACATTACACCCACTACTACCTGATAGGCCGCAGACCCATCCTTGGGCAGACGAATCCGTTTGACGCATAAAGCATTCCAGCACATATGCGTTATCCGGTATTATCCCCAGTTTCCCGGGGTTATCCCGGACCCAAGGGCAGGTTATCCACGTGTTACTGAGCAGTACGCCATGTTCACGAAGAACATATGACTCGCATGGCTTAGGCGAACACCGATAGCAGTAACCTCTGGCAGGATCAACCAGAATTGTTAATGTATCGCACACTTAAAATTAAAGGTCTTGGTCGCAGAAACTTGCACTAACAACATCAATTCAGTTAGTTCATTTCGCGATAGATATGTTTGAAAAACATCTATCACCCAGAATTAACCGAACCGACAAATCCTCGTCAGACAGGAAAAAACTCCTGACCCCACTACATGATTAGTAATTGCTGCATTTATGATGCAGGAAATTATAGTTACGCACTCATAGTATTTAAAGGTATTGATTTGCTTTTTACAAAGGAGAAACCACTACCAGATCACTATGAGAAAAACCATCTAACATGTAAATGAGTCCATGTTAGAACGGGAATATATATGTATGCACCCATAGTATTTAAGAGTATCAATTTCCCAGGTAAAACAGAGAAATATCAAACAGCAAGACTATGAGAAAACCAGCCAGCACAACAGGATTCATGCTGGGCAGGAACACATATACATTAGTTTTGATATATAAAGCTTTTCATTCAGAATACATTCGAAAGAAAAACAAACATAACATATAATGAAATTTTGTTTTCCCAGTTCCTGAATTCCACCCATGAATTAATAATTCGGGAGCAGAACACGCTTATTCTGCGTGTGAGACATACAACAACACATCAGTTATATATACCTGTCGCTCGGAAAATTACATATAAAAAAATAATAATTAGGAAAGACAAAAAGTAAATCGAAAAGCGCAGCATTAAAATAACAACAGGAAGTTGAAAGTCGCACGAGAAATAACCTTAAAGACCGAAAAAAGAGATATGGATATTTAAACTATAAATATAAAAAATACAATAAATTGAAAACTAATGTAACGAGGTATCACACTGGCAGACTTAAAGAAACCTACATCAAGAATCCCCCCCGGCACAGGAGAAACAGTTACAAGAGTACGCACACCTCGAAGGGAGAATAACGAAATTCTGGCAACCGTTGAAAGCCTCCTTGGTGCAAACCGCCTCAGGCTCCGCTGTATGGACGGAGTTGTCCGAATGGGAAGGATTCCGGGTTCGATGAAGAAGAAAACCTGGATTCGAGAGGGAGACGTTGTGATTGTTGTCCCTTGGGAATTCCAGAACGAGAAGGCAGACGTGATATGGAAATACACCAGGCCACAGGTAAACTGGCTCGAGAGAAAAGGGTACCTGAAAGGATAACATGGGAATGGACCAGGACAAAAAAATAAAGCGCATTGACAGCGCAAGGGATAAGGCGCGTGCAAGGGAGAAAGACTCCGAAAGGCTAAAGGTGGAAGAAAATGTATTCGACGTACCTACCCTTAAAATCCTTTATACCCTTTCCAACAAAGGCATAATAAAGGCAATGGGGGGAGCCATCAGTACTGGGAAGGAAGCGAATGTCTTTTATGCTGAAGGCGAGGAAAAAGAACTGGCAATAAAGATATATCGAATTGCCAGCAGTACTTTCAAGGCAATGGATGCTTATATTATGAAAGACCCTCGCTTTACGAATATTCGAAATAATAGGCGAGACATCATTTTTGCATGGACACGCAAAGAATTGCAGAACCTGAAGCGTGCAAAGAGCGCGGGAGTGCGAGTGCCTGAGCCAATTATTGCAGAAAAAAATATTCTTATAATGGAGTTCATGGGGGAAGAAAAAACACCCTATCCCCTGTTGAAAAACACTCCCCTGAAAAATGACGAAGCAAAACTTGTTTATGACAAAATCGTCGAATATATGCGACTTCTCTATAAAGAAGCGAACCTTGTACATGCTGACCTGAGCGAATACAATGTCCTCATAGATCCGGCAGATACGACCCCTATTTTTATCGACATGGGGCAATCTGTGACTCTGGAACACCCTAATGCCAGAGAGTTTCTCTACAGAGACGTGCAAAACATACTCAGGTTCTTCGGCCGTTATGGAATAACGGACAAACCTGAAGAATTACTTTCAAAAATACAAGCTGATGCAACATGACCCAGTATGTCAAAATTCCCAAAGAAAGAATCGGAGTAATTATCGGTCCGAAAGGAGAAACAAAGAAATTTATCGAGGAGAAAACCACCTGTCAACTGGAAATCGAAAGCGACAGCGGAAAAATAGATGTTACCTGCGAAGATGACCCATTAAAAGAATTCCGGATTCTTGAAACCCTCAAAGCCATAGGAAGAGGATTCAATCCCGAAAAAGCCCTTGAAATCCTTGACGATGACATGCTGATGCTTGAAATCATTGACCTCTCTGATGTTGCCAGCACCCCAAAAGAGCTTCAGCGCATAAAAGGCAGGATCATAGGCAGAAACGGGAGAACCCGGGAACTTGCGGAAAGCCTGATAAACGTCAAGATCTCCGTATACGGAAAGACCGTATCCATACTCGGATACCCCGAACAGAACACCATAATACGGACAGCCGTAAAAATGCTGCTTGACGGAACCTCCCATGGCGCAGTATACAAATTCCTTGAAAAGAAGCACCAAGAACTGCTGCACTCACAGCTGGACTCAATAGACTTTTACTGAAAAAAGTTAAAAAAGGAGAGTTCCGGAACCTCAATCCGACCCGGGCTCTTCAGAGTTTTCTTCTTCTCCTTCTTCGTCTTCTTCTGACCTTTTTCCATTGCCCTCAAGGAAATTACCCCTTCCGGGCTTTGCATTGATGGACTCTTCCATCCAGATTACCTCACCCCGGGAGAGTGTATACTCAGGGAAAACCGCATCCATTCCTTCAAAAGGAGTCCAGCCCGCCTTACTGTGCAGCATTTCAGCCCTTATGGGTTGAAGGTTGCGCGGGTCCACGATCATAATGTCTGCATCAAAACCTACCTCAAGCCTGCCCTTGCCCAGGCGGTCAAGCTCGAAAGCTTTTGCAGGATTCCAGCTTGTAACCATTATCACCTTCGAAAGGGGAAAAATATTTTTCCTAACCGCGGCAAGCATAAGAGGCATAAGGGTTTCAACCCCGGGCACTCCGGAGGGAGCGGCCCTAATATCGAGGTCTTTTTCAGACTCAAGGTGGGGAGCATGGTCTGAAGCCACCATATCAATAGTCCCGTCATTCAGTCCGTTTACAAGCGCTTTGATACTATGACTTCCCCGAAGCGGCGGGTTCATTTTACCAAAAGCCCGGAGCCTTTCCCAATCCTTTGTCGAGAGAAACAGGTGATGAGGAGTGACCTCGCAGGTAAAAAGAGGCTTTTTGTTCTCCCTTTTTGCAAGATATTTTTCTTTTCGGATCATTCCCACGGCTTCAAGCGTACTCAGATGACAGAAATGTGCCCGGACCTGGATCCCGGAAATGAGTTCAAGAGCACACTGGACAGCCGATGCCTCGCAGGCGTTTGGGCGCACCTTTGAATGGTAATCACAGGAAACCTCCCCTTTCAATAGCTGCTCCAGTTCAAGGCGCATCTTTTCATCCTCGGCATGGATTGTGGCAAGAGCTCCGAGTTTTTTGACCTCAACCAGAGCTTCTTCAAAGGTTTCTTCATTGATGTTAAGCCCCCCTGTGGACTCTGCCATGAAGATCTCACCGAAAGCCGTAACTCCCAACCTCCAGAGTTCCCGGAGTTTTTCTATGTTTCCGGTAACTCCCCCGTTAATCCCGAAATCAACAATGGACTTCTTCCGGGCAAGTTTGAGCTTCTGTTCAAAAGAGCGCCTGTCCGTTGTGGGAGGGAGGGTGTTTGGCTGGTCAATAACAGTGGCAATGCCCCCGGCAGCTGCAGAACAGGATCCTGTGTACCAGTTTTCCTTCAGGGTCATGCCCGGTTCCCTGAAGTGGACGTGCACATCAATTCCCGCAGGCAGAGTAAGTGCACCCCCCGCATCTATCACCATATCAGAACTTGAGACCCTGAAATCCTTTCCGATTTTTGAAATTTTGCCGTCCTCAATAAGGATTTCAGCAGGCTGAAGAGAGTTATTGTAATAAATTCTCGTATTTTTGATGTGAATATCAGGCATGGGCGTCTATATGCTCAAAACGTACTTAAAACATGTACATAAACGGGAATTGTGAGCCACCGGAATTGTGAGCCGGGCAGGAGGAGAAAACGAAAACGAAATCAAGCTTAAGGAAAAGTTTTCTTAACGGGTAAAAGAAGGGAAAAAATTATAGCCTTTCAAAGGCTACCAAATGGTTGCAAATAGATTTTAGTTTACTTTAGTTTAGATTAAATTTAGTTTAGATTAGTTCAGCTTGACACGCTCAGCCGTGGTAAGGTAGACAACGCTTTCGCAGATGTTGCAGCAGTGGTCGGCAATCCGTTCCAGGTACCTGATCAGGAAGAGCAAATAGGTGGCCTTGGAAATAATATCTGTGTCTTTAGCCATCATTTCTATTAACTCCACCCAGACCGAGTAAAAGAGTTTGTCAACCTCATCATCCCTGGCCGCCGTAGCTCTTGCAAGTTCCGGGTCCTGAGTCTCAAAAGCCCTGAGGGAGTTTGTAAGCATATACCCTGCAATATTTGCCATTTTTCTCGTATCTATGAGGGGTTTAACATGTTCGCCTTCGATTTTTCCAGGGATTCTGGCGATGTTGATCGAAAGCCCCAGAATCCGCCTGAGGTCTGCTGCGATCTTGAGAGCTGAAACGACAAGTCGGAGGTCACTAGCCATGGGCTGCTGAAGTGCAAGCAGGTCACAAATTGAAACCTCGATTCCCTCCTCAAGCCTGTCCATTTTAGGCTCAAGAGCAAGCATTTTTTTAGCAAGCTCAATATCGAGATTAATAACCGCATCCATAGAATCGCTGAAGACAAACTCAGCCATTTCCCCAAGTGACGAAACGGACCCTCTCAGCAGGTCCAACTGCTCATGATATCGTTCTCGAACCATTGCCAATCACCCGAACCTTCCTGTAATATAGTCTTCAGTACTCTGCTCTTCAGGATTATGGAAAATCTGCCTCGTCTTCCCGAACTCAATCAATTCCCCCATAAGGAAAAATCCGGTATAGTCCGAAACTCTGGCTGCCTGCTGCATATTATGAGTTACGATTACTATGGTATAATCTTTTTTAAGGTTCATGATCAGTTCTTCGATCCTTGACGTCGAAATCGGGTCAAGAGCACTGCAAGGTTCATCGAAGAGAATGATTTCCGGTTTCACTGCAAGCGTCCGGGCAATACAAAGCCTTTGCTGCTGCCCCCCACTAAGGGAAAACGCAGTTGACTTTAACCGGTCAGAGGTTTCATTCCAGAGGGCAGCCGAACGGAGAGCAAACTCAACAATACCGTCAAGGTCTTTCTTATTCACACCATGTATACGCGGCCCGTATGCAATATTCTCATAAATAGACATTGGAAAAGGGTTGGGCTTCTGGAAAACCATTCCTACGCGTTTCCGGAGCTCAACGACATCAACACCTTTTTCGTAAATGTCCTCGTTCTCAATTGAGACTTTACCTTCTATCCTGCAGTCCTTAATAAGGTCATTCATTCTGTTAAGGCAGCGGATGAAAGTGGATTTGCCGCAGCCTGAAGGCCCTATAAGGGCAGTTACGCTGTTTTTGGGGACCTGCATGGAGATATTTTTAAGAGCCTGTTTTTCCCCATACCACAGATTCAGGTTTTCTACTTCAATCTGGGGCTGAGCTACGTTTTGAACAGCTTCAGTCATTTATGGACCTCAATTATCCTATAAATTCTAAAAAATTACTAAAAATTTAATCAGATTTGCAATTTTTTCCTGTAATGCCTGCGGATCAAAACCGCTATGGAATTCAAACCTAGCACGATCATTAACAGGACAAGCGCAGTCCCGTACTGGAGGGGCCTTGTTTTAACAATGCTCGTCCCGGAGGTTGCCAGCACAAAAAGGTGGTAGGGCAGAGCCATGAACTGAGAATATATCGAGTCAGGCAGCCTTGGCAGGAAATAAGCAACCCCCGTAAGCAGAATGGGAGCCGTTTCCCCTGCAACCCTTCCGATACTCAGAATGGAACCTGTGACTATTCCGGGAATGGCAGCCGGCAATACTACATGCCTTATGGTACTCCATTTGCTGATCCCGAGCGCAAGAGAGGAATCCCTGTATTCTTTAGGTACTGCAATCAGGGCTTCCTGGCTGGAACGGATAATCACAGGGATAATCAGAAAAGAAAGAGTAAGGGAAGCTGACAGTATAGAAGAACCGAAACCGAAGTACTTGACAAACAGGGCCAGCCCGAAGAGCCCGAACACTACGGAAGGAGTCCCTGCAAGGTTATTGATTGCCATTTCTATAAGCCAGGTGCTGCGCGTATCTCCTGCATATTCATTCAGGTAGACAGCAGCCATAATTCCCAGAGGAAGAGCTACAGCCATTGAGCCTATAATAAGGAGAACGGTGCCCACTATTGCCGGATAGATCCCCCCCTGAGTCATTCTCATGCGGGGCATCTCGGTAAGGAATTCAACACTAATCGCACTGTAACCGTTGTAAATAATGTAGGCAAGGATAACGACCACAAACCCGGCTACCAGCATTGCCGAAAGCCCGATTAGCAAAAAGGCGATTCTTTCACTTGTTCTGGCATTCAATCCCAGGCCCAGCCCACCCTGCATCCGAAAAGATTTACGATCATTTTCATTTACTTTTGGATTTAACTCCATGCTCAGTCCACCTTGAACCTGTATCGTTTTTTGATCGAATCCGCAATCAGGTTAATCAGGAAAGTTATGATGAAAAGCACGGTTCCTACCGCAAAAAGGGCATGGAAATGAGCGCTTCCCTGGGGCACTTCCCCCATTTCAAGCGCGATTGTGGCAGTCATTGTCCTCACAGGGTCCAGGATTCCTCCGGGAAAACCCGGAATTACTGCCGTATTTCCGGTAACCATCATGACTGTCATAGTCTCCCCTATGGCTCTCCCTATGCCGAGCATTACGGCAGCTGAAATTCCGGAAATAGCCGCAGGGACTATGACCCTGTACATGGTCTGCCATCGTGTAGCTCCCAGAGCAAGCGAACCCTGTTTGAGAGTGCTGGGGACCGAACTTATGGCATCTTCTGAAATAGTGATTATCGTGGGAAGCGCCATGATTCCAAGCATAATGGAACCCGTAAGCGCTGTTTGCCCGGTAGGCAGGTTAAAGATTTTCTGCACAAGCGGGACCAGAATTACAAGCCCGAAGAACCCGAATACTACAGAAGGAATCCCTGCCAGGATCTCGATAAAGGGTTTCAGGGCATCTGCAACCTTTGGAGGTGCAATCTCAGAAATATAAATCGCAGAAGCAATCCCCAGAGGTACTGCAAAAAGGATTGCTCCGGCAGTAACAATAAGAGAGCCTAAAAAGAGAGGCAATAACCCGAACTGCCTGTTCACGGATGTAGGGTACCAGAACTTTCCCGTAAGAAAGTCAAGAAGAGACGTGTCTTTAAAGAGAAGTAAACTGTCCCTGAACAAAAAAAGGCATATAAGGAAAAGGATGACGACCGTAAGGGCGCTTACTGAAAAAAGCACCGACTCGATCGTTTTTTCCTTATAATTCCTGTTAAACATATTTTTCCCTTGGAATAACTTTTACCGTATTACTGATTTACAGGGAAGTACCCGACTTCAGTCACAAGGTTCTGCCCGGTTTCACTCAGCACAAAGTCAACAAATTCCTTTGTCAGGCCTGAGGGTTCCCCGTCGGTATAGAAGTAGAGAGCTCTCGCAAGCGGGTATGCACCACTGAGGATGTTTTCGGAGCTTGGAGCTTCAAAGCCATTCCCGGCATCCAGGTTTAAGGCTTTTACGCTATCATCGAGGTATGCAACTCCGATGTAACCGATAGCATTGGCATTCTGAGACACCTCACTCACAATTCCGCCTGTAGCCGGCTGGGTAAGGGCATCAGGACGGTACTCATCCTCGAGTAAAACTTCTTCCTTAAAGTATTCATAAGTTCCAGAACTGCTGTCCCTGGAAAGAACTACAATGTCCTGGTCCTCTCCGCCAACATCTTTCCAGTTGCTGATGCTCCCGTTGTAGATTCCGCGAAGCTGGTCAAAAGTGAGTTCAGTAACAGGGTTCCCAGGGTTTACAATTACGGTGATACCATCATAAGCAATAGTAGTCTCCACAGGGGTGATGCCGTTTGCTTCGGCAGCTTCGATTTCTTCAGCCTTCATTTCCCTGGATGCGGTAGCAATATCCACCTCTCCGTCAATGAGAGCTGCAATCCCAACTCCAGATCCGCCCCCGGTAACGGTTACGCTTTTCTCAGGATACTCAATCATAAATTCTTCAGCTTCAGCCTGAGCAAGAGGGAGAACTGTGTCCGAGCCTTTCAAAAAAATGCTCTGTGCCTCAGCTGCAGGGGCTTCAGCTGCAGAAGTTCCCTCAGAAGAGGTTTCCTGAACTGGAGAAGACCCCTCACTATTTTCATTACCAGTACAACCGATTCCCAGAAACACAAGCCCGATAACCACTAAGGTCAGGACTGCGTAAGTTTTTAAATTATTTACCATATCAAAAGTGCTCCTTAAATTAAATAATAAACTAACAATCTATATCCGTCTAAAATGTTTCCAGTACAATCCACTATAAAAAGAGAGAAATATATAAAGATTCGCCATATATAGTCTATTGAAGTATATACATGCAATAAGCCCTATTGAAGCTGATATGCTATATAGTACATATATAAAATAAATAGTATCATTGAAAATAAGATTTCAAAGAGAATATTCTCCAAGGCTGAATGGTTGATGTCCTGACACGACAGCACCCAGTCGAGCTAAAGAATTAGTTAATTTTATCACCAGGACCTCTCTGACCCAAGAAGGGCAATCACCGGGGAAAAAGAATAATCTGTAAACCAGTGCCGCAATCAAGAGAAAAGATACATCGAATAAATGTCCCCCGGTTCAAGAGAATACATCCCTTTATCCACTTAAACCATTTTTAACCAGGAAAACAGCAGCCCTCTGGAACGAAACTAATTGTTAAAATCCTAAAGTCCGCTTGAGCGAAGCTAACTACTACAATCCATAAATTAGTCTGCTTGAGCAGAGCGAAACAGACAGCGCACTGCAGAGCCGCAACTCTGCAGAGTTAGAAATCAAACAGTGAGCGCTGCTCTGCACGCCCGTTCTCCGAACACCGGGATTTCTCTTCAGGGGCTTTTTCCAGGACTTTCCCTTTGATCCCTTTGTCAGTGGACACTTTTCCCTGAGTTTTCACTTCGGGTTTCTTTACTTCGAAATCAAAGAGACCTTTTTGCTTTGCATCAAAGTCAAGAGATGACATTTTGACCCCGAAGACTTCCAGGATACGTTCAACCGGCGGCAGGATCTGTTTCTTAACATAATAGTCTACATCTATAGAAACGTTATTTTCACGGACATAGTCAGGGTCCTCGGCCCGGTCTACAAAGAGGCCTCGGCCCGCAGTGATGACAAAGGGGATCCTTGTCCCTATTGAAGGCATGACTCCGGTCCGCTTTTTCAGGTTTTCCGCAACGGTAAGGTGAGGTTGCTTATTCTTGTAGCTGTCTGCTTTCCGGGTAAGGGTTCGGGTCAGGATAAGCTTCTCGATAATCCCGGCATCCTTTCCCGGGTCAAGGTTTTTTACATTGCTGACCACGTTGCGGACATGTTCTACTGCCTGGTCGACATCACCCTCTATAAGCACAAGTTCAAGAACTTTATTAAGGGTCGTCGAAGTAAGTTCGCACCAGTCCCGACGCACGGTTTCCATGCCTTTGACCTTGATCTTGCTTTCCCAGCCCGAGTTTTTAGGTTCAAAAAGCCAGAGCGCGTAACGTTTCTTTGCAATAAGGAGAGCGCGTTTTGCAACGGATTCGAACTCGAGTTCCATGGGATCGGGAAGGGAGTCAGAAACGATATTAGAAAGTCGGTTTCCTACAAGACTGACTTCTTCAAGAGAGAGGTCCCCTTTTGTTTTGCAGTGCACAAAAACACTGTCCGTATCCCCGTAAGCGACTGAAAGTTCAACGATCCTGTCCTGAGGAGAAAGGGCTCCTGCCTCTTCGAGAAGTAAAGCTTCCGAGTTCCGGAGGACGATTTTTCCGATCCTGCTGTTGATGAGGTCCCGGGTATTGAGGATGTTACTTCTCCCAAAACTTGTTACGGCGTTTGCAAGCGTCAGGCTGTAAAGCCTTGCCCGGGCATATCCCGAATAGCCGTAAAAACTGTTCAGCAGGATTTTTATGGCAAGCTGGGTGGCATCAAGTACACGATATTCGTTTTCATCCGAGGCCCGTTTCATCCTTTTCTTTGTTTCTCCCCTCTTATTAAGGAGGTCTTCAAGAATGGAAGGCACAATACCCCTGAATACCCCAGGAGGGACGAATTCTCCCCCGGAAGGCGGCTTGATGGTTTTCCCTTCAGGCCGATCCCCGGTCACAACAGTTGTGTAACAGAGGTTGTGCGCCATCATGATGGTCGGATAAAGGGACTTGTAGTCGAGGATCAGCACATTTTCCAGAAGGCCTTTCTTCGGTTCCAGGACTTCCCCGCCTTTCAGGTCCGAGCTCATATCATACCTTTCGGCCGAAAGTTCATCCCCGGGCTTTGGGAGAATGACCCTGTCCTTCAACCCGAACTCCCTGAGGAGCAGCGTCTCAACCATGGAAGTCTGGCCGCCGTCAACAATTTCCTGGAGCAGGCTCCCGCTTACCTGGGCAAGGGCTATGTATTTGTCAAGGAGCCTCAGCTCAAGGACAAGCTCAAGGGCAAGCTCGGAGTCCCTGCGGGCGTAATCAACAAATTTCCGGAATTTTTCCCCGGAGTCATTCCAGTGCTCTTCCATTTCCATGGGAGCAACATCAAGTTTTTCCCGGCTCAGCAGTTCTTTTGAAACAGCCCGCAGGGTATACTGCTTCAGGCTGAAAGCCCTCCTCACAAGAGGAAGGGCATCAACAACAACTCTCCCTTTCATTTCGGTTCGGGTAATGAGCCCGAACTTTCGATACCCTATCGGACTACCGTCCCTGCCAATAACCGGGTTGATAGTTTCCCCTTTTGCAGCAAGGGCCTTGACCCTATCCGTGATATATGGGATATCGAAGTCCTTGTGATTATAACCTGCAACAATATCAGGGTCGTAATCACAGATAATCTCGAAAAATTTGTTCAGCATCTCGGTTTCGTCCCTGCAGGGAAGGACATCCCCGTCCATCCCGTCAGCAGGTTTTGCCAGCAGGATAAGGGTCTTGTGCCCTTTATACTCAGGCTCGAAAGAAAAGCTGATCATGATTACAGGAGAAGCCTCCGGAGAAGGCATCCCCCCGTCAAGAGGCAGGCACTCGATATCGAAAGCCAGATACTTCAGCGGGGAAATTGCAAGACTTTCAACCCTCTTCAGCCCGGATGCAAGGAATGCCGAATCACATGCAAAATTTTCACAACGAGAGCGCCCTGCAGAACCTGTTCCTAAGTACCTGACAGGATCAACCGGCTTTCCCTCCGCAGAAACCCAGACCATGCCACCAAGGTCCCTGTCAATTAAAAAGCGGTTTCTGAAAAGGATATCACTTTCATAAACCTGCCAGTCTCCCTCAGCTCTCAAAACATCCCTGATTTTCAGAATCTCGTCCCTTATCTCAGGCACATCCTTCGGCAGGCCGGTGGTGATCCTGAGCATTTCTGTCTTTGTTTTCTGGTAGCCTACGGGCTCAAACTTTTCGACAATTTCGACCTTTTTAACCTGCTCAAAAGTGTCTTTTATAAGCCTTGCTGCGGCATGCAGGTCTCCAGAGGCCTTGAGGTAAAAATAAGGCTCAAAATCCGGGACAAAGCAGCATACACTTTTTCCGTCTGCCCCCCTGCCGAAGAGGCGGATGACAGGCCCGCTGTCATTAATGACTTCGTAATCTGCATCCAAGATCTGAAAATCCATAGGCAGGGTTTACGGCTCTAGATAGACATATAGCTTTTGTTGAGTGTAGAGATGCAAAAAAGAATGATGTATACGAGCTTATTAAACTATCATTTAAGCCAGGACAGAAAAACAAATTTTGGAACCTATCTATTAGAAAAAAAGTAATAAAAGGAGCACCTGGAAAAGCTCCCTAACCTGAGATGCTTAAAAATCGCTTTTTCTTGAAAGCAATAAAACCGTAAAAAGTCCCGGAATTAAAGATAAGACTCCGAATCCAGGAGATTTTACAGCATCATTCGTCTGTCCTGCGGATTCATTCTCTACAGTTTCCTGGGCCGTATCGTTGTGCTGAGAAGCAAGATCAACTTCAACTGTTTTTGGGCTATCAGCCGAATCCTGCACCAGAATCTCCTCATTCGTTTCGGAGTCTCCAAAGTTACCGTAGCCAGAGCTAACCGTAACCTCTTTGGCAGGATATATGGAAAATCCTCCATCCTCATGGGCTTTAGATGTCGTAAAGTACATGTCATCCGTAAAGTAAGTATCGTCATCCAGTTCAAGAGTTATGGGATCCTCATTAGCCAGTTTGATTGAATTTTCAGAAGCTTCGACACATTTCATTTCACCAAATTTGTCATCAATCTCAATAGTTATTACAGTGTCTTTGTCGAGAAGTAAGGTAGCCATAAGTTTTACAAAGGTATCCGATTCACTCTTGAAAGCTTTATCCACATAAGTGACAAAGTAAATAACATCTTTTTTATCTGCAAAGTCAGCTGTTTCCACAAAAATACGGTCATCAGCATCATTTGTACTGACATTAAGGACTTCAGAACCAAGTTCCACTTCGTCTTTGTAGAGAGAAAGCCAGACCTTGCCCCCATCTTCATCGAACTGGTTACAGATAAGGCTATAATTCTTGCCGAGATCCCAGGACTCTCCAACCTTAAGGACTTTTTCCTGTTCATAATACTGTTCAACGACAACAGGGGTGATCTTCCGAGCATCTCCGCCGATAGCCACATAAAGGTTACCCAGCCAGTAAACAACCGGATAATTGTCAACCTTCTGGACCTCAAAATAGTGATCTAATTTTACCCGGTATGTTTTTTCATAAGGGCTAGTAGAATAGACAAGTTCACCTTCGTCTATCACGTTACTGCCGGGAGAAGTATTATTTATTGCAGGATATTCGGAGCCCTCTATATTTTGATAGTAGAGATTCTCGGAGTATTTCAATGAAGTCTCAGGGTCTTTAATGTCGAAATAAAACGCACTCCACAGGGAATTATTCCAGAGAATAGAGGTACCGGAGCTGGTATTATAAGTGTTTCCCCGAAGCTCATAAGTTTCATCGGGAGTAGTGTATATTTTCGAAGCATAGAGATAATATCTCACTTTGGAAATTGCACCCGATCTTGGCATCAGGGCAGAAGTTTTAATGTACATATCATCTGTGAAGAACGTATCTCCATCGATCTTGAGTTCCATTCTATTTGCATTTGACAATTTGATCAAGTTTTCGGAAGCTTCGGTACATTCCATCCCTCCGAATTTATCGTCCAGCTTAATAATGTTGACATCGTCTTTATCAATTAGCCAGGTGTATTTAAGCCTTACAAAATTATCAGTGGCACTGCTGAAAACAGTATCCGCATAAGTTACAAAGTAAACAGCATCGTCCATATCAGCAAAACTGTCTTTTGCCACAAAAGTCCTCGAATCAGCTGATTCCGAATCAAGAATATCAGATTCGAGTTCAACTCCGTTTTTGTAAAGGGAAAGCCAGACCTTCCCTCCATCGGTATCAACCTGGTTACACATTAAACTGTAGTTTTTCCCAAGGTCCCAGGACTCCCCAACTTTAGTAATTTTTTCAGCACTTGAACCCTGCTCAATAACGATAGGTGTGATCTTCCGGGCATCTCCTCCAACAGCTACATATTTTTTACACATCCAGGGAATCCGGCAGTAACTGTCAACCTCTGTACTACCCCCTTTACTGCTTGCTTTATAGGCTTTAGAGTAGGGAGCCGTAGAATAGATGAGTTCACCTTCATCTATAATGCAATTCTTACCGCCTATCGGAGGATTGCTGCTGTCTCCTATGTTTTCATAATAGAGGAACTCGGTGTATGACGCTTCATTATTAATTTCCCAATAAAGAGGACCCCAGTTTGAACCGCCCCAGCAGAGATATTCACAATTATTACTGGAATTAATAATCGGGCCACGGGCTTCATAGGCAAACCAAGCTGCCGAACTTACATAAACAATCGATACAAGAGCCGCTGTAAGAATTATCGTAACTGAAAGAAGATGAAATTTTCTTTTCATAAATAGACCTCGATACAACACAGGAATTTAGATTGTGCATCTTTGAACTCAAAGAAGAATTCAACTGGAAAAAGTAACACATAATTGAGAGTGTAGTCATATAAATATGTCGATTTGTAACACTAAATAATACATAAAATACAGGAAATAAATAATACATATCTTATTATTAATAACCAAATAAGAAAAAATACGTTCTAAAAATTAAAAACAAATGTTAAAATTAAGAAAAAAATAAGACATCTGAGAATTCACCTGAATTAATGGCAGAAAAAAGATCCACAAGAGTAGAACTCTAGAATCTCCTGAATCCATTCCGTAATTACATTTCAGAAAGATGACAAAAATGAACAGGAAAAAGACTGAAATTGCCACTTTGACCTTTTTGATTCTATTTATTACTCAAAAGCGTCTCTGAAGTTTTTACTTGCTAGCATGTTGTTTTCATTCATATTTACGTCCTCTATTTCTTCTATTTTTTCTTCTTGGAAAAGACCGCTCTCCTGCGTCTAGCGGGAAAAGAACGACACGGTATAGCGAACAAGGTTGTATGGGAAGAAATCTTAATTTAGTTCGGCTGAGTGAAGCACCCGTCCCTAATTTATAAAGTAGTCTGCTTGAGCGGAGCGAAACAGACAGCGTACTGCAGAGCCGCAACTCTGCTGGCTAAACTCGGGCAGGGCAGAATTCAGGGTATTCGGAGTCAGAGTCAGACCTGCTTTTTTCAAAAATATCAAACACGTAAAGGTGCACGACCAAACTACAAAGAATGAAAAGAATTTATTAACATGATATTTGAAAATAATAATAATTTATCAGATATTATATCAAATAATTAGCATAAATTAATACAAAAATCGGCAGATTTATAAGTAAAATTGCGATAGTACATTTTAAGAAAAGGAAATATGGATTTTGAGATATAAAATAAAAAAAATAGAACTGATAAGCTGAAAGCGTATTTCGTATATCAAAGTCCGTAAACCATCAAAAATAACAGGAAACCATGTGGCAGAAAGCGAAAAAACTTTTTTAGTAACAATATTTGTGAGGGAATTTGAAATAAAAAATAAAAAAAGTGCGAAATGAGGAAAAGAGCACCGGTTTAAGAAAAAAGTCACCTAACTCGCAAAAATTCAGGGTACTTAGCTAATTTTCATGCCAAACTGGAAGGATTGGATTAAAAACACGGTATGATGCTTCGGAGACGAAAAGATGAAATTAAAAATTATCACGGTCTTACTTACAATTTCAATAATCTTCTCAGGATGTATTTCTCAAAGTGCGAAAAATACCGGTATTAAAGAAGAAACAACAGATCTGAAACAGGAAGTGACAGTTCCGGTGGGAGACCGGGAACTGTTTCTGGATCCTCTTCTCGGCACTTCAACCTCGTGGCATACTCGTCCATTAATTTTTGATACTTTACTGGTTTCGGATAGGGAAGGCATTCATCCGGCCCTTGCGTCTTCAGTGGAAAGGACCGAAGACGGTAAAACATGGATACTCCACCTGCTCGAGGGAGTGAAATTCCACGATGGAACTCCCTTTGACGCATATACCGCGAGTTACTCCCTTAATAAATCCTTTGGAGATTCTGCCAGCAGGTACAGTCTTACAGTGGAATCCATAGAAGTAATAGATAATTACACCCTGAATGTCACTCTGGGCAAACCCTTTGGGCCCTTCCTTGATGAAGTCGCTGCGGCCTGGATCGTCTGTCCCAATTGCTATGACAGTGATGGAGAGTTTAAGGAAGCAATCGGCACAGGTGCATTTATTCTTGAAAACTATTCCAGAGAGGAAATCACCCTTAGGGCAAATCCCGATTACTGGGGAGGAGCCCCAAAAATCCAGAAAGTGATCGTTAAAGCGATTCCGGATGCAAGCACCCAGGTTATAGCATTCGAAGCAGGAGAACTGGATGTTATCGGGGCAGACATCTCCGGAATAGGACTATCAGACGTTAAGAGGCTTGGGGAAGACCCGAGATTTGAAATATATACAAGGCCCGATGCCCAGATTGACATAATCGGGTTCAACGTGGAAAGTGAATATTTCAGTGACAAGAAAATAAGAGAAGCTGTAAACTATGGAATTGACAGGCAGGAACTGGTTGATTCCGTCCTTGAAGGATATGGCATTCCGGCCGTAGGCCCTATAGGTTATGATGATTCTATCCCCTGGACGAATACCGAAATCGAGGGATACGCCTATGACCCTGAAACAGCCGCCGAACTCCTAAAAGAAGCGGGATGGGAAGATCAGGACGGAGACGGGATTGTAGAAAAAGACGGAAAACCCTTCGAAATAAACCTTATTGATGCGAATACCAGGCCCTATTACAGAGCCATGACAGAGGTAATTCAGGCCCAGCTTTCAAAAATAGGAATAAAAGTTAACATAAGAGTACTTGAAAGCGGAGCTTACCAGACTGCATTAAAGGAAAAAGACTTTGACATGGCTACGATCCCCAACTACGGAAAGAGAGAAACTGACCCCTACCCCTACCTGTTCATGTTCTTCTGCTCGAAGGGTACGTACCCTATCATGAACAATGAAACCTTTGACGGACTCTATTTCAGATCCCTGAGCACCGTGGATCCCGAGCAGAGGGAAGCTCTCTACGACCAGATGCAGGAGGTAATCATGGACGAGTGTGTCTGTGCTTTCCTGATGCACCCTGTGAAAGTAGGCACTGCAAAGAAAGAATTCAAGAATTTTGAGTTAAGACACGGTTTTGACGGATTCATCCCCTTCAAAAAAGCGTACTTCAGCGAGGAGTGAAACATGAAAATCGGAGGGGTATTAGCAGTTTACGGCCCAAGCCGGGGCCTGATGCTTAAAACATACAGCAGTGCGATTGAAAACCTGAATAAAAAGGGATTTGAGGTCACTGCAAGGTTTGAAAACTTTCTCGATGAGGATGCTCCCCCCGGGGTGCCTCAGGCCCTAATGGAATGGTTTGAAAAGGAAGCCGATGCGATCCTGATCAGTTTCCCCCCTGATTACGAAGGGGTTTTTGCGGATATGGAAGAGTTAAAAAAGCGCACATCAAAACCTATCATTCCCCTCTCCCCAATGTGCGCTGCCCTTGGCACGGTCTCCCCCCGGCATTTGAAGGTCTTCTGGAATTACCAGAATTATGGTGGCCCGGAAAATATAGAGAATCTGCTTCTTTATGCCGGAAAGTTGGCCGGGAAAAACAATCACGAGGTAAATCCTCCTGTTGAGGTCCCCTCTTCGGGCATATACCACCCGGACGCAGGAGAGATTTTCACAGACCTTGAAAGTTACCTTGAATGGTATTCGGAAAACGGGAAAAGCATGTTCAAGACCGTAGGGCTTCTTTTCCCCAACCTTTACTATATGGAGGACTCCCTGGGAGTCTTTGACGCCCTTATCCGAAAACTGGAAGAAAAAAACTTTGGGGTGATTGCCGCCATCCAGGACAAATGGTCTCCCGGAGGAAGCTCGGACGAGATCATCAGGAAATACTTTATGAAGGGCGGAAAAGTCCTTGTTGATGCAGCGGTCATTTATGCCGCATTTTTTCTCAACCTCAAGGGCGGGAAGGGCAGAAGCATAGGCCAGGAAAAAACAAACATCCTCAAGGAACTAAATGTCCCATGCCTGAAAATGATTCATTCTTCCCAGACCCCCGAAGAATGGAAAGCAAACCCGGAAGGGCTTAGCATCCCCCAGATTATAATCAGTGTTGCACTACCCGAATTTGACGGGCTTGCAGAACCGATCATAATAGGCACCGCCGAAAAAAAGCTAGACTCTGTGACCGGAACAGAGGTTCAGGACCCCGTACCCATTAATGACCAGATAGATTTCCTTATTCGCAGGGTAGGGAAATGGATCGAACTCGGGAGAAAACCAAATTCCGAAAAAAAGGTCGCAATAATCTTACACAATTCCCCCTGCAAGAGCGGAGTGGAGGCGACAGTAGGAGCGGGGTTTGGGCTCGACACCCTGGAAAGCGTCTCAATTATTCTGAAAAGGCTCAAAGAGGAAGGATATTTTCTCAACTGGGTCCCTGAAAATGGAAAAGAGCTTATCGATACAATACTTGAGAAAAAAGCCATAAGCGAATTCCGGTGGACCCCCCTGAGCGAAATAATCAAGCATGGAGGAGCTGCTGGCTTTGTTCCCCTTGAGACATATAAAGAGTGGCTCTATGAACTCCCCGAGGATGCAAGAAATAAAGTCTTTGAAGGCTGGGGCAACCCCTTTGAACAGGGTATTGAAAAGCTCGAAAGGGTAGATAAGCTGAGTCTTGCCCTCCATGAGAACAGTATCACAATCCCGGGCCTTGATCTCGGAAATGTCTTTATCGGGCTGCAGCCCAAGAGGGGATGCGCAGGAGCCCGGTGTGACGGGACCGTTTGCAAGATCCTGCATGACCCGGACATCACTCCCCCGCACCAGTACCTTGCCTACTACAAATGGATAGAAAAGGAGTTTGGAGCCGACGTCATGGTTCACGTGGGCACGCACGGGAATATCGAACTCCTTCCAGGGAAAACGGTAGCCCAGTCGTCATCCTGCTTCTCCCAGATATGTGTGGGGAGCATGCCCCACCTGTACATATACGTTTCAAGCAACCCCATGGAAGGGTCCGTCGCCAAAAGGAGAGGGCTCGCGGTAATTGTGGACCACCTCCACCCCGTGATGGCTGCTGCAGAAACCTATGGGGTGCTGGAAGAACTGGAAGAACCCCTTGAGGAATATAAAAGGGCAATGCTAACAAAAGACCTCGGGAGGGCAAGAGTACTGCAGGAAATAATCGCGGAAAAAGCTGCAGCAGCCAATTTCCCCAGGTCGATCAGTGATTTCGAAACTTTTGAAGACTATATGGAATACCTGCACGACCAGATGGACATGGTCAGGGAAACCATGATACGGGACGGACTCCACATCCTGGGGCAGGCTCCGGAAGGAGAAGCCCTGGTTGACATGCTCGTTTCAATCCTGAGGTTTGACCAGGGGAATGCCCCGTCTATAAGGAGGGGAATCCTGGAAGCCATAGGGCTTGACTATGACAGCATACTGGACGACCACACTGCGTTCATCCGGGAATTCGGCATGACAGGGAGCAAACTTCTTGACACCTGCACGGAGATTGCCAGGGGAATTATGACAGGAGTCCTTGAAAGAGACTTAATTTCCGATGAAGAAATTTTTGAGATATCAAAGTGGGAAATGTCTGTCGCTACAGGGCAGAGCCTCGAGTTCCATTCCCCCGGTCTTGAAAAGATTGTCAAATCGGTCAGGCTGGCAGAAGACCTTCTCCCGGAAATCAACCGGACCCCGGATGAGGTCAACAATCTCCTGCGCGGGTTTAACGCCGAACATGTGGAAGCAGGCGCCTCTGGAGCCCTTGCTCGCGGTAAAATAGAAATTTTGCCAACGGGCAGGAATTTCTATGCCATTGACCCCTGGAAAATCCCGACCCCTGCCGCCTGGAAAGTGGGTGTGAAACTGGCAGAGAACTTCTTCCGCAAGTACCTGCATGAAAACGAGGGCTAC